>CAYWGW010000005.1:0-51233 GCA_964457385.1 uncultured Spirochaetaceae bacterium
GGTTGCCCGCGACCACGGGTTCGGCCGCACGACCGAACGCCCTGCCCTCGATCACGGGTCGCTCGAAGCCTGACGCGATCCGGACGCTCCCGAGCCGAGAGGAGACGTGATCCCGGGCGATCGCCGCGCCGACGCCACGACACTGGATCGATCGTGCGGGGCGGGGCGGCGCCCCTCCGCGAAAGATGCCTCGAACGCCTCGAACCAGGCCCGCGCCCGGATCACCGCCTCCCGAGCCGCCCGGAACAGGAAGCGGGACTCACCGACGATCTCCTCCAAATTCGGCTCCCGATGATCCGAGCGGCGACTCAGACACTCACTGTGATGGATCGCCTGCTGCGCAAACACGTCCAGCCACGGAACCCGCTCCAACCGGCGGCGGAGCTTCTTCTCGTGTGCGGCGAGCCTCCGAAGCGCCTCCATCCGCTGCCGCTCCGGGCGAAGTCCGACCCGACCCCGTTCCATCCGCTCGGCGTCCCGATCGGCGCGTAGCGCATCCTTCTCGATCCGATCGAGCCTTCGACGGGCCGCTTCCAGCGCCGGGCGATAGTCGGAGAGTCGATGAGGTCGACTCGCATCGTAGATCGCGCGAATGGGACCCCTCGCATCGATTCTTCCGACGGCGAACACGTCGAGCGCGTCTCGGAACGAGCGATGCTCCAGCCCGTGCAGGCGTGCCCCCCCCTCGGTGCAGTTGATCAGGCGGGCGCCACTCGCCGAGAGCGTCCGAGCGAGACGGCGATACTCCTCGATGAAGACCGCATAGGATCGCCAGGTCGGAAGCCGCTCACCCTCGTGCCAGCCGTCGACCCACACGATCTCGCCCGCGTCGACCCGATCCCGCACGGTGGCGAGATCCCGATCGCCCAGCAGTCCGATCTTCTGGCGCATGCCCGTGAAATGACAGCGCCCATCGTCGTCGATCTCGGCCCCGACGAAGTCGTAGGCCGAGTGGGCCGCGTAGGTCCGACCCCCCGTGAAGGCCAGATCCTGACCGATCAGCAGGATCGGATCGGCACCGAGCAGCAGCGCCATTCCGACGGCCGAGACCGCGACCGACGCGCCGCCGATCGTGAAGCCATCGCCACCCGTTGCCTCTGCGATCCAGGTCCCCATACCTGGAGTCGCGGAGGTCGCTACGAAGCAGCTACGGGTGGGAAGATCGTAGAGGGCCGAATGACACTCGGGCGTGACGACGAGATCGAGATCTCCGGGATCACCGGCGTCGGTCAGCTGATGGGACACGTCCCGACTCTCGAGCACGTGGACGAGATCCGGACGGATCCCCGCGGCTGCCAGGGCGCCCACGGTCTGGCCAATGGCGATCACGATGAGCTCATCCCGTCGCTCCCGGAGGCTCGGCAGCTGCTTGTCGAGCGAAGGTCCCGCGGCCACCACGACGGCCGTTCGGTTCGCGAACAGACCCCGGAGAGAGCCGAATCCGGGGCGCGCGGCGATGCGGCTTCCATTCGCCGCAGTCGTCGACGCCCAGGCGTCGAAGCATCTCACCGCGGTCTTCGCCTGGATGTCCGCGGCATTCTTCACCTGCTGGATCCGGCGAAGCGCATCCCGGACCGGGCCCGGGTCGAGACGCAGGACCGCGGGATGTGTGAAGACGCGAAGCCGCAGACCGACCCGGTACCGGGCCTCCAGCATTCGGGCGAGCTGCTCGAGATCCGTCGCGATCTCCAGCTCCCGACCGGGCCGGAAGAGGTCGTCGAAGGCACGCCGATGAAGCGCAGCCTTCAAACGGCCCGGCGAGGGCTCGAAGACCACGACGGGCATCCGGCTCCGCTCGACGTGACGCAGGAGCTGCTCGCCCAGACCGAAACCAATGGCGACCAGCAGATCCGCGGAGACCTGGGCCATCTCGTCGGCCATCCGCTCCGCCTCGCCCTCTGGATCGTAGGCCGAGCCGAGCAGTACCCCGCGATGTCGAAGCACCCGCGCACCTCGCGGTCCCTGGACTTCATCGACCTCCGCCAGCGAGGCACTCTCGAGCGCCTCGACCAGGACCGCATCGCGTCGCCTCAGCTGAACGAGATTGTGCTCATACACCGCCCGTCACTCCCACGCCCGAACCCGTCCGATAGGCGAGGCCTCGACTTCGAAGCCGGGCGGCGGCCACGGGAGCGCCGATCTCGTCCGCGCGACGGTAACCGTGGACCGAAAACGAGAAACGCCGGGACCCGCGAACGAAAGTGGCCCGAGTCTCGTCGGTCTCCGCGGCGCTATGCCCAAGACGAGCGAAGAAGCGATCGTCCACCTCCGCGAAGTCGAGCATCGGTACCACGGCCGCTTCGGCGAGGGCGCGCTCGATCAGGACGCCCTTTTCCCGATCCTCGAGGGCCACCCAACCCTCGGTGGCCCCCAGACAGGAGGAAGCCGAGACCGCTGCCGAGACCGCCCCGGACTGCGCGATCGAGACCCCGCGCTCGATGTCGCGCCATTCCGCTTCCGCGCCTCCGTGAACGGCGCCGTATCGCAGCGTATCCCGGTCGAAAGCGCCGGGGAGCAGGGTGAATATCCCGAGGCGGAGGCTGGCGAGCCTTGCCTCGTGGAAGCCGAGCTGGTGGATCAGATCCAGTCGGGGGTGGTGCCGATAGAGACGATGGATCTTGTGCCAGAGGCCGAAAGGCGTCTCGATCCGGCTCGCGAGGGTGACTCGAATCGGGCCCGAATGGACGAGCGCGGGAGCGACCGGGAGCCGCTGGAGGTCGGCCGACTTCTCACTCTGCTCCGTGACGGCGACGACGTGTCCGGAGTAGAAATCCGGCGTGTAGGCGATGTCGTCGAAGCTGCCGTGGGGGATCGTGCCGAGCAGCGGCTGCGGCGAGACGCCCGGGAAGACGAGCTCCGCGATCGCAGCACCCCGATGAGAGAGAAAGCGTGCCAAGACCGCTTCCGTCTCGAGCGTCCCCGGACAATGACTCGACTCCTCTCGCCCCTCCCGAAAGACCGGCTCACGAGGTACGATCTGGAACGCCGCCCGACCGCCGGCCGCGATGCTCGGCTCGAGCACGACGACCGCATCCCGCACGCTGCCATCGCGATGGCGACCGCGCACCTCCACCTGCTGTTCGTCCGGCCCGATCGGCTCACCCCGACGTGACCGGATCTCGAAGTCGGGGCAACGCCCGACCGGAAGCCGGATCGGAATCTCGACCGGCATTCCCATCCAATCGCCAGCGCCGGGATTGACGAGCAGCAGATCCTCCCCGTCGGCCAGACACGGCATGGTCTCCTCGAGAGCGCGCTGCGAGCGGGCCGTAGCCATCCCGATCCCCGTCTCGAACTCGACGATCTTCTCCTCCGTCGCCCGGGTCCGGAAATCGCTTCGCCACAGATCGACGAGCTCGCTCGCCCCCTCCCAGTCCCCGCCTGCGCACCCGAGCGCTCCCGCCATCCGCTGCGTCCGGAGCAACGCATGGCAGCGCGTATTCATCCCGAATCCATCCCGGCCGGAGACGGCCCAGCGTGTGGGGTTGTAGCGAGGCTGCTTCTTGCACGGAATCGGATCCGCTGCGCTCCCCAACTCGACCTCGGGCAGAGAAGACGCCTGTCGGGCCACCACGTCGCGCGGCAGCACGATCTCGTAGCGAGGGTCTGCGGCGAGCTGCCGGAACAGCGAGATCAACCGACTCATCTCGCCGCCTCCGTCCCCGAACTCCCGCCGCGGACGCGAGGGCCGATAGTCGAAGATCTCGACATCTCCTCCGTAGAGACAGAGCGACTCGGCACCGGGCATCGTCGCGAGCCGTTCGACGAGCACATCGAGCTCTTCCCGCGGAATGATGCCCTGGGCTACTCGCTGCACCTTCTGGAAGACGATCGAGTCATTCCAGAGCACGATGGGCCCTCGCCCGCTCGGGCTCCGAAGCCGGGCGGGCCGACAGCGCAAAGGTCGCAGGGCCGGGCGAGAGGCCGCAGGATTGTTCCACTCCATCACGACCGCCCGCGCGCCCGCCACCTCGAACAGCGGCGTGAGACCATCCGAGAAGGTCTGCTCGTGGACGAAGAAGGTCTCGGGCACCGATCCCAGAATCCTGCGGTAGGTGGCGTTGCCCAGCGCGAGATTGGCGCGATTCACCTCGAAAGGGGCCAACGGGGCGACCACCTGCGCCCAGCCCGACGCGATCGGCTCGACGAGACCTCGCTCCACCAGACCCTGATAACGCTTCAACCACTCTGGATCCTCCCGCTCGAGGGTGGCCAGCGTCCTCGCACTCATCTCGAGGCCGATCGGAATGGCGTGCTCCTCCGGCAGGGATAGCAGCGGCCAGTAGCAGCGGCTGATGACCAGCGGGCGATCACAGTCCGGCAGAGCCGAGAAGTCGAGATTCGCATGGAAGGCCGTGTACAGACGGAGAGGATTCATCGTCGGAGTGCCCCGAGCGTCGAGAAGAGCACTTCGAGCACCCGGTCCTGATCGGACTCGGACAGACCCGGGAAGAGCGGGAGGGAAAGCAATCGGAGATACGCGTCCTCGGTCTGGGGCAGATCTCCGTACCGGCTACCGAATCGCCGCCGGTAGTAGGGTTGGAGATGGATCGGGATGTAGTGGACCTGCACGCCGATTCCGGACGCCTGCAACGCACGATGGACTGCCGCTCGTCCGCCGTCGATGGCTTCGAGCGTGAGACGAATGGGATAGAGATGCCAGGCCGAGCGCGTCCCGCGTCGCTCACGCAGTCGGACCAGATCTTCGTTCTTCTCCAGAGCCGCATCGTATCGCTGCGCGATCCGACGGCGCTCCCTCAGGCTCTCGTCCAGCCGCTCGAGCTGACTGCGACCGAGGGCCGCCGCCAGATCGGAGAGGCGATGGTTGCCCGAGAGCTCGTGCATCTCGTACATCCAGCCGCCCGACTGCTCGTCTGCCTGGGCCTCGGGCAGGCCCAGCCCCCGCCAATGGTCACTCCGACGCTCGATGCCATGCTCGCGCAGCTGCCGACAGCGGTCGGCGAGCTCTACCCGGCTGGTGCTGATCGCCCCGCCCTCTCCCGCCGTGACGTGTTTGGCCGGATGAAACGAGAAGCAGGCGGCGTCGCCCAGGGAGCCCACCGGTCGGCCCTGGTCCTGGGCACCGAGCGCGTGGCAGGCGTCCTCCAGCAGGAAGCGATCGGGCCCGAGGGCATCCCGGCAGGCATCGGCATCGCCCGCATGACCTCCGTAGTGCATCAGGATCGCCCCGGCCGTCCGCGGCGTGAGTTTTCTCGCCAGATCCTGCGGATCGATGGAGAGCGTATGTGCGCCCACGTCCACGAAGACCGGCTTCGCACCCAGCAACAGGACGGCATTCGCGGTCGCGAGAAAGCTGAGGGAGGGGACGAGCACCTCGTCGCCCGGCCCGACGCCGAGGGCCTGCAACGCGATCTGGAGCGCCGAGGTCCCGCTTGCCACCGTCACGGCGCGCCGGCAGCCCGTACGACCTGCGAGTGCCTCCTCGAAGGCCTCGATCTCGGGACCCTGGGTGAGTCTCGCAGAGGAGAGCACCCGCACGACGGCGGCGCGGTCCGCCGCGTCCACCCGATGCCGGCTGTAGGGAATCATGCGACGAGGCCCGACGCCACGACGCCGGCGGGCTCCACGACCGGATCGCGGGCGTACGGGCCCCGGATCCCTGCATCGAAGGTCCGGAGGGCGGAACGCAGATCCTCGATCGTCAGCCACTCGACGTTCTGGTCGCTCGAATAGACGAAGCCATCGGGCAGACGGGGCTCGGCGCCACGCGGCAGGGGATCGCCTCCGCCGTCGGGCAGGATCACGTAGTGCCGACCCCGATCCTGGGCATTGAAGGACTCTTCGGCGGTCAGGAGCACCTCGTGGAGCTTCTCTCCGGGTCGCCGTCCGACCTCGTTCAGTGTCGCTCGCGGCGCGAGGGCTCGGGCCAGATCCACGATGCGCATGCTCGGGATCTTCGGCACGAAGATCTCGCCTCCCTGCATCTCGCCCGCAGCGTGCAACACCAGATCGACCGCCTGCTCGAGCGACAGCCAGAAACGCGTCATTCGACGATCGGTGAGGGTGAGGGAGCCCGTCTCCGCCTGACGACGAAAGAGCGGGATCACACTCCCCCGGCTGCCCATCACGTTTCCGTAGCGGACACAGGAGAAGCGGATGTCACGGGCACCCGCATAGACGTTGCCGTGCACGAAGAGCTTCTCCGCGCAGAGCTTGGTCGCCCCGTAGAGATTCACGGGATTGACCGCCTTGTCCGTCGAGAGCGCCAGGGTCCGCCGCACACCTGCGTCGATGGCGGCGTCGATCACGTTCTGGGAGCCCTGGATATTGGTCTTCACGGCCTCGGCGGGGTTGAACTCACAGACCGGAACATGCTTCAGAGCCGCCGCATGCACGACGAGATCGATGTCGTGCATCGCACGCTCGAGCCGATCCCGATCCCGGACGTCGCCGATGAAGAAACGCAGCCGCGGATCCTGGCCGAACGCCTCGGCCATCTCGTACTGCTTCAGCTCGTCCCGACTGTAGATCCGGATCGTGCAGCGCTCGCCACTCGCGAGCACCCGCCGCACGAAGGCCTGCCCGAAGGAGCCGGTTCCGCCGGTGACCAGAATCTTGAGCGGCGCCCGAGCGCCTTTCTTCGACTGCTTGCCCTCGATCGCGGGCCGCGACTTGGTCCATGCCACGAGCAGCGAATTAGCAAGTCGAGTGCCAACCGGACGCAGGCCCAGCGGTTCCCTGCTTCGAGCAGGTGGCCCTTCCTGCCGGAGGGCATTTCAGATCGGAACGAGTCGTTGCAGACCGAAGCGACCGGGTCCCAGCGACTTCCGGATCAGCGCAGGCTCGCCCGGACGCGCTCGCTGGTGACGGCCAGCGCTTCCGCATCGGACGTCGCCTCGTTCGCGGCGAGAGGCCGACGGGCGATCTCGATCCAGGCCTCGTAGAGCGTCGAGAGAATCCCCGAGGCCTCGTCCATCGCTTGTACGGAGGCCCGTTGATTCGCCTCGAGCAGGCGGTCGGTCACGTAGAAGTACAGGGCGTCCAGGTTGCGGGCGATCTCGCCGCCCTGTCGCAGGTCGAGGCTGTGCTGGAGTTCGTTGACGATGGCGAGCGCCCGCCCGATGGCGGTCGCCCGAGCCGCGATCTCCCCTCTCTCCTGATGACCCCGTGCGTTCCGGATGAAGCGCAGGGCCCCTTCGTAGAGCTTGACGACGACCATCTCCGGTGTCGCCGTGCGGATCTCCATCTCACGATATCGCGCGCCCAAACGTTTCCCCGCTATCCACCCACCGCCCGATCCGATTCGGGACGCCCGTTCGAGCGTCTCGGCGCCCGGCCGCTCCCGCTTGATTCCGGTTCGATCGGAGTCGGCTCCGGGACGGGATCGACCGTCCCGGAGCCGCGTTCACTCCAGGCTCCAGACGCTAGTTCAGTAGCGCCAATGCACTCTGGCTCGAGACGTTCGCCTGGGCCAGCACCGAGACGCCCGCCTGCTGCAGCACCTGGTTCCGGGTCAAGGCCGCCGTCTCGCTGGCGAAGTCCACGTCCCGGATCCGCGACTCGGCTGCCGAGGTGTTCTCGACCGAGACCGCGATCGACCGGATGGTCGACTCGAGCCGGTTCTGCACCGTACCGAAGCTCGCCCGCAGTGAAGCCACCGAGGAGATCGCGGTGTCGATCGCAGCCAGCGCCGTCTGCGACCCCGACACGGTGGCGAGGGTCTGGCCCGAAAGGCCCAGGGCACCCGCCTGCGCATCGACGTTGGTGACCGTGATCCGGTCGTTCGCCGTGTTGTCCACGCCGATCTGGAAGGTATTCGTGTTGGTGTTGTTCAGGACCGCCGTGCCGTTGAAGTTCGTCACGTTGGCGATTCGGCTGATCTCCGCGGAGAGATCCGCGAACTCGGTGTTCAGCGTGCTGCGCTCGGCGGTGCCGAGCGTGCCGTTGGCCGACTGGATGGCGAGCTCCCGCTGCCGGATCAGAAGACCACTCACCTCGTTGAGCGCGCCCTCGGCGATCTGGAGCAGCGAGATGCCGTCATTCGCGTTGCGCTGGGCCTGTCCCAGACTGCGGATGTCGGCGCGGAAGTTCTCCGAGATCGCCAGGCCGGCGGCGTCGTCCGCCGCCCGGGTGATGCGCAGGCCCGAGGACAGCCGCTGCAGCGACTGCTGCAGGCCCTGCGTGGTGTTGCTCAGATTCCTCTGTGCGTTGATCGAAGCCACATTCGTATTGACTCGAAGTCCCATCGGATTTCATTCCTCCATGAGCGTCCCGACCCACCGTCCATGGCAGGCCGACTCCTCGTTTTGTTCTGGTCGCCCCTCCCTTCGAGAGACGAACCGAGCCGAAGCCGACCGCACCGATCCCCTTCCCGGGACCTTCGGATCGACGACTTCCGCATCGCAGCGCTTCGGCCCGGGGCCTCCCCGCCGCGACGATCGGGAGGACTGCAACGGGGATGCCAGAGATCGGGGGGCTTCGGCGACATGCAGCTCTCCATCGGCCCCGGGCAACTCGTCGTGCAAGTCTTCGAAAGCGTCCCGGCCGGGCGATCCGAGAGCGCCGGAGCGCCCGATCCGACGTCTTTCGAGTCGAAACGTGCGCTCCAGGGGGATTTCGTTTTGAGTGCCCTCGCCGCGTCGGGGGGCACAAATCGCGGCCCGTGCGGACCTCATTCCGGTACCGATATTGCTTTCCACGGGTTCGGATTTCGTGTCGGGTTCGGAGATCGAACGGCGCCAGGTCTCCGGCGCGGAGCGTCCGTCGATCGCCCCTCGATCGCCCCAGGACCCGGTCTCGGAAGGATCGATCGGCGGCGACCTGCGCGGGCCCGGCGAGATTCGAATGAGAACGAGGAGGCCGACGTCGATGGCCGTGGACTTGCTGAATCCGTTCGCAACGGGCCGGACCGCCGATCCCCCTGCTCCGCAGGACAGACTCGATCGCGACGGGACGCCACGACGATCCCGGGTCCAGCGCGACGGCCAGGCCTCCCTGCGCATTGGCTTCCGCTCGAGCGAGGAACGACGCACCGTACTGGGCTGGCTCGAAGCCGGTCTGCGCCCCGGACGGCCCGGACGCCTCACGAGCGAGTACCCATTCCTGCTCGATGAATCGGGTCCAGCGCGGCATTTCACGCTTTTCGCGGGCGGTGCTCCGGCGGCCCATTGCGTCCTGCTCCCCAGACCCATTGCGATGCTCGAAGGCGTGCTGCCGGTCGGCTTCCTCTCCCTCGTCTACACGGATCCGACCGTCCGCGGTCGGGGCCATGCGGGCCGGGTCCTGCGAGCCGCCGTCCATTTCGCCCGTGAATCCGGCATCGGACTCGTGCTGCTCTGGAGCGAGGCCGACGCCCTCTACGCGCGCGAAGGCTTCGAGCCAGCGGGCCGGGAGACGCTCCTCGTGCTCGACGAGGCGATCCTCGAGCGCGCCCTCGACGAGCTGAAGACCCTGAGCGTGGACGCAGCGCGTCGGCCCCACACGGATCGGGTCGTCGCGATCGACCGGGCGCGTCCCGAGGACTGGAAGGCGATCGAGGTCATCCGATCGCAGCGGGCGGCCCGGGTCGTCTGCGAGGCGAGCGAGCGGGCCCGATGGCCGTTGCTTCCCGACGTCGACGCTAGGGTGGCCCGGAGTGCCGAAGGCCGGCTGCTCGGCTTCGCCCTGCGCGGCCGCGGCGACGACCTCCGGGAGGTGATCCACGAGTGGGGGGGAGAGCTCGATGCCACCCTTCTGTGTTGTCGTGCGCTGATCGCCGACGAGGGCTCCGGGCAGTCCCGGATGCTGCTCGCGCCCGCTCTCCGGACGGAGCTGGCCTGGATCTGCCGCAGGGCCGGAGCGCGCGTCCTGTCTCGTCCGCTCGCCTGGATGCGGATCACCTCGGCGCCCGCCCTCGCCGAGGCCCTCGTCGGGCTGGGTCTGGACGCCGACTGGCGTGGACTCCGGGCCCTGGAGGACGACCGCCCGTCCGCTCCCCGGTTCTGGCTCTCGCGGTCGGGGCAACGGGCCGTCAGCCAGAGCGAGCTGCTGGAGCTGCTCTTCGGGGCCCCCGACGTCCGTGACCAGAGCGAGGGGAGCGACGCGCTCGGCGCCGCCATCGGCTCGGGTCCGATGAAGGGACTCCCCCTGCCCCTCTTCGTCTGGGGTCTGGAGTCCATCTGAAGCCATGATCTGGATCACGCGATTGGACGGCGAACGCTTGCTGTTGAACGACGATCAGCTGCTCTACGTCGAGGCGACCCACGACACCCTGCTCGTGCTCACGACCGGCGAGCGGCTGCGCGTGCTCGAGACTCCCGAAGAGCTCGTCGATCGGGTCGCCCAATGGCGACAGCGCAGCCTCGGGCTCTCGATGCTTCACGACCTCGAATCCGAGCGCGGCTGAACGGAGTCGCCGGGTGGATCGATTCAGCCTCTTCGGACTCCTGATCGGATTCGGCGCCCTCGTCGGCACCCAGCTCCTCGAAGGCGGGCATCCGGGCACCCTGATCCAGGGTCCGGCGGCGATGATCGTCTGCCTCGGAACGCTCGGGGCGACACTTCTCTCCTCTTCGGCGGAGCATCTCCGGAGCGCAGCGCGCGCCCTTCGCTCCGTGTTTCTGTCCAGCGCGGATCATCGCCGCGCCCTCCCTGGGCTCTTCCGGGATCTCGCCTTCATCGCCCGCAAGGACGGTCTCGTTTCCCTGGAACGGCGGCCCCGCCGCCTGCCCTCGCCGTTCCTCCAACGCGGCTTGAGATCGATGATCGACGGCTGCGACGAGAAGCATCTGCGAGGGATGCTCGACTCCGACGCACGAGCTCGCCAGCAGGACGCCCTCGCGGCCGCCGAGGTCTACGAGACGGCGGGCGGATACGCCCCGACGATGGGGATCCTGGGGGCGGTGCTCGGACTGATCCGGGCCATGGGCTCGCTCTCGGATCCCGACGCTCTCGGCAGCGGCATCGCCGTCGCCTTCATCGCGACCGTCTACGGTGTCGGGAGCGCCAACCTGCTGCTGCTCCCGATCGCCTCCAAGATCCGCCAACGCGCCCATGCGCAGACGCTCGAGGACCGGATGATCATCGAGGGCCTGCTGGCCCTGCAGGCCGGTACGGCGCCGCGCACGATCGAGAGTCGACTCGCCGCGCATCTCGGCAACGAGGATGGATCGTGAGTCGCGGTGGCGGGGCCGGGGCACATCCTCCCGAGCTACCCGCGGCGAGCCGGCGGGATCGCTGGATTCTCTCCTACGCGGACTTCATTACCCTGCTGCTGGCGCTCTTCGTCGTACTTTACGCGAGCGCACGGCTCGATGCAGAGCGGGGCCGCGCGCTGCTCGAGGGTATCGGATCCGCCTTCCCCCTGAACGAGGGGCGGGGCCTCCCGATCCGGGAGACGCGGGATCCGTCGACTTCGGCGCCTGGATCAGGCATGGGCCCGCTCGATCGGGAAGCATTGCACCGGGCCCGGCAGGAGCTCGAGGCCCTACGCGAGTCGGAGCGGCGCCGGGACGAAGGCTCGAGCCTGACCCGGGTGCACGAGGATCCGCGAGGTGTCGTGCTCTCGCTGGCGTCGACCGAGCTCTTCCCCGTCGGAGAAGCGACGATCCGGAAGGATCAGGAGCGTCTGCTCGATTCCATCGCGCCGATCCTCGCGGCCAGCGACCGCCCGCTGCTGATCGAGGGCCATACCGACGATCGACCGATCGGCACCGATCGCTATCCCTCGAACTGGGAACTCTCCGCGGCCCGGGCAGCAGCAATCGCCCGCTTCTTCGCCAACAGACACGAAATCGACCCGTCCCGTATCTCCGCGACGGGCTATGCGGAGTTCCGCCCGATCGTTCCGAATAGCACTTCCAGCCGTCGCGCCCGGAACCGCCGCGTGGAGATCATCCTCCAGCGGGAGTCCCTGGCGCCCATGCCCTCCGACCCCGCCGCGGACGCCACCGCCCTCGGTCGACTGGTCGAGGAGCTCCCGCCGCTGCCCGACTCGATCGGGGGCGCTCTCCAGCCACCCCGAAGACCCGATCCGTTGCAGAACCTTCCGCCCCCCTGATCCCCGGGTGCAGCCGGCCTCGAGTCGGACCCGGTCAGGGGGTCGGCGCGGAGTCCGTACGCGTGGCGGTCGCGGCCTCGACGGTCGACTCCTCCGGGCGGCGATCTTCCAGCCGTGGGATCCTCATGCGCGTCGAATAGCGTCGGTCGTCGGTCACGACCTGCAGCGCCTTGCGGGTCGAGACGTTGATCAGCAGCGGCGCCAGCAGATTCAGATGGATCGCCGTGCCGTCCAGGGTAACCAGACAGAGGATCTCCGCCTCCTCCCGCTTCTCGATCTCGAGCGCCGTCAGATGCTCCATCGCCACCGGCGGATCGTAGTTCGGGAAGAACGTCCAGGGATTCGTCACGACGAAGGCCAGGTCGGCATCGTCCAGGCTCACCAGCCAGGCCAGCTCGGAGCGATCGCCGTGCTCCATCAACACGAAGCGCCTGCGGTTCGGAAAGCCCGGAAGCGGCTCGAACTCCAGGACGTCGGCAGCGTGGACCTCGATGGCCCCCGCCCGTCGGCTCTCGAATCGGATCAGATCAGTCATGCTCGTTCCCTCCTGAACTGCTCGGCTCGACGCCGACATCGGCTGCGAGTCCACAAACCATGCTTCCCGTCGCCGACGCCGCCTCCAGATTGGCCGCGGCCACCTTCTCGAAGAGCTCTTCACGCAGGATCGAGACCTCCGTGGGCGCGTCGATCGCGAGCCGTACCTGCCCCCCGCTCGACGCCACGATCGTGATCCGTACGTCCGATCCGATCCGGATGCTCTCGCCCTGTCGTCGCGTCAGTACCAGCACGTCGGTTCCCTCTGCGTCCTACAGGAAGTCGAGCAGGGTCGGACCGAGCAGCCGTGAGGTCACCGAGAGCGACGATTCCAGCGCAGCCTCCTGGGCCGCCAGATCCGAGAACACCTGGAAGACATCGGCGTCCTCGACGAACGAGAGCTGAGCCGTGAGCTCCTGGAGCTGCAGCGCCAGCCGACCCTCCTGGCGATCGGCTTTGCGCTCTTCGCTGCCGATCCGTGACTGCTCGACCCGCAGCTGCGCCATGGCCCGATCGAGGTCCCCGATCGCGGCATCCATCGCCACGTCGTCGTCCAGATCGATGGCCGCATGAAGATTGGCGAGCACTCCGAAGGCGTCGATGCCACCCTGGAAGACACGTTCGCCGTCGAGGGTCACCTGCATGAACACCCCTTCGTCGATCTCGACCTCGACCGCCGAGTTCTCCCCCACGAAGCCGACGACCGGCGACGGCTGACCCGACGCAAGGGTGCCTACGAGTTCGAAGGGAGCCCTGTCCGAGGCCGTGCCTGCGAAGACGAAGCCTCCCCCCGGCGCCCGGCGATTGGCGTTGTCCAGGAGCCCGTCGAAGAGCGCCTCGACCTGCTGCAGCCGGGCGGGACGATCCGACTCGCCGGCGGTGCCGTTGCGGGCGGCGAGCGCCGCCACCTTCGCCTCGGCGAGCAGATCGAGAGAGTCGGTGATCGCATTCTCGGTCGTTCGGATGCGCGTCCGGGACAGATCGATGCTTCGCTGGAAGCGCTCGGTCTGCCGCATCGAATCCTGCAGATCCTGGGCCCTTCGATAGTCGATCGGATCGTCCGAGGGCCGGTTGATCCGAAGACCCGTCGCGGCCTGCTCCTGGGTCTGCGCGAGCCGGCTGCGGCCGGCATCGATCTGGGCCAATCCCATGCGGGAGATCATCGATTGAGTGATGCGCATGACGACTCCTCAGAAGGCGGCGAGAAGATCATTGAAGAGCTGGTTCACGGTCGAGATCACCCGGGCATTGGCCTGGAAGTTCGTCTGCAACTGGACGAGCTGCGCGACCTCCTCGTCGACCGAGACCCCGGAGATCGAGTCGCGTCGGTCCTGGGCGGCCTGCATCACGGCCTGCTGCTGCGCCAGGGAACGGCTGGTCGTGCGTGCCTGCTGACCCACGTCGCCGATCAGATTCGTGAGGCTCGTCGACAGGGAGCTACTGGGTCCCGTCGGTAGGGCGGTGGAGTCCCCGGCCAGGAACACGGTCACCGAGTCCCGCCGGAGATCCTTCAGACGCTCGACATGGGTCGTATCGCCGGGCGCTGCCCCGGGACCGCCGGTGGTCGGATCCGGTACGCTGCCCGCCGCGATGTGGTCGACCGTGCCGCCCTGGGCAGGATCGACATCGGCAGCGAGGGCGAGATTGCGGGCGGCGTCGTCCACGGTGGCCTGCGCGGATAGATCCACGAAGAAGTCGCGCGAGGTCCCGTCGATCAGGCCGAGCCCGCCGCGATGCTCCGCGTTGAAGGTCGAGGCCAGGGTGAAGGCGAAGGCATCGAGATCCCGAACGACTCCGCCCACGATGCCGTCGCGGGCCTCGATCAATCCGCCGAGTTCGCCCCCGCGAATCGAGCCCGTGATGTCGAAGCTGGAGCTCGCGCTGCGGAACTGAACCTGGGAGAACCCCGGATCGAAGGGGTTGGGGGTAGCCGGATCGACCACCGCGATCAACTCGTTGGCCGTGCGCCCCTGCACCAGCTGCACGCCCCCCTCCAGCCGCACCGAGATCATGCCGGAGGAGTCTTCGAGGGTCGAGAAGCTCAGCTTCTCCGACAGATCGATCAGCAATCGGTCGCGCTGATCCCGAAGATCGTTGGCGGGCGCCTGCGTCTCCGCCTCGGCGATCCGCCCGTTCAGATCCGCGATCTGCCTCGCCATCCCGTTCACGTCCGGCAGCGACGACGTGATCGCCCGGTCCGTCGCAGTCTGGAGATTGCGCAGCTGGCCGTCGTAGCGATGGATCGTATCGATCAGCGATTCGGCCGCCGCCAGCAGCGCGCCGCGCTCCACGGGCTGGCCCGGCTCGGCTGCGTTCGAGAGATCGTCGAGCGCATCGAAGAAGCCCGAGAGATCGTCCGCCAAGCCCTCCGAGAGCTGTTCGTTCACGATCGACTCGACCTGGGTGTAGATGTTCGCCTGGGCATCGAGACCGGACAGGCGTGAGGTCTCGCTCAAGAGGCGGAGCTGTGCGAACTCGTCGACGATCCGGATCACGGAGGTCTGCTCGACGCCGGTTCCAATGGCGCCCGCACCGTCCACGATCGGCAGCGAGGATTGCACCACCGAGCGCTGACGCGAGAACCCCTCGGTCGTCGCGTTGGCGATGTTGTGTCCGGTCGTCGCGATCCCGCGTTGGACGACCTGCAGACCTCGTTGCGCGGTTCCGATGGCATCGCTGAGTCCGGCCATGCTCCCTCCTCAGATTGCCTGCCGAACGAGGCGTCCGCGTCCAGTCATGCGATTGCGACCCGATCGCGGCCCGTAACCGACCTCCTCGGGCACCGATCGCCCGAGAAGTCGCAGGGTCTCCCGAACCCGAGCGAGGGATCGGTTGGCGAAGCTTCCGTTCGCGTCGAGAAGGGCCTGATTGGAGCCGATCAGGGCGACCAGGCGCGAGTGGAGCTCAGGCAGCTCGCCGGCTTCGTCGCCCAACGCCTCGATCAGCTCCGACAAGCGTCGCGTCCCCGCACCGAGACCGAGGGAATCGGCGAGGTCCGATGCAATCACTCCGCGTGACTCCTCGAGCAGTCGACCCTCCTCGGCCAGCGCCCGCTTCTCCTCCACCGTCGCCTCGATGGCGCTCGCCTCCAGCTCGATCAGCTCCGACTCCTCTCGACGCAGCAGACTTCGCATCCGCAGGTACAGATCTTCCTCGGATCGGAGCACGACCTGCAGCCTCGCCACATGCGCCTCGACCTCGCTCATCGAGTTTCCTCCACGCGTCCCGTCGGCGTCTCGGGGTCATTGGGCCCGCCGGCGTCCGGCGCGGGGGTCAGCTTGCCCTCGAGGCTCTTCGCGATCCCGAATTCGCCCGACTCGGCCATGATGCGCCCCAGCTCTTCGTAGAGATGATCCTGATACATGCGTCCCGCCTGTCCGCCGTCCAGCAATCCGGTCGGATTCCGCGGCGCGCTCTGCTTCAACATCTCGCCCAGGAAGTAGGCATCGAAGGCCGCCAGTGCCGTCTTCTCGTCGGTGCCCCGGACCCGGGTGTCCTCGAGACCCCGCGGCAGGCTCACGCCATTCGGTTCGATCTCGGATCCCATCACATCATCTCCACTTCCGCGGCGAGGGCGCCCGAGGCCTTGATCGCCTGGATGATCGAGATCAGGTCGGTCGGCGTCGTGCCCATCGCGTTGAGTGCCCGGACCAGCTCTCCGATCGTCACCGTGCTCTCGATGACGCTCAGCTTGGCCTCCTCCTCGAAGGCCTCGATGTCGGTGTTCTGCAGCCGCGCGGTCTCGCCCTCGGAGAAGGGCGTGGGCTGGGAGATCTGGTTCGTGCGGTTCACGATGACCGTGAGGTTGCCGTGGGAGACGGCCACGGTGGAGACGCGCACGGCCTCTCCCATCACGATCGTGCCCGTGCGCTCGTTCAGGACGATGCGGGCCGGGGCATCCGGAACGATCTCGATGGATTCGACCCGGGCCATGAAGCCGACGAGATCTTCCATCAGCGCCTCCGGCACCAGAAGGTCGAGCGTCCCGGAGTCCCGAGCCCGCGCGACATTCGCCGCGAAAACCTGGTTGATCCGACTCGCCGTCCTCTGGGCCGTCGTGAAGTCCGGCTCGTGCAACGCGATCTCGAACTCCCGCTTCCCGACGAGCGAGTAACCCACCTCGCGTTCGACGATCGCTCCCCCCACGAGCGATGCCACCGTCGGATGATTCTGGGAGACCGAAGACCCCCCGCCCTGCACCGAGAAGCCACCGATCGAGAGGGCGCCCTGGGCAATCGCGTAGATCTCGCCGTCGACCCCCACGAGAGGCGTCATCAAAAGGGTCCCCCCCTCGAGACTCTCGGCGTCGCCGATCGACGAGACCACGGCGTCGATCCGCCCCCCCGTCCGGGCAAAGGGCGGCAGCTTCGCCGTGACCATGACGGCGGCGACGTTCGAGACCCGGATCTGGTCTTCGTCGATGGCGACGCCCATCTTCGCCAGCAGGCTCAGCAGCGAGCGCTGGGTGAATCGGGTCTGCTGACGATCCCCCGTGTCGTTCAATCCGACGACCAGGCCATAGCCGATGACCTGATTCGCCCGCACGCCCTTGACCGACGCCATGTCCTTCAGGCGCGCCGCCCGGATCGGGGTCGGCACGGCCAGCAGGGTCACGAGGACGACGGAGCACACGATCGCGACGCCCCGACGGAGCGCGCCCCAATGAGCCGTCCGCTGCGTCCCCGTGCCGATCGTGAGGTCTCCCGTGTCCACCATCAGAACGGATAGATCCAGTCGATGACCCGGGTCATCCAGCCCGGTCGTTGTTTATCGTCCAGAACGCCCAGACCGTCGTAGGCCAGCCGCATCTCGGCCACCGAGTTGGACGACACCTGATTGTCGATCGTGAGATCCTCCCGACGCACCAATCCCTCGAGCGCGATGTACTGGGCTTCGTGATTCACGACGACCGAGCGTCTTCCACGGATGTGGAGGATGCCGTTGGGCTGCACGGCCACGACCCGGCAGGTGACCACCCCCGTGAAGCGTCCGCTGCGCCGCGTCAGGCCCTCACCGTTGAATTCACTCGAGCTCGAGCTGCGCACGAAGTTGACGGGCGTACCCTCGGCGACCGTCGTGCCGGGATCGTCGAAGCCGAAGATTCGCAGCAGCCCCCGGACCGGACTCGTGATCAGCTTCTGGAACCCGACGTCGGAGGAGAGCGAGACGTCGCTGGTGCGTTCCGACCCGGTCTCCGTCCGCGCATCGCCTTCGGCCCGGGTCTGCTCGACGATCACGACCGTCACCAGGTCGCCGACCCGGGAGGCCTTCTCGTCGAAGAAGAGAAAGGATCCAGAGCCCGTTGCCCCTCGCCAGATCGAGCCCTCGCTGGGAATCACCGCCGTGTCATTCACGATCGGCTGGTAGTCCATCGGCTCGCGTCCCTCCCGGAGCGACACCTCGATGCAGCCGGCGAGCCCGAATGCCGAGCCGAGCAGCAGGAGAACCACGCCTCGCCGAAGACCCTGGAGATGGCAGTCAGAACGCGACATGCACCTTCCCATCCGGGTCGACCCGGCCGGAGACTTCACGTCTCGAATCGACGTTCAACACACGGATCCACTGGCCGATCGCTCCCGCCTCCTGTGCGCGGCCGATCGCCTGGATCCGGAGCCCGCCGCTCTCGAGAACCAGCATCACGCGATCGCCCCGTTCCACGATCGGCACGACCTCGATCTGCGACTCGCGCAACGGCTGTCCCTCCCGGACGGAGCCCCTCAGCCGCTTCCCGACGGCGACGTCGATCGTGCGCACGAGGCCGCCCCGTATCCGGGCCACGTCGATCTCCGCGACGCGCACGTCGTCCGGCCCGAGCGTCTCCCCGCGCCGGAGATCGCGAACCGGCACGATCGCCGCCTGCAGTACGCGTATGTAGGGAGAGACGATGTGGCGCGCGACCACCTGATCGCCCGCGAGGAGCTCGACGGTGACCGGTACGCGTCCCTGGAAGGGCGGCTCGGACTCCGTCGCAAGGCGCGTGCGCAGCCGACCCGGATGGCGCTCGCGATCGATCTCGAAGACCGCCAGCGGCGGAAGCTCGACGGAGCCGCCTCCGGCCCCCTGCTGCAGGAAGCGCTGGAGATCCGCCCGCACCCTCGCCTCTCCCGACTCGGCCGCGGCCACGGACGACAGCCCGACGAGCGTCGACAGCAGCAGCGCAATCCTCGTCGAAGCGACTCTTGCGAAGGAACCCGGATGCGACATCGAGCGTCTACTCCCCTCTCCCATTCAGCCCTAGCGAGAGAGCTGCGCGGCGATCCGCAACATCTCGTCACCCGCCTGGATCACCCGCGAGTTCACCTCGAAGGCCCGCTGCGCGAGGATCATGTTGACGAGCTCCTCGGCGACCTCCACGTTCGAGCTCTCGAGGAAGCCCGCCGTGATGCCACCGAAGCCATTCTCGGCCGGGATCCCGAGCTCGGGATCCCCCGATGCCAGGGTTGCCTCGAAGAGGTTGCCTCCCGCGGCGCGCAGTCCAGCCGGATTCGCGAAGCGGGCGAGCTGGATCTGGCCGAGGTCGATGGGCGCCGTCGTTCCGGTCTGCTCCGCGGTGATCGTTCCATCGGGCAGCACCGTCACGGAGAGCACGTCGTTGGGAACCTGGATGTTCGGGATCAGCTCGTAGCCCTGCGACGTCACGACGTTGCCGTCTCCGTTGAGCTTGAAGGTTCCGTCCCGCGTGTAGACGGTCTCGCCGGTCGGTCGCTGGACCTGAAAGAACCCGCTGCCGTCGATCGCCATGTCCAGGGGGTTACCGGTGTTGACCCGATCCCCCGCGCTGAAGATCGTGTTGATGGCGGAGAGCTGGACGCCATGCCCGACCTGGACTCCGGTGGGCAGCACGGCCCCGTCGGCGGTCGTCGCCCCCGGCGCCCGAACGGTCTCGTAGAAGAGATCGTGAAACTCGGTTCGGGAGCGCTTGAACCCGGTCGTGCTCACGTTCGCAATGTTGTTCGCGATGTTGTCGATTTGCGCCTGCTGGGCCTCCATGCCCGTGGCGGCGGTGAACAAGGCTCTCATCAGCGGATCCCCTCGATCAGTCTGCGGGTGGTTTCATCATCGGTCTGCATCGCCTGGAGGTTCGTCTCGAAGGCCCTCTGCAGGATCACGAGGGTCGCGAGCTCACGGGCCCCCTCGACGTTCGAGCCCTCGATCGATTCCGGAATCAGCAGCGGTCGCTCCACGGGCCGTGGCTCCAGCTCCTCTCCCGCCCGGAAGAGCCCGATTCCCTCTTTCTCGAGTCCCTGGAGATTCTCGAATTCCACGACCTGCAGTCGTCCGAGTAGATTCCCGTTGCGATCGATCACGTCTCCGGTGGGCTCGATCCGGGCGTCGCCGTCCGGAACCACGATCACCCCGCCGTCGCCCAACACGGGGTCGCCCATCGCCGTCGCCAGCTCCCCCTCTCGGTTCACCTGGAAATTCCCCGCTCGGGTGTAACGGAGTCCGCGCTCCGTCTCGACCTCGAAGAAGCCGGGACCGTCGATCATGGCATGCAGCGGCGAACCGGTCCGATCGGCCGAGCCGCGGCCGAAGTCCGTGCCCACCAGGTCGGTGGCGACGAAGGCGCTCGCCGGTGCACCCGGCTGAAGGCGTCCTTCGGCGCTCCGCAGCGAGGCTTCGAAAGCGGCACGGAAGATCGACTCCCCACGCTTGAAGCCCGGCGTGCCGATGTTCGCGAGGTTGTTCGAGACCACATCGAGATCCCGGAAGCGCGCGGTGGCGCCGGACGCCGATATGTATGTGTTGCTGCCCATGACCTGGCTCGCCTCCTTTCGGCCCGCCCGACGCGACCGACCCGAATCGCCGATCCTCCGAAGCGATGCCGTTTTCACACCGACGAGATGGGTAGAGCAATCGTCGTGCCATCCGCCGAGCCGCCGCCCGTACTGCGGAGCCCGCGTAAGTGGCAGCTCCGTCACGTGTTTGCCGGGCGACGGGGAGATTCGTCGGCAGTCCCTTCCTACCCCGGTCCCGAACTGAAAGGGAGCCGTTCAGCCTGAAATTCGCGAAGCGACCGAGGACTCCGATCCCACGGAAGGATCGCCATCGACCCACCGCTCCTCCAGAACCGATTCCGCCAGCAGCTCCAGTCGGCGGGCCGCGGCCGTCCGCGGGCTGCGCAAGACGAGGGGCGTCTGCTCCGAGACCGACCGGATCAGCTCCAGCTGCTCCGGCAGAACGGCTCGCAGGGATACGGCGCGGCCCAGGAATCGCTGTGTGAGGCGCGTCAAGGCCTGATGGGTCCGCTCGCCCGCTCCGGCTTCCCGCACGCGATTGACGACGAGCTCGATGTCGAGCGTGGGCGCTCGCTGCCACAAACGTTTGGCGGTCGCGTAGGCGTCCGCCAGGCTCGTCGGCTCCGGTGTGGTCACGAGCCACAGGGGATGACAGACGCTCCCCAGCTCGAGCACATCGGACCCGATCCCCGCCCCGAGGTCGATCACCGTGAGATCGTGAAGCGCCACGAAGCGGCCGAGCAACGACCTACTTCCGTGCACGATCGCATCCCGAAGCGCCTGCGCCGCAGCCCGCGATTCTCCCGCGAGCATCAATGAGACGCCGGTGGGCCCGGGACAGACGACCTCTTCGAGCGCAATGCGGCCCTCGACCCAATCCTGCAGGTCGTGCCGGGGCACGAGGCCCATCAGCAGATCGGTATTCGCGAGCCCCATGTCCCCGTCGATCAGCAGTACGCGCGCCGCTCGGGAGGCCGCCGACACGGCGAGGTTCACGGCCAGCGTGCTCTTGCCGACGCCGCCCTTGCCACTCAGAACGCCGACCACGGGGCTCGCCTTCGCGGCGAGCCCCGCCCCATGCTCGGAGCGCCGACGCAGACTCGAAGCCTGATCTGCCTTCATGCCGCCTCACCGAGGATCGGACGACTGAAGATCTCCGGCTCCACCAGGGCGAGGTCTTCCGGTACCCGCTGGCCGGTCGCCATCCAGCAGACCGCAGGACAACGCCCGTCCAGCAGCAGGTTGGCCAGCTCAACCATGGATCTGCATTCGTCGACCCGCGAGAAGATCAGCCGATCCGGCTCCAGCGCGGCGAAGCGCTCGATCTGCGCGTCCTGCACCTCTCGCCGCGTGCTGGCATCGATCACGAGCTCGATCGACGCGCGCTTGCCCAGCGCCCGACGCAGTTCGAGCAACGGCTCCAACCGATCCTCCGTCGCCCGGGCGCGCCCGGCCGTGTCGATCAGGACCGAATGACGGGGAAAACGGGAGACGATCGCCGGCAGCTCCGCAGCGGAGGCGGCCTCCACATGGGGGCTCTCCAGCAGCTCCGCATAGCCCTGCAGCTGCGCCTGCGCCCCGATCCGATAGCCGTCGAGAGAGACGAACGCGACGTCCCGCTCACCCTCCTCGTTGCGCGCCGCGAGCTTGGCCAGGGTCGTCGTCTTGCCTACGCCCGCCGCCCCGATCAGGATCCGTGGGGTCTCGCCGCCATCCGTCCGGGGCACCGCCAGGCGCTCCTCGATCCGTCTTCGAAGCACGCGCTCCAGGGAGAGCGCCGGTTCCTCTTCGCGACGTGCGCGCCACTCCGTCACGATCGCGAGCGCATGCCGCCACTCCAGACCGGATCGCGCGAGCTTCGCTGCGGCCTCGTCGACGGCCTCGGCCGGACCGTGCGCCCCGCGTCGGTCGAGTGTCTCGCGCAGTTCCCGGAGCTCGCTGCGAAGCGACTCTTCGAGGTATTCGCGGCGACGCAACCGCACCAGTTCGTGCCGCAGCTCGTCGATCGAGCGTTGGAGGCCGGCCGTGTCCGCTCCTGCTCCCGACTCGACTGGGTCAGACCCCTCGAATGGCCGGACCCTCATGGCCAACTCCTCCGCCGCGGGGCGCCGCGGCCGCTCGAGCGCCGCCTGCACCTCCACGGTCGAACGCGAGAGCAGCCCGAAGCCGCGGTTGCCCTTCTTGAGGGTGCGGGTCGAGAGGATCAACGCCTCCGGCCCCAGCTCCGCCTTGACCCGGGCGAGCGCCGCCTCGAGCGTGCCCGCCTCGAAACGCTTAATGTGCATCGGCCTCGAGCCTCACCGTGCCCATCGAGACGACCTGCACCCCTCCCGGCAGCTCTCCGTGGGAGAGCACTGCGACCCGGGGCAGGAACCGCGACACGATCTGCCGGAGCGGGGAACGAATGCTCTGGGTGGCCAGCAACACCGGACCCGTGTCGTCCCCACCCAGACCCAGTGCCTCGACCGCCTTCTGCACCGCCCGTACGAGGCGATCCAGGGTCATGGGATCCACCGCCAGGAAGGAGCCGCTCTCGGAGCGTTGCACGACGCCCCGCAGCTGCTCTTCGAGCTCCGGCGCCAGGGTGATCACCGGGAGCCTACCGTCCGCCTCGAGATAGGGACGCGTGATCGACCGACCGAGCCGCTCACGGACCAGATCGACCAGCAGATCGGGATCCTGGATCTTGCCCGCGTGTTCGGCGAGGGTGTCGAGAATCGTGCTGAGGTCGCGGATCGAGACCCGCTCGGCCAGCAGGCTGCGAAGTGTGCGATGCAGCAACGACAGACTCACGACTCCCGGCACGATGTCCTCCGACCGCTTGGACCCATCCTCCGCGAACTGGTCGAGGAGGTCCTGGACCCGTCGTCGGGTGAGCAGCTCCGGCGAGTGACGTCGCACGATTTCCGAGAGATGGGTCGATAACGCGGTCGATCCATCCACGACCGCATAGCCTGCCTCGGCGGCCCGATCGCGGTGGCGGTCCTCGATCCACCGCGCAGGCAGCCCGAAGGCGGGATCCCGGGTCGGCGTGCCGGGGATCTCCTCGGCGTCGCTGCCCGGCGCGATCGCGAGTGCCCGGTTCTGCGGGATCTCCCCCGAAGCGACCTCCTCTCCGCGGACGCGGATGGAATAGCCGGCCGCGGGCAGATCGAGGTTGTCTCGGATGTGGATCAGCGGCACGATGAAGCCGAGCTCCGCCGCCAGCTGTCGACGCGTCGCCCGGATCCGCGAGAGCAGCTCGCCCCCGCGCTTCTCGTCGACCAGGGGGATCAGGCCGTATCCGATCTCGAGCTCGAGGTCGTCCAGGGCGAGCGCCTCCCGGATCTTCTCCTCCTCGCTCGGAGCGGGGACCGCCGTCGTCTCGAGCTCCGTCTCGGGCGCGGACTCCCTTGGCTTCAGCGTTGCCGCCATCACCCCCGCGCCCAGCGAGAGTGCCGCGAATGGGCCGAAGGGCAGCCCGGGAACGACCGCCATGATTCCCAGCATGCCCGAGACCATCCCCAACGCCTTCGGCTGGAAGATCACCTGATCCTGCAGCTCCATCGCCAGGGAGTCCCCTGCCCCGGCCCGACTCACGATCACACCCGCCGCGGCCGACACCACCAGGGCGGGCACCTGGCTGACGAGCCCGTCTCCGACCGTGAGCGTGGTATAGGTCTGCGCCGCCTCGACGAGGGGCATCCCGTTCTGGAAGATCCCGACCGCCAGCCCGCCCACGAGATTGATCAGCATGATCACGATGCCGGCGATCGCGTCGCCCTTTACGAACTTGCTCGCACCGTCCATCGCGCCGTAGAAGTCGGACTCGCGCTGGACCTCGACGCGACGCCGTCGCGCCTCGCCGTCGTCGATCACGCCCTGATTCAGGTCGGCATCGATCGCCATCTGCTTACCCGGCATCGCGTCGAGAGTGAAGCGCGCCGCGACCTCCGCGATCCGACCGGCGCCCTTCGTGATGACGACCATGTTGATGATCACGAAGATCAGGAAGATCACGATTCCGATCGCGTAGTTGCCGCCGACCGTGAACTCGCCGAACGCGCGGATGACCGACCCCGCCGCGTCGGAGCCCTCATTGCCCTTCAGCAGGATCAATCGCGTACTGCCTACGTTCAGGCCCAGACGCATCAACGTCATGATCAGTAGCAGCGACGGGAACACGGAGAAGTCCAGCGGCCGCTCGACGAACAGGGCGAGCAGCAGCACGAGAAGCCCGAGCGTCAACGAGAGCGAAAGGAATAGATCGAGCACCGGCGCCGGCAGCGGAACGATCAACAGCGCGAGGATGAAGAAGAACGCGGCGCCGAGCATCGCCTGACTGATGGGGATCTTCACGATGCCGATCTCCATTTCCGGGTGCGCCGGGGATCGAGCCTATGGACGTAGGCGAGCACCTCGGCCACGGCCTGGTAGAGCTTCTCGGGAATCTCGCGGTCGATCCGGGCCGTCTTGTAGAGCAGCTGGGCGACCGGGGGATTCTCGACGATGGGAATACCGAGGGACTCGGCTCGCGCGCGGATCCGGAGCGCCACGTGATTCCGTCCCTTGGCGAGGACCTTCGGCGAGCTCTGCTCGGGCGGGCGGTACTGAAGCGCGATGGCGTAGTGAGTCGGATTCACGACCACGACGTCCGCCTCGGCGACGGCCTCGATCATTCGGGACTGGGCGACCTCCCGCTGGATCTGGCGGATCCGACTCTTCACCTTCGGATCGCCCTCGCGTTGCTTCGTCTCGTCCCGAACCTCCTGCTTCGACATCCGAAGGTGCTTCTCGTATTGATGCCGCTGCCAGAAGAGATCCGCGGCCGCGAACACCGCCAGCACCGCGAGGATCGACCAGACCGTTCTCGACAGCAGATCTCCACCCACACGAGCCGTCTCCAGCGGATCCGCTCCGAGCAACGTGAAGACCTCGGGCAGCGCCGGCACCGTCAGCCACCAGACGATCCAGACCACGATCCCGAGACGCAGGATCGACTTCGCGAGCTCGTAGAGTTTGTCGACGCTGAACATCCGCTTGAGACCGGTCAAGGGATTCATCTTCTCGGGCTTGAAGGCGAGTGCCTGCGCCGAGAGCATGAACCCGATCTGGGAAACGTTCGAGGCCGCCGCCACCACGAGAAAGAGCAGCGCAAAGGGAGCGAGGGCAATGGCCATCGCGGCACCATGATGCAGCAGGATCGCGTGATAGTCGTACAGGCTGTCGGGTCGAACCAGGACGCCACCCCAGGCCGCGACCGCGACGTTCCGAAGCATCTCGAGGAGACCAATCGCAAGCGGGGACATCAATGCGGCCATCGCCACCACGAGCAACAGGACGCTCGAGACGTCGCGACTCTGGGCGACGTTCCCCTTCTCTCTCGCATCCTCTTTCTTCTTCGGTGTCGCGGGCTCGGTCTTCTCTGCCTCTTCCTCCATCAGGCACCTCCCAGCAGGACCGCGAAGATCCGGCTCGGCCAGGACTCGATGAGCTGCTCGAAGACACCGACGAGCTCACTCGCCCCCAATCCGAGCATGATGAAGAGGATTCCCGCATGCAGCGGCAGATTCACGAGCAGCAGGTTCAGCTGCGGCATCGCGCGCCCCAGGACGCCGGTCACCACGTTCTGGACGAAGATCACGACCGTTACGGGCGCGGCAAATCGAAAGGCGATCTCGAAGATCACGCTCCCGAGGGTCGCGATCCTCATCAGGGCTCCCACGTCCGGCAGGCCACCGCCGATCGGCAACGCATCGAAGGAGAGGTCGATTCCCCGGATCAGCTCGCGATGTCCCCCGATCGCGAGAAAGATCATCATCGCCACGGTATTCAGCGCGTTCCCGATGGCGACCGAGGGAGCTCCCGAAGCCGGATCGATGGCCTGAGCCGCCGCCAGCCCACCCTGGATCGCCAGGAACTCCCCAAGCTGTAGGATCCCCGCAAACACAAGCCCAGCACCGATTCCGACCGCGAGCCCGATCATGACTTCGGTCGCGACCGCCAGGGCGATCGAGACACCGCTCCAATCGAGCGAGGCAACCGCACCGCTGGCACCCGGATCGGCGGCCCAGGCGATCATCAGGGCAGCCGTCACGCGGATCCGCATGGGCAGGGCCGGGTGGCTGAACACCGGTCCCGAGAACAGCATGGTCAGGACCCGGATGCTGCCGAGCAACGCGTGCACGACGGGGATCAGCCCGATCTCGGCGGTCATGGGCCTCCCTGACCGGCGACCAGCGCGAGGATCCGACCGCTGAACTCCATCATCGTCTGCATCATCCAGGGGAAGAGTGCCCCGAACACGGCGAAGACGACCACGATCTTCGGCACGAAGGTCAGGGTCTGCTCGTTGATCTGTGTCGCGGCCTGGAAAACCGAAATGATGAGGCCGATCGCCAGACCCGCTCCCAACATCGGTGCGGACACGACGAGCGTCGTGAGCATCATGTCCTGCAGGATCCGGCTGACTTCCTCGAGCGACATTCGATTTCCTACTGCAGGCCCGATACGAGGGCGGAGAGCGTGAGGTTCCAACCGTCGACCAGGACGAAGAGCATCAGCTTGAAAGGAAGCGCGATCATCACGGGGGGCAGCATGATCATGCCCAGCGAGATCAGCATCGAGGCGATGACGAGGTCCACGACGAGAAATGGTAGATAGACCATGAACCCGATCTCGAAGGCGGTCCGGATCTCGCTGATCATGAACGCCGGCATCAGGGCCGACAGCTCCACCTCGGACGCGGTCTCCGGGACCGCCCGGCCTTTCATGTCGAGGAAGAGTCGGAGATCGTCCTCTCGCGTATGGGCGAGGAGATAGTCGCGGACCGGGACGATGCCCCGCTGAATCGCCTCCTGGCCACCGATCTCGCGAGAAACGTAGGGTTCGAGGGCATCGGCGTAGACGACCTCGGCAACCGGGGACATCACGTAGACCGTGGTCATGAGGGAAAGGCCGACCAGGATCTGCGTCGGAGGCAGCGTCGGGGTGCCGATCGCCTGGCGCAGCAGCGCCAGCACGATCAGGATCCGGGTGAAGCAGGTCGCCATCAGGAGAATCGACGGAGCCACGGAGATTGCGGTCAGCACGAGCACGATCTGCATCGTGTCCGAGATCCGATCGGGGTCCGTCGCGCCCCCGATCGACAGCGTGAGGGTAGGTGCGCCCTCCGACCCGGCGACGGTCTCCTGGGCGGCCGCGTCGAAAGCGGAAGTGACGATCAGCATCGCGCCCAGGAAGGAGAGTAGTCCGATCCATCCGCTCACCAGATTCATCCGCCGCGGTCGTGCTCCCCGCACAGCCAGGGATTCATGCGACTCCCCGCGGCCCCCCTCCGGTCCGGCGGCCTCCTCCCGAGACGCTTCGGTCGGAAGGCTCGCCAGGCGCCGGATGCCCGACTCCGCGCTGCCGAGCAGCAGACGCTGCCCTTCGATCTCGACGAGATGCAGCCGGAGCTTCGGCGCGAGTGTCGTCGTCTCGACGATACGGATGTGTCCGCCCTGTCGTGCGGACGCGGGCGCGAAGCCGAGGCGAAGCAATGCGAAACGCAAGAGCACGATCGCACCGATCACGACTCCCAGCGACGCGAGCATCCCGATCATGGCGCCCTCCGCGTCGGACTCGGCACTCGAGCTTCAGCGCGCATCGGAGCCCGACTTGCTCGCAATCAACTCCGTGATGCGGACGGCGACCCGCTCGTCCTGCGTGATCAGCTCGCCTCGAGCAATCAGCCTCTCGTTGACGTAGATGTCGGCGGGTTCGCCGCTCATGCGGTTGAGGACGAGCACGGATCCTTTGGTCAGTGCCAGAACCTCTCGGACCGGCAGCGTCGTACTGCCCAACTCGACGCTGAGACGGAGTGGCACCTCCATGATCAATCCGAGATCCGACGCCGCGGGGGCCTTCGACTTCGACGCGCCCCGATCGTCCTCGGCCACGACGACCGACTCGTCGATTTCCGGCAGCTCTTCCTGCTCCACGTCGTCAGCCATGGTCCGCGCCCCGCTCCACGAGCTCCTCGGTCAGTTGTACGGCTCGACGGGGACCCTGTGTCCCCGCAAGTCCCTTGAATCGGACCTCGTCGCCGATCTGGATTTCGATCGAGCCATCCGCGGGCGCGTCGAGTCGGACGATCTGGCCCGGGCGGAGGGCAGCGACCTCCGCCAGACTCATCGCCAGGCTCCCGACCCGCGCCCGCAGACGGATCGGCACCTCCGACAGCGAGACCCCCTCAGCGGTCGGCCCGGCGCTTCGCGGTGGCAGCCGGGTCCGATCGGTCCGCTGAAACGGCTGCAGTGGAATCACGACCCGAAGGCGACAGGGCTCCGCCAATCCCTTGACGTCGAAGGTCGCCAGTAGCGCACTGCGCTCGGCCGCCTCCGCCTCCGCCACCGCCGCACGGCTTGCGAGTCGTCCCCAGGCGAGCTCCACCGGGGCAACGCGCTTCCAGGCCTTCTCGAGTCGCTCGATGATCTCGCGCGCGGCCCGCTCGTAGAAGCGCCGCTCGATTCGCGTGTACTCCCGGGTCGGCGGTCGGGTGGGCTTGATCGTCGGCCCCGCACCGAAGGTCATGCCCAGGAGCTGGAAGAAGAACGGACGACTCAGCAGCACGAAGCCGACCTCGTCCTTGGGCAGGACCCGGAACGACGCACAGACGTCGGTCGGAAGCATCAGCTCTGCGAGTTCGTGGGCGTCGATCTCGCGATGTCCGATCAACGCGAGATGGATCACCCTCTGATGACGGTTCGAAAGCAGTAGCCCGGCGTCGAAGGCGAACTCCTGGTTCGCCCGTTGAAGCTCGATGTCCGCGAGACGCGAGGCACCCGAATCCCCTTCCGCCGCCTCCGCCTCGAGGAGACGAGGCATCTCTTCGAGGAGCGCATCGAGCTCCTCGCGCGAGAGCGCGTTCTCCCTGTCTGCGGAGAGTCTCATTGGACCACGAACTCCGTGAAGAGGGCAGACCGGATGGAGCCAGTCTCCAGCAGGTCGTTGAGGCGAACCAGGATGTCTTCCTTCAGGAGGGCCTTGCCCTCGAAGTCCGTGATGTCCGACAGCTGCTTGCTGGAGAGCAACACGATCAGCGCATCCCGGATCTGGGGCAGACGCGCATCGAGCTCCTCCTTCACGACGGGATCACTCGTCTCGAGCTCCAGCCGGAGCTTGAGAAACCGGTTGTAGCCGTCGCCCGTGACGTTCACGACGAAGGGTTCGAGGCCGTAGAGGCGCTGCTTGAAGTCGTCGATCACGCCCTTCCGAGCCGCCGAGTCCTCCTCGGCCACCGCCGCAGCAGCCTCGACCTCCGTCGCCTCGACCGGCGGCCTCTGGGAGCTGGCGAAGAGAAAGGCGCCCCCGGCCCCCATCCCGAGCGAGAGCAACGCCGCCACCACGATCAGGACGATGCTGGTCGCTCCCCCTCCGCGGCCGGCACCGGCGCCCGGGTCCTCGGCGTCCTCCGCCTCCTGCTTCGCTTCCTTCGCCATGGCCTCTCTCCCGTCCCGCCTATCGCGCGGACCTCGTCGTCCCCCTCGACTCGCGAGGAGGCATTTCATCTGGTCTCGACTCGACCCGCCGTGGGTCCTCGTCTTCGCCTAGTGCTGCAGCGTCGACATCGGGAGGGACCGTCGCGATCCATCCGTCTCGATTCCGAACTCCTTGAGGCGCCGCCAGAGGGTGGTCGTCGAGATCTGCAGCAACGCGGCGGCGCGCTTCCGGTTCCATCCCACCTGCTCGAGGGTGTTCAAAATGTGTGAACGCTCCATCACCTGCAGGCTGTGGATGGTCTCTCCCTCCCGAACCCGGGATTCCTCCCGGAGGCGCACAGGCAGATCCTCGACTTCGATCTCTTCGCCGCGGCAGAGGGCCACCCCGCGCTCGATCGAGTTCTCGAGCTGTCGGACGTTGCCCGGCCAGCCATAGGCCACCAGCAGGTCCATCGCGTCGTCGGAGACGGCGTACACGTTCTTGCCCGCGCGCTCGGCGAAGCGGGAGAGGAAGTGTGCCGAGAGGGCCCGAATGTCCTCGGGTCGCTCCCGGAGCGGTGGCACGTGGATCGGGATCACCGCCAGTCTGTAGTAGAGATCCTCCCGGAAGGTTCCGGCAGCCACCTCGCGCTCGAGGATCTTGTTCGTGGCGGCCACCAGACGAACGTCCACGTAGCGGGTCGTCTCGTCACCCACCGGACGTACCTCGCCGGTCTGCAGGAATCGCAGGAGCTTGACCTGCATCGAGAGCGGCATCTCGGCCACCTCATCCAGGAAGACCGTACCTTCGTGGGCGAACTCGAAGAGACCCTTCTTGTTGTTGGTGGCTCCCGTGAAGGCGCCGCGACGATGACCAAAGAGCTCGCTCTCCAGCAGCGTCTCGGGAAAGGCCGCGGAGTTGACCGCGCAGAAGACCCGCTCGGAGCGCCGGGAGAGTCGATGGATCGCCTTCCCGATCAGCTCCTTGCCGACGCCCGTCTCTCCGGTAATGAGCACGGAGCTGTCCGTATCCGCGACCCGCTCGACGAGGGAGAGCAGGTCCTTCATGGCCTGCGATCCGCCGACGATGCCCGTCAGCACGCTCAGGTCGTTCGATGTCGAAGCGGCCGCAACTGAAGCGCTCGAAGTCGATGCCGTATGGCGCAGGCCATCGTCCACCACCGACAGCAGCTCCCGCGCCGCGATCGGCTTCCGCAGGTAGTTGACGGCGCCTCGCTGGATTGCCTCCACCGCGTCTTCGATGCTCCCGAGTGAGGTCGTGAGGATCACGCCGCACTCGGGATGCTGGCGCCTCACCGCCTCGAGCAGCTCGATTCCACCGCCCCCCGTGAGCCGTAGGTCGGCCAGCAACAGCTGCGGCGAATCGGCCTCCACGGCCTGGATGGCCTCGGCCGTATCGCGGCAACGAGCGACCTCATGGCCGCTGAGATGCAATGTGGCTGCTGCGCTCCGAACGAAGTTCTCGTCCTCATCTGCGATCAAGATCCTGGCCACGCTCCTGGTGCCTCCCCTGCATTGATGACTTCGACCCACTCGTCCCGATTCCGGGCTCCTCGCGACCGCCGCCGACCCTCAGGACGCGACGCGGTGGACCGGCTCCCCGATCAGCTCGCTCTCGCAGTGCGCAATCGCCTCCACCACACGCCGCGACTCCGACGACACCTGCTCCAGCCAGACCGACGGAACGCCCGACCGCTCCGCCTCGCGACGAAGGAGAGCGACCGCATGGGCGAGAGCGCCCGCCGGCCCTCGAAGGTCTTCGGAAACGCGACGGGCCAGCTGGCGCGCCGCGACGGCGCGAGATTCCGCATCCCGGACCCTGCGCAAGGCGTTCTGCAGGCCGGGCCGGAGCACTCGCAACGACCGGATCAGCCGATCGGCGTCATCCCGATCAACCCAGGCGAGGCCGAACAGACGGCCGTGGGGGCCGAGGAGGACCGTCATCCCCACGATGGAATCGCCGAGCTCGACGCCACTCGCGTCCGATCGATCGAGAAGGCTGTCGACGGCGCGGCGACGCAGCCGTTCCAGCTGATTCCACTCCCCCGCGTCGAACCACGACTCGGCCATCTCGGCGGGGGCTGAGGGATGACCGCCGATCCGGATCGAACGGAAGGGCTCCTCGCCGACCCACAGCCAACGCCGCAGACGCCAGACCGCGGTCAGCTCGGCGTCGAGCAGGCTCAGGATCTCGGGCTCGCTCTCACACGCGTTCAGCCGTGTCAGCAGCGCCTGGGAGACCGACTCGATCCGCCGTGGCGATAGCCAGGACGCCGAGACGTCCGGTTCTGGCGCTGCGGCGAGTCGAGCGTTCGCGGGAAGCGCGCTGCACGAGTTCGATTGGCTCCGACCTGCCGCGAGGACATCACTCACGGTCTGACGCAGGGATTCCGGGTGCCAGGGCTTGCGCACCACGAAGGCGAGGTCCCCTCCCGCAATCGCTCGTCGGACGTCCGATCCGCTTGCTCGATCCATCACGAGGACCCGTTCGATCTGTGGGTGGCTGCGTCGCAGCCGACAGAGGAATTCCAGGCCGTCCTCTCCGCCGAGATCGCGGTCTACGAAAAGCAGGGCCGGCTGCCAGCGGCCGATCGAATCCACTGCGTTCGCGATCCCGCCTGCGGTCGCCACTGCGCGATCCGGACCCGCCAGCGTTTCCGCGAGTGCCCGTCGAGAGGCCGGAACGGGGTCCACGATCAGGATGCGATCGACCCGGCGACGCTTCGCACCCTGGGATCCGAAATCCGTCGAGCAGCCCGATCGGTCGATTTTTCCGGCCTCGCCTTGCAACCCGACCCTCTCCCTTCCGTCATGCAATCCCGGAGCGCGAGAACATTTCATCGATCGGTCCCTGGCGTCCCTCCTTGAGCGTTATTCGTGCAAAGATGCAGCAGGACTGAAACGTCCTTCAGCCTGGAACGCGGGCATCTTCATCGACTAAGGTGTAAACCCGACGACGTCGAGCGTAAAAATCGACTGGCGTACGGCGAACCCATGGGCAACGGGACCGCCGGTGGCGAGACGGTGGACGTCCGCTTCAGCGGGAGCGCGAGGATCCCGGAGAGTCCGGGCCACGGCGAGCGCCACGGCTGGACTGTTCGGCCATCGGGTCTCGCTTGAAGACGAACTCGACCCGGCGATTCGCCTGGCGATTCTCCGGGGAGTCGTTCGGGAGCAGAGGGCGCGTCGCGCCGTAGCCCGAGGCGGAGATGCGACTGGGAGCGATGTCCCCGGCCTCGAGCATGTAACGAAGGACCGCGATGGAGCGACTCGCCGCCAGGTGCCAGTTCGTGGGGAATCGGGGCGTTTCGATTGGCGAATCGTCGGTATGACCCTCGATGGAGAGCTCGAAAGGGAACTCCTCGGCGATCCGCACGACCTCTTCGAGCAGGATGAAGGAGGCCGGCAGCAGCTCGTCCGACCCGTTCCGGAACAGGGCGCCGCCCTTTACCCGGACGATCACGCCGCGTTCCGAGGATTCGGTCTCCACGATCCGCGAGAGGTTGTTCTCGGAGATCGCCTGTTGGATCTCTTGCATCACCTTCTGGTCGATCGCCGGAGCCTGCTTCGCCTGGTCGAGGGCCATCACGTCGATGAAGGGGGTCGACTTCTTCTCGGCCCACTCGATCGGGCTCGTGCTGCGCACCTCGAAATGCCCAGGAGACTCGGAGACCACGCCGAGCGCATGCCGGACCGATCCCATCGCCCGGAGAAAAAGCTGCTTCTCCATGTTGGCGAACGACAGCATGAGCACGAAGAACACCAGCAGCAGGCTCATCAGATCGCCCATCGTAGCGAGCCAGGCCGGAGCCCCCTCTTCACAGACGTGATCTTCGGCTTCGCTCGGATCCAGGCCCATGAACGGTTTTCCCTCCTCTCCGACTCGATGCCGGATCCGGGCTCGAGGTGGCGTCAGCTCGAAGAAAGGGACGCGCGTTCCTCGGGAGACAGGAACGCCTCGAGCTTGGATTGGATCACCATCGAGTTGTCTCCCTTGAGGATCGACTCCACCCCGGCAATCGCGAGCTTCTTGACTGCGACCTCCTCGGAGGTGCGGTTGACGAGCTTCTCCGCGATCGGCCCGTAGATGAGGAAGGCCAGGATCGCGCCGTAGAGCGTCGTCAAGAGAGCCACGGCCATCGCCGGACCGATCGAGTCGGGATCGTCGAGACTCTGGAGCATCTGCACGAGACCGACGATCGTGCCGATCAGACCCATCGACGGCGCGGTGGCACCCATGAACTTGAAGATCTTCTGTCCACGCTCGTGTCGCGCCTTCAAGGAGGCGAGCTCGCCCTGGAGCGTCTCCTTGATGAGCTCTGGGCTGAGTCCGTCGACACCGAGGCGGACGCCTCGGGCCATGAAGGGATCGTCGATCTGTTCGCCCTCGAGCGCGACGAGCCCCTCCTTACGCGCCTTTGCGGCCAGCTCGATGATGCGAGGCACCAGCTCGACGCGCGGGCTCGAATGGTCGAAGAAGGCCTGCATTCCGACCTTCAGGGCACCCACCACGACGGGGAGGCGCTGATTGACCATCGTGGCGGCGATCGTGCCGCCGATCACGATCATGGCGCTCTGGGCGTCGATGAAGGGCATGATCCCTCCACCGAGCATCATGGCGCCGCCGATCAGGCCGAAGCCGAGAACCAACCCGATGATCGTGCCGAGATCCATCCCGTCGCGGTCTCCAATCCATTCCTCCGAAGAGGTCCCTCCGGAGAGGGGGACGTCGCGTGGGATGCTCATCGGTATCGGGAGCGGCGGAATCGATCCGCCTTAGCATCGAAACGGGACTCGGGTGAAACCCGGAGCGGGCTGATCAGCGATTCCGGGCCAGGGCCGCGGCCTCGCTCCGGACGGAGTACTCCCGCGTCTCCGAGAAGACCTTGATGGGGGTCCATTCCGGAAGGGTCGACATGCGGGGCATGCCGAGCGTCATGGCGCCGGTCGGATCGATCACCCAGGGATCGTCGGGATCCTCGAACCAGAGCGTCACCATGTGATGCTGGTTGTCGGTGGGACGAAAGACGATCGCGCGATAGACCTCGCTCTCCTCGAAGCCGAGGTCACGCAGGGCATGGAAGGCAAGCAGCTCGAGCCCGTCGCAATCGTCCCCACCCCGGGCGAGGGTCTCCTCGAGCGTGGCCCAATGATCCACAGCTCCGTCCTCGCGGTAGTGCTCCCTCGCCTCGGTCTGGATCCAGGCGGCCACCTCGCGAGCCAGGGAACGCTTCTGCTCGGCGCGGAAGGTGAAGTATTTGGATCGGAGGCCTTCGGCTGAAGCCTGATCCACCGGCAGACTCTGGTTGGCCGCGCTGAAGCCGGCGGACTCCACCGCAGGTCCGCTCTCGAGCGGCTGGATCAGCTCCGCATCGAACGCTTCACGACGCTGCCAGCCCCGGATCTTGGGGCTCCAGACATCGTCGGACTGCGGCTGCTGGAAGTAGGAAAGCTCGACCGGGCGTCGATCCCGGGAGACGTCCGTGGCGCAGCCCAGCCCCATCAGAAGCCAGCTCACGGCCACGAGCACCATGCCCCGTTCGAAGCTCGACCGATCTCCGCGCATGGCGGCGACATCGGCCCGTGGGCACATCAAATTGAGAGGAGAAGCGGCCCGGCCCGGAATCCCGCCCGAAGCGCCTACGAGTTGCCGGCCTTCCCCGGATTCAGTCGGGGCATTCGGGCCGACGCTCGAGAGCGGATCGGCGCGGATCCGATGATCCTCGTCCGGGCGACTGCTACGCCGGGATCATCGTGTTCAAGCCGTCGAGGTAGCCCGTCAGACCGAAAAGTACCACGAAGAAGAGGATCATGGCGGGAATGCCGCAGAGCACGTAGAGCCACGACGAAAGATCGCCGTTGATCCCGGGTCCGTCCTCGTTCACATCCTCTCCCTCGCGCCGTTCTTCCGACATCGATCCGCTCCCTCACGTTGACCGCTTCCCGGGCTGTTGGTCTCGTCCCGTACTTCATCTGGCTTCTGTCTGATCCGCCCGCTCGAGCTGCGCCGTCCGGGCCTCCAGATGCGTCCGGATCGTAGCCCCCCGAAGTCTCTGCGCCATGCCCTGGACTGCTGCGCGCGGAGCTAGGGCAGCGAGATCTCGCGTGGTGCCGCGGAGTCCGGGAGATCGTCCTGACCTCGCCAGCTCCTGGGTACACCCGCCAGATCCGCCTCGATCTGCAGCCGTCGCAGCTCCTTCTCGGCCTGGTCCACCGCCTCCCGATCCCGCTTCAGCTGCTGGCGCAGCTTGAATGAGAGAGGTGTGTCGCGCCCCTGGGCCCCTCCCCCCCCAAGAGCGCCTCCAATCGCCGGCGCCACATTCCACTGACTGCCACCCCCCTCGCCTGCGAGGGAGTCGAGCTCATCCTTGGTCGCCGCGAGCTGCCTCCGAGCCTCGTTCACGCTCGCTCGACTCATTCGGAATCGACGCCTCCACTCTGCCTCGCCCGAGCCCGCCACCGTAGGCTCAGAATCGACAGTCCCGAATCCCGAGGGGAGCTCGAGAAGCGAACCGAGATCGGGCTCCTCGGCCACCTCTCTGCTCTTCTCTTCCGGCCCGGTGATCGGACGTGGCACCACCCTCAAAGCATCGTCTCGAGCCTCACGAGCTGGCTCCGCACGAGCGGCTGAGACCAGCCAGACGGCGCTCGTCGCGACCACCACCCCGACCGCGACCGCCGCCGTCAGCCCCCTTCGACCAGATTGCTCGAACTCGCTCCAGACCGTCACGCCGATGCCCCGTCTTCGTCCGTGCTTCACGCCTTCTTCTCTCCGGTCGATCGGGACACCCACGCACCCCCATCCGGCTCTCGAGAACGGCGTTGTCTTTCCAGCCGGAGGGTAGCGAAGGCCGAGCGGGTGCGGACGGCCCGACCCTTCGAGTCCCGACGCGAATCCGGGGTCAAGGGCGACTGGGAAATACCGATAACGATCCACGATCCAACCGCATGCGACGCTCGCGCACGCGGGCTCGGATGAGGCAGCCGGATGTCAGAGGGAGCGGTGATGGAACGGGAAAAGCTGTATCGGCTTCTCCGACTCGGTCTCGAGAAGGGTGCGAGCGATATCCATTTCCAGGTCGGATATCTACCGCTCTACCGCTTCCACGGCGAGCTGGTCGAGCTGCGCTACAAGGTCCTGACGCCACAGGATACCGAAGAGATCGTGCGGATCCTGATCGAGCACGACCCCCTCGGCCAGGACCTCGACTTCAACGAGCGTGACCTCGCCTACGAACTCCCGGGCGAAGGCCGCTTCCGCGTCAACATCTCGCGCCAGCGCCGATTCTTCAACATCGTGTTGCGGGTCATCCCGCTCCAGATCAAGAACTTCACGGACCTGAACCTGCCCTCGGTCCTCGGCGACATCGCGCAGGTCCGGCGCGGATTCGTGCTCGTCACCGGACCGACCGGAATGGGGAAGTCGACCACCCTCGCGACGATGCTGAACGAGGTGAATCGCGAGCGGAAGAGCAAGATCGTCACGGTCGAAGATCCGATCGAGTTCGTCTTCACCCATGATCGCAGCATCATCACCCAGCGCGAGATCGGAACCGACACCGCCTCCTTTCCGGACGCGCTCCGCGCCGCCCTCCGCCAGGATCCCGACGTCATCATGGTCGGAGAGATGCGCGATCTCGAAACCGTCGACACGTCGCTGAAGGCGGCCGAAACGGGCCATCTCGTCTTTTCGACCATCCATACGGCAGACGTCGCCTCGACGATCACCCGACTGGTTTCATTCTTCCCGTCGGAGGAGCAGCTGCAGGTCCGGGCCCGGCTGGCGGACAACCTGAAGGCGATCGTCTCGCTGCGACTGCTCGTCAACAAGAAGCAGAACGGTCGCGTGCCCGCCGTCGAGGTCATGAGGTCGACCCGATCGATCCAGGAGTGCATCAAGGATCCGGCGCGAACGATCGAGATCACCGAGTACATCGCTCGCGGCCGCAACGACCGCATGCAGACCTTCGATCAACACCTGCTCGACCTGCTCAAGGCGAACAAGATTACGATGGAATCTGCGCTGGCAGCCGCCTCGAACCCGACCGATTTCCAGACGAAGCTGGAGATGGAAGGCCTGATCCACGACGACGGCGAGGTCGACGAGAAGCCGGTGGAGCCCTTCGACATCGAACCCGACGATCGGTTCTGACGGGGAATGCGAGCGATGAAAACCATCCATTCCCCGCCCGATCCTTCTCGTGGCTCCGACGAGGGAGCCCGATCCGCTCGGGCGCTCCGAGCGACGGCTCATCAGGCCGCCTCAGCCGTGGGCGGAGGCGTGGCCCTGGTCTACACGAAAGAAGCCGAACATCCCGCGAGTGCCCGGCTGCGAGCCGCCGCCGGATTCCCGAGCCACGATGAGGCGCGCCGGGCTTCGAGCGAGCTGCTTCCCCTGGTGCGCGCGGTGCTCGACGAGGGTCTGGCCCGGAGCGGCGAGCTCCCCTCCCTGCCCTCGCACCGAGCCGACGGCGGCGTTCTCGCTCTACCGATGAGCGCACGGGACGAGGTCCTCGGCGTCCTCATCGTCGCGGCGCCGAGCCCGCTCACGCTGGAGAAGCGCGAGGAGCTCGAGACCCTGGCCTGGACGACGGCCCTACAGCTCGATCATCCGCTTCTGGCCCGTCAGTACGAGACGCTTCGCGAGGATTCCGAAAAGCATCTCGAGGTCGCGACGGCGAAGAGCGACGAGCTACTCGAGCTCTCCGAGACGCTCTTCGCCCAGGACATCGAGCTGCTCCAGAACAACGAGAAGCTCGGCAAGATCGAGAAGCTCAAGAACGACTTCATAGAGAAGATGTCGCGCGAGCTCCGCACGCCACTCAACAACATCATCGAAGCAACCATCAGCGTGCTGGCCGGGGAGCACGAGAATCTATCGGCGGCGTCCCGGCAGACGCTCCGAAACGCACTCGACGAGGGCACCGCCTTCCAGCGGACTCTGCAGAACATCCTCGATCTCTGGCGGATCAAGCAGGGAGAGCTTCCGATCGAGATCCAGGAACTCTCCTTCGCCGAGGTGATCGACGAGACGATCTTCAGCGTCCAGGACACCCTGGGAGAGAAGCCGGTCGAGATCTCCAAGACGATCCCGGAGCCTCTACCCAAGATCCGGGGGGATCTGACCAAGATCAACCAGATCCTGTTCCTGCTCCTCGACAACGCCGCGAAGTTCACGGAGCAGGGCTCGATCACGATCGGCGCCTGCTTTGCCGACGATCGCCTCGTCTGCTGGGTCGAGGACACGGGAATCGGGATCCTGCCCGACGATCAGAAACACATCTGGGAAGACTTCTATCAGGTCGACGACCGTGCCAGCACGCGGTACCGCGGCGCGGGCCTCGGTCTCACCCTCGCCCACGATCTGCTGACGCTGCTGGGCGGAGAATCCAGCCTGCGTAGCGAGCCCGGCATCGGCACCCGGGTCGAGTTCAGTGTACCCGTGACGCTCGCCTGACGATCGTCTGAGATCTAGATCCCGTTCGAGGAGCCGTCGGCCACCTCGGCCTGGGAAGAAGTCTGGGATTCGGGACCAGCCGGCGCCTGGGTCGGCGGCGACTCCATGCTCTCAGGGCCGACTTCAGCCCCTCCGGGCTTCACCAGTCCCGCGGCGATCTCCCTGAGACTCATCACGACGTCCTTGTTCCCCTCGGCAACCAAAAGCGGCCGCGCACCCTTCTTCAGCTGCTTGGCCCGAATCGCCGCCATCTGGACGAGCTGAAAGCGGTTGGGGACCTTCTCGATGCAGTCTTCGATCGTGATGCGTGCCATGATCCATCCTGTGACGGGGTGCCGCCCGACACTATCCCAGCGTTCAGACGAAGGAAACCCCGGCCGGGCGCTTCCCAGCCGGGGTCCCATGGCCTTCCACGAGGAAAGCCGCTCTGTCGTGAGCGCTGGCTAGCGCTTCCGGCGAGCAGCCTTCTTCTTGGCCTTCTTCTTGGCGGCCTTCTTCTTCGTGGCCTTCTTCTTGGCGGCCTTCTTCTTGGTCGCCTTCTTCTTGGCGGCCTTCTTCTTGGTCGCCTTCTTCTTCGTGGCCTTCTTCTTGGTCGCCTTCTTCTTCGTGGCCTTCCGCTTGGTGGCCTTCTTTCGAGCTGCCATTCTGGGTTTCCCCCCTTGTCAATCGCTCGTTTCGTCGCGGCCTGCAGCCCGCTTCAGGCAGTTGGAACCCGGAGTTCCTGCTCCGCCTTCGACTCCCGAATCCGCTGTCGATCGGGTCGGATTCCCGATCATCGGGAAATCCGGGACTTGACAGACCTAACTGCGAGTCCCTATCGGCTCCCGAGATCTGCAACTTGAAGAATCACGAAGACCTTCCTGTATCAAACCGCGGCGATAGAGCGTTTGTTGCGCCCGAGATAACACCACGTTCAACGATCAGTCAAGAGAAATCGTCAAAAAAATCAGCGAGATGAGATCTTGAATTGCGATCGACGAGAGCGCTTTGACTCCCATTTCGCATCGGCTCGAGCGCTGCGCTCGCACTCCGGGTATTGCGGGCCAGCCTGGAGGTGTCGGTCTCGAGCTCTTCCCGCTGCGATCGGATCGCAAACGCAGAAAGCCCGGGAGTTGCTGCCTGCGCAGCAATCCCGGGCTTTCCGTCGACTGGCCCGGATCGACAGCAGAATTTAAAAAGCGTGGATAATCGAGGGCTTGCGGTATGCCCTCCACGCGGAAGAGCGCTCGCTCGAGGAGCGCTTCGAGCGCTCTACTTCTTGTGCCGCTGTCGCTTCAGAAGCTTGCGCTGCTTATGCTTTCGCATCTTCTTCCGACGCTTCTTGATCACGCTACCCAATTGGATTCTCCTCGATTCCTGCGACGCGCCGTGCCGGCTCGCGGAAAACGATCCGACCCGCTCGCCGCCGTGTTCTATAAGCTCTGGATCGCGGTGTCAAGCGCAGACCGGGGCCGGGGACTACCTGGCGCCGTGGTCGAGTCCCCGGTCCGGTGTCGAGGCGCGATTGCCGGCGATCAGGCCGAGCAGACGAGCGCGAGCAGCCCCGAGCAGACGATTGAGCGGGTGCCGCCGAGGGAGAACGGGTATCACCGGAGCCCGACGCTCTCCGAGCTGATCGAGCAGCCGGACGATCGTCTCGCTCTGGGCGTCGATCATTCGACCGCGACGCAGACAGCGAAGCGCCTCCCCGCGACGCCCGACTTCGAAGTAGAGCTGGGCGAGATCCAGATAGGGGCCGACATCATCGAAGGCGCGCTTCACTGCCTCCTCGCAGATTCCCCGAGCCTCGTCGAATCGCTCCCCGGAGCGCAGCATCGCGAGAGCCATTCGGGACTGGATACGCGGATGTTCGGGGTCCAGGGCCGCAGCCTGACGCAGCAGGGAGAGCGCGGCGTCGGGACGACCGGACTCGAGCTGCTCCCCGGCCTGCTCGAACAGGTCCCTCGCCCTTCGAGAGGGCTCGACCCGATGCGCCGAGGCCGATCGATCTTCGTGTTGCGCATCCGGAACCGACGAGATCATGATCTGAGCACTCCGCACCTCCGGGATCCTCGAGGCGAGCTCGGCCTGCCCGTCGCTCCCGAGTCTCGACCATCGGCAGGACCGGGGTCCCACCGAAGTCCGAAGCGCGCGGCGAACCTCAGCGTTCGATGATCTCCAGGATGTACCGCTTCTTCTCCTTACCGCTCGCCGCGGCCATCAAGGTACGGATGGCCGAGGCGTGAGCACCCCCCTTGCCGATCACCTTGCCGAGATCCTCCTTGGAGACGTGAAGCTCGAGCACATGCGCATGGTCTCCGATCACCTCCTTGATCTCGACCTCCTCCGGACGATCGACCAGAGCCTTCACGATGTCCTCGATCAGCTGCTTCATCAAAGTGTCACCTCATCGCTCCAGATCGACATGTTCACGTTCCCCCGCTCAACGCCCCGGCTCAGCATCACCCGTTTCCCCCAGAGACTCGAGGAATCCCGCAGCCAGGGCATCAAAGAAGATGGGCGCTCTGCCCGGAGCAGCTGGACGACTGCCCCGAAGACATCTCCCGTGGGGCAAGACAATCATCCAGCGAAATTCCTGCTCGCGCAACAGGTGAAGCCCCCCCAGACCCGGCTTTTGATCGCGCACCTCGACTGGCCGGACTTCGGAAGGGAACCCGGAGCCTACTCCCGCCGGCCCACTCCGTTCATAGCAACGACTGCGGAGGCCCAAGGGCACATTGCAGGGGAGCCGATTGCCCATCCATGGGCGCCGCAACTCGCACACCACCCCCGATCCGAAGCACGGGAGTCCGCCCCGCCAGCCGACGTGCATTGCGCAAAACACGATCGAGCAGAACCTCGTTCGAGAGCGGAACGACCGCGTGGGCTACGAGCAGCTCCGCCGCATCGTCGGGATCGAGCCGTTCACGATCGACTCGAGCGGCCTCCGAGTGCCCGATCACCTCGGCGACGGCAGTCGCTTCCGCCAGCTGCAGATCGTCCCCCTCGCCCCAGGGCGTCGGATAGGCCCGCAAGCGCTCGCCCGCCTCGCGAACCAACACCATCGGGCGTCGGGTCCCGACGCAGGAGAACGAGCGGATCGAGGACATCCGACGCCAGCCGGTCGTGCTCGCAATGGCCGTCGCCCAGTCGCCCAGATGAATGCTGGTCCGCCCTCCCCCAGCGATCGCGATCCCCCGCAAGCACAGGCCGCCGTGAAGCGCCGTTCGATGAACGAGGATCCACTCAGCCAGCGGCGCCGCAAGCGGAAAGAAGGGTGCGCGCGGACTCTCCCGAGAGATCACGACCTCGCCGCTGTGGAACTCCCCGTCGAATCGCGCAATCAGATCCCGATGTCCGTCCACCGAGAGGCCGAGGAGCCAGTCTTCGCCCTGTCGCTTCACCTCGAAGATTCCGCCGCTCGGAACCGAGTAGCGTTCGCCCTCCAGATCGTTCTGGGGCACCGATCCGAGTCGAACACCGACGTGGACCTCCGGCTCCCTCGCCAGGCAGGCAAAGTCGGCGATCGGAGCGTCGGGCCATTGCCAGACGCAATCCGGGGGAACCTCGATCCCGATCTCGATCCCACCGATCCGCACGCCCCGAAGTCGGGTCCTCGTCATCTGTCCTCCTCGCAGTCGCCGGTCACGGCGGTCGGCCCCTCCTCCATCGGCAACTCGCCGGCAGGCTTGAGCCGCCCGCGGTCGCACGGCGACCCTCCCCATCCGAGCCCCAGACCGACCTGCGGTCGCACCGGCCGAACCGCCGGATCCGCTCGCTGACTCGATCCCGAACGACTTTTGGGTTATCTCGTCGACGATCGCGCTCGCCTCACCTCGTCGAGCCCGAGCCACCCCTGATGACGCCGCGGCCGAGACGACGAGCCCGAGTGTTCCCTCGGGGTCGAGACCCGCGGCGATCGTTCGTAGACGCGCGCCCACGAGCCGAATCGGAATAGGGAGGAGCCCCGGATGAGCCGCCCGATCGTCACGACCCGAATCCTCCGACGGCTGCTGAAGACGGGCGCCCACTTCCGCGCCGAGAAGCTGCTCGAACGCATCCACGCGGCCGATCTTGGCCCCGTGCTCTCGGATCTCACTCCAGACGAGATCCGGATCGTGATCGATCTGCTCTTCAAGTATCGACGCGCCGCCACGGTGTTGCGCGAGCTGCCGATCGAGATGCTCCCGACCATCATCAACGCCATCACGCCTCAGCGCATGGCCGAGGTGCTCACCCGCCTCGAGATCGACGACATGCTGGAGCTCGTCGACGCGATTCCCGAGGATCGGCGGCACGAGATCATGCAGCATCTGCCGCCGACGCGTCGCGAGGAGCTTCGCCACGCCGAGCTCTACCCGGCCCGGTCGGCGGGGCGCGTAATGACCACGAACTTCTCGGCCCTCGACGAGAAGATGACGGCCCAGGAGGCGATCGAGTCCCTGCGCGCCACCGGGATCGATCGCAGCGAGTCGATCCTCTATCTCTACGTGGTCGACGAGCTTCGACGACTGGTCGGCGTCGTCCCCCTCCGCCGACTCGTCACCGCCCAGCCCGATACACCCATCCGCGAGCTCACCATCCGCGAGATGCTGAGCACGCCGCCGGACGCGGATCAGGAGGAGGTCGCACGGCTGGTGGCCCGCTACGACCTGCTGGCCATTCCGGTGACCGACGTGGACGGGACCATGCTGGGTGTCATCACGGTGGACGACGTCATCGACGTGATCACCGAGGAGGCGACGCAGGACATCTACAACCTCGCGGGTCTGTCCGAAGAGGATCGTGTCTTCACCGCCGCGAGCCTCTCGATCCGAAAGCGCCTGCCCTGGATGGTCCTGAATCTCTGCACGGCCTTCTCTGCCGGCGCGGTGATCGGATTGTTCGAGAACACCCTCGAGCAGCTCGTAGGCCTGGCGATCTTCCTGCCCGTGGTTGCGGGTGTCAGCGGGAACGGCGGCATCCAGACCCTGACCGTGATCACCCGCGCCATCGCCCTCGGCGAGATCGAGTTCTCGAGCGGGCTGCGTGCGATCGGCAAGGAGATGTGGGTCGGGCTGATCGTCGGTGCCACTGCGGGCCTACTCAGTGGCGCGGTCGCCTACGGGCTCCATGGCAACCCCTACATGGGCCTCGTGTTGTTTCTCGCGATGAGCGTCACGATGGTGATGGCGAGCCTCGTCGGAGCCGCAGTGCCCCTGATCCTGAAGGCCCTGGGGCAGGATCCGGCCCTGGGCTCCGGCATTCTGGTGACCTTCGCCGGCGACGCGCTCGGATTCTTCACGTTTCTGGGAATCGCCACGACACTGATACACCGTCTCGTTTGAGGGGCTCTTGCAAGGGGATCCTCCAGGCGGCGCTCCGGTCCCGCCCGCCGAGCTCGTCGGGACGGATCTCTACCTGGGATACCACGACCCGGGATACCACGGACGCTGCGGACGACGGGGGCTACGAAGCGCTCCTGGCCGCCTGCGGGCTCGCGGTCGACGAGAGCCCGTAGGTCGTCCGCAGATACGCGAGGATTTCCGCCGACTCGAACATCTCGACGCCCTCGTTGGGATCCACGAGCCAGGGCACCTGCATCCGGCCCGAGCGCATCACGAAGACCTCGCGACTCGGACTGCCCTTGGCGACGTTGTGCAACTGATAGGGAAGCTCCAGCTCGCAGAGCGCCTCGCGCACCAGCCGGCAGAAGGGCGATGCCTCGAAGCCGTAGAGCTCGAGCGGCCGCCGCGGGGCCCGGGACGGCCGTGCAAAGCTGCCCGCCGGCCCGCGGCCGAGACCGGCCAGAGCGACGCCGACGGTCGAGAGGGCACCCCTGCGAAGTCCGACGGGCGGCGGCCCGGCTCCGTACTCCCGAAAGAGATGCTCCACGATGTCGTCCGACTCGTAGAGCGACCGGCCAGCGTGGCGATCCACCAGATAGGGAAACTGGATCTTTCCACCGATCCGCCTCAGCTCGTCCCGAAATCGGCGCCCCTGCTTCGGGCAGGGTCGGATCGAGACCTCGAGGTCGAGGATCGAAAGCGCCTCCCGGACCTTCCGACAGAAGGGACAGCCCTCGAACTCGTAGAGCTCGAGCGAAGCCCTGGGCCGCGATCCCAGGGGCATCACCGACATCCCGAGGCCTCCGCGCAGCAGCGTGGTGAGCGACGCGCCTGCGACGTTCAAGAGATGCATGCGCTAGTCGCCTCCCCTTGCCTCGCGCCGCGCCACGCGTCCCACGAGTCGACTCTCGTCGTCCTGCTCGAGAATCGCGGTCCGTTGCCAGACGCCCTCCGACTCGCGCAGCTCGTAGGTGGGCCAGTACTCGAGATCGACTTTCAAGGTGATCACGTCGGGTCGGCCGTCCAGGTCGAGGATCTCGAGCCGTACGGCGTCGCGGTCGTGCTTTCCGGCGACCGCCTCGAGAAATGCGTCGAGATCCTGCACCCGACGACCGTCGACCGCCACGATGCGCGACGTCGCGTCGAGTCCGTAGCGCGTCGAGGGAGAGCCATACCAATGGCGGGAAACGTAGACGCCTTCGGCTGCAATCCGCCTCTGGGAGGCCAGGGCCGGATGCGGTGCCTGTAGAAGCGCGCCGGCCCAGAGCACGGCGCGCGTCGTGCCCCGTCCGTCCATGGCCTCGGGCATCACGTCCACGGTCTGCTCCTCACCCCCGCGCAGGATGCCGAGGACGAAACGGCCTCCGCGTGAGATCCGTCGCAGATCGCGGAAGCGGGTCACCGGCTCACCATCGAGGGAGAGGATGAGATCGCCGGGGCGAAACAGTGCATCCCCGGGCAGCCCGACGCTGCGCCGAACGACCGCCAGCACCCGACGGCCCTCTGGATCGTGTCGCTCGAGCCAGCGCGCGCGCCCATCGGAGAGCCCGCGATCCCGGGCGTCGGCCAGGGTCAGGGGCGCGAGCTCGAGTCCCAGGGAATGCCAGGCCACCGGATTCCCGTCGCGCAAGGGCTCGATGATGCGCCGCAGATGGGACCCCGGGATGGCTCCGAAGAAGGCTTCTTCGGCGCCCCCACCTCCGGTGCTGAAGGATGCCCACAGGGCGATCACCCGTCCCAGACGATCGGCGAGGACACCACCAACCGATTGGGCGGCATCCTCGAGCGTCGCGACCTCCATGTTGCGATCGCGAAAGCGGGGCGGATGGGTCAGCGGGAGCTGCATCGGCTCGCGGCGGGCGATCCGGGTCCGACGCGAGACGATCCGCTCCGTCGCCGTGAAGCCGACCATCCAGACCGCGTCCCCCACATCGAGGTCGACGTCGCGGATCTTCGCTTCCCGAACCGGGGTATCCCCGATCAGACGGGGGTCGTAGCGCACTACCGCCACGTTGTGCTCGGGGTGGAGATAGACGACCTGCCCCGGCACCTCGAGCGAGCCGGCGAAGGTGAGCGTGAGATCGCCGAGGGCGATCGGCACCGTATCGCGATCGACGACGACGAGACCCCGCTCGGCGTCGACGATCAGCCCGCTGCCCCGAAATCGATCGCCGTGGACGCCGTCGAGGCGATAGGGGATCGAATCGCTCACCATCACCAGGGACGGCACCACCCGCCGCACCGCCCAGGCTCCGGTCGTGTCGAATCGCGTCTCGCCGGGCTTCGGCGCCGAAGCAGGCGGCGCCGAGGGAAGCGTCCGGCAGGGCCAACGACCCGTCCCGTCGTCGCGTCGACAGCGGCGCATCGAGAACCAGCGGCGGTCGTTGCGCAGCACGGCCAGCTTTTCGGCCCTGGGCTGGCTCAGCTGGAAGAAGCGCACCGGCAGCCGCGCATCGTCGGGCTGTCGGGCCAGGATCGCCTCGAGGGCGTCGAGGGTCGGCGTGGGCTCGCCCGCGACCTCCGTGATCACCGCCCGACGCGGCACGCCCGCCCCGCCGAGAGCGTATCCGGCGTCCGCCACGTAGACGCCTCCGATCGGGACGGAGGCGTTGCGGGCCTGGTGGTACGACAGCGGGTTCAGCACGCCACCCCCGTACTCGAGGTAGGTCGACGGACTGATCCCATGAAGATCGCCCACCGGAATCCCGACCTCGAGCGGCTCTCCACCGCGCTCGAGCGCAAAGACGACCTGCTCTCCCACGGACGCGTCGAGCCGTTCCTCGATCGGCAGGAAGGACTGCACCCGCTCGCCCCCCACCCGCACGATCACGTCGCCTACCCTGAGCTTGCCCTCCGCCGGCCCCCCTGGAACCACCTCCCGTACGACGATCATGCCCGTGCCCTTGGGAAACGCCGATCGGAACCCAGCCTCGGTCTCGGAACGCAGTCCGAGCCGTCGGACCTCGTCGAAGGGATGGTGACCGAAGACGACCTGCACCGTGCCCCGGGTGACGGGTTCGCCCGCGCGGATCCGGTCGAGGGCGCGCTTCACACGATCCAGCGGCAGGTAGAAGCTCGAGGCAGCCATCCGCTTGCCCCCGGCATTGAGGGCCACGACACGGCCCTCGATGTCGATCACCGGCGAGCCCGAAGAGCCGCCCGAGGTGCCCGAGGCGGCCTGGATGTAGAAGGTGTTGAAGTCGTTGTAGCCCGAAGCACCGTAGGCGGGCGCGTCGCGATCGAGTCGCGCGATCGTACCCTGGAGGATCGACAGCTTCTCGCCCGCGTCGTTGCCCACGACCCGGATCTCCGTTCCCACGCGCGCCCGGCTCGGGGCGAGTTCGAGCTGTCCCGGATCGATGAAGCGGACCTTCGAGGTGTCGTAGCGGAACAGACCGAAGTCATGGACCGGATCCCGGTAGACGGCGTGGACCTCGACCTCCTCGTTGTTCTGGAAGACCGCCTCGGCGACCACCGGCCCCGGCGTCACCACGTGCCGGTTGGTGAGGATCAGCCCGCGGCTCTCGTCGACCACGAAGCCCGTCGCCGTGCTGGTGCCCGGCGTCCCGTCGTCGAAGGCCCGGGGCGAGCTGACCCGTAGGACGACCACCGCCGACGCCACCCGATCGAGCGTCTGCTGCCAACCCGATCCGCCGGCCGTCACCGCGCGCGCCGGTGGCGAGGAAGTCCAACCCAGCGCGATCGATCCCAGCAGCGAGGCGCAGGCCCACCCCCATCCCAGGCGCCTAATCCGTCGCATCGTTCCTCGCGTCCTGCATCTTCGCCAGGAGTCCGGGCAGGATCCGGTCCAGATGGCTCTTCACGTACTTTCCGAAGACGTCCACTTCGAGGTCCACGGGATCCCCGACCGCGAGCTGCGAGAGCGTCGTTTGCTCGAGCGTATGCGGGATCAAGGCGACGTGGAAGCCATCTTCCACGACGCGGACCACCGTCAGCGAGACACCGTCGATCGTGACCGAGCCCTTGTCGACGAGCTGGGCGGCCAGATCGCGATCGCAGGCGACGTGGAGCTCCACCTCTGCGCCATCGCGATCGATCCGGCGCACGCGCCCGAGGCCATCGACATGGCCCTGAACGAGATGCCCGTCGAAGCGGGCGCCCATCCCCATCGCTCTCTCCAGGTTCACGGCGTCGCCCGGACGCAGCGTTCCCAGTCGCGTCCGCTCCAGCGTCTCCGGCACCACGTCGAAGGCGATCCGGCTTCCGGCGATCTCCGTCACCGTCAGACAGGCGCCGCAGACCGCGATGCTGTCGCCGATCGCGACGCCCTCGACCAGGGGCCCGACGTCGATCCGCAACCGCGTCGGTCCTTCCCCGGCCTCGATCGCCTCGAGTCGGCCGACGTGCTCGACGATACCGGTGAACATCAGCGGCCGAACCTCGTCTCGATCTCCCGCAGCATGCGATCGCGAACGAGTCCGTACTCGGCGTCCAGCTCGATCGGCGGGTTGGGATGATCCGAAGGCACGCCTTCGAGCCTCATCATGTGATAGTCGAGCTTCGAGTCGACGAATTTGAGTCCGTGGGCGGTCGAGATCACGACGACCTGGTCGTCCGCCCGCACCAGTCCGCGCTCCTGCAGCTTGCGCAGGGCGACGAGCGCCACGCCCGTATGCGGGCAGTTGAACAGGCCGGTCCGATCGGCGGCCGCGCAGGCCTCCATGATCTCCGACTCGCTCGCCTGCTCGACGACGCCGTCGTACCGGCGGAGCGCATCGACCGCCTTTTCGTAGGAGACCGGGTTTCCGATCTGGATTGCCGAAGCGACGGTCTTGCGGGCGGCGATCGGTTCGAAGACCTCGAAGTCCCGTTGATAGGCGAGGTAGAGGGGGTTGGCCGCCTCCGCCTGCCCCACGCAGATCCGGGGCCGCTTCGAGATCAGACCGAGCTCGACGAGCATGTCGAGGCCCTTGGCGAGGGCCGAGACGTTGCCGAGGTTTCCGCCCGGGATCACGAGCCAGTCGGGCACCTGCCAGTCGAGCTGCTGCACGATCTCGATCCCGACCGTCTTCTGGCCCTCGATCCGCAGGCTGTTCATCGAGTTGGCGAGGTAGACCGAGTCGCGCTCGGAGACCTGCTTCACGATCTCCATGCAGCCGTCGAAGTCGGTATCGAGGGCGAAGACGATGGCCCCGTTGGCCACCGGCTGGATCAGCTGAGCCATCGAGATCCTACCGCGCGGCAGGAAGACGATCGCCGGAATGCCGGCGGCCGCGGCATACGCCGCCAGCGCCGCCGAGGTATCGCCCGTGGACGCGCAGGCCACCGCCGGGATCGGCTCGCCCTTCGCGATCATCTGCTTCACCTGGGAGACCAACACGGTCATGCCCAGATCCTTGAAGGAGCCCGTATGGGAGTTGCCGCAGAGCTTCAGCCAGAGGTCTTCGAGACCGATCTCGCGCCCGTAGCGCTCGGCCCAGAACAGGTTCGTATGTCCCTCGTACATCGAGACGACGTTCTCATTGTCGATATCCGGGAGCACCCACTCCTTCTTGCCCCAGACGCCGGAGCCGTAGGGCCAGTCGTTGCGCCGTGCACGCAGCTCGAAGAGCTCCTTCCAATCCGCCGCGCTGGTCTTCCGGAGCTCGCCCATGTCGTGGACGACCTGCAGCAGGCCGCCGTCCCGATCGGTGTAGCGCACCTCTTCGAGGTCGTAGCACTCGTCGGGATGACGCAGGCTCTCGAGCCAGGCTCGCGGCTGGGGCTTCGACGAAGACACGCTCAGACTCCCTCCTCGATCCGGATCAGCCGCGGCGGCTCGCTCACCTCGTCCAGGGCGGCGAGGCGCGCGAGCGCCCGCTGCAGCGCCGCCTCGCTGGTGCGATGGGTGAGGACGATGACCGGTACCGTGCCGCGACCGCTGGCCTCCTCGATGCGCTGGACGACCGAAGCGATCCCGACGCCCTCGTCCCCGAACGCTCCCGTCAGGAGGCTCAGCACGCCCGGTCGATCCACCGCCGTGAGTCGCACGTAGGCGCGCCCGGAGAGCTCCTCGGCCGCGACGAAGGGCTTGCGGGCGATGTGCTCGGGCAGGTAGGAGAGCGGGGCCACGGGGCCCGATCCGCTGCGCGCGATCTCCCGCGCGATCTCCATCAGATCCGCCACCACGGCGCTGGCGGTCGGCAGCTCGCCGGCGCCCGCGCCGTAGAAGAGCGTCGGTCCGACGGCATTGCCCTGGACCTCGACCGCGTTCATTGCGCCGTCCACCTTGGCCAGCAGACTCGCCGCCGGGATCATCGTCGGCTGTACCCGGACCTCGATGCGATCGCCGCCCTGCCCGTCCGGATGACTCTTCGCGATCCCGAGCAGCTTGATGCGATAGCCGAAATCGGTCGCCAGCTCGAAGTCGAGGGGCAGCAGCCCGCGGATGCCCTCGGTCGGAATGTCCTCGAAGGTGAGGTCCGCGCCGAAGGCCATCGTCGTCAGCAGCGCGAGCTTGTGCGCCGCATCGATCCCGTCGACGTCGAAGGTCGGATCGGCCTCGGCATAGCCGAGATCCTGCGCGCGCTTCAGGACGATCTCGAAGGCCTCGCCGGTCGTCTCCATCTCGGTCAGCACGTAGTTCGTCGTGCCGTTCAGGATGCCGAGCACGGTCTCGATCCGATTCGCCGCCAGTCCTTCGCGCAGCGAACGCAGGATCGGGATGCCGCCCCCCACGGCCGCCTCGAAGGCGATGTCGAGACCCGCCCGGGCGGCGGCGCCGAAGATCTCGCGACC
>CAYWGW010000006.1:0-51099 GCA_964457385.1 uncultured Spirochaetaceae bacterium
GTAGGGGCCGGTCTGACCGAAGGGGCTGACGGATACGACGATCAGGGCCGGGTTGATCGATCGCAGCGACTCGGCTCCGAGCCCGAGCTCCTCCATCCGGCCCGGCACGAAGGACTCGATCAGGATGTCCGCACGCCGGGCGAGGGCGCGCAGCCGATCCTGGCCGTCGGCGCTGTCGAGGTCCAGAATCAGGCTTCGTTTGCCCCGCCCCCAGGCACGCCAGAAAAGCGACGCCTCGGGATCGCCCTGCGGTGCGACCGGGCTGCCGCCGACGAAGGGCGGCGTCCACCGCGCCTCGCAGCCCTCCGGCGGCTCGATCTTCAGGACCTCGGCGCCGAGATCCGCCAGCGTGCGACCCGTCGCCTCGGCCATGGCCGTGCTGAGATCGAGCACGCGGATCCCGTCGAGAGCGCCGCTCAAGCCGGCTTCCGCTGATTCAGCTCCCGCACGTTCTCCCGCAGGATGCGCCGCTTCTTCTCGTCGGCGAAGCGGGAGAGCTCAGCCACGTAGTCCAGCGGCTCGGGCATGCCCTCGATGTGCGGCCAATCCGAGCCGAAGATGACGCGCTCGGCGCCCATCAGCTCTTCCACCTCGTAGACGTCGTCCTCCCAGAACGGGTTGATCCAGACGTGCTCTTTGAAGAGCAGGGCCGGATCCTCCTTGTAGTAGCCCGTCACCGCCAATCGATCGCGCGATTGACGGAGCTTCCGGAAGAGATCCGAGAGGAACTCGGCACCATTCTCCACCGAGGCGATCCGCAGGTTCGGGAAGCGCTCGAAGAGTCGCTCGTAGCAGAGCGTGACCAGGAAGTCGTAGGCAGCGCGCTCGATGTTGAAATGCTTGATGTTGGGCAGCATCGGGCTTCCGACCCCGCTGGCGCTGAAGCCGTCCCGGACGTAGCCGTGGGTCGTGTAGCCGGAGTCGCCGGCGTGGATCACGACGGTGATGCCCGCCTCGTTCGCCCGTGCCCAGAAGGGATCGAACTTCGGATGGGAGGGCGACAGCGGTCCTTCATCCGGCGTATGCACTGCCGCCGGGCGCATGCAGACGACGCGGGCATCCTGGGACAGCGCCCACTCGAGCTCCCGGCAGGCGAAGTCCACGTCGCAGAGCGGGATGTAGGGCGCCGCGAAGATCTTCTCCTTGTAGTTGCAGCCCCAGTCCTCCTGCAGCCAGCGGTTGAAGCCGTGGAAGAGGGTCGTCACGGCCTCCGTGTCGTGCTTCAACAACTCCTCGTAGAGGACGCCGAGAGTCGGGAAGAGCCACATCGCCTCGAGTCCCTGCTGCTCGATCGTCGCCACCCGGGCATCCCGGTCGACATAGCAGTCGGGCAACGGTTCTCGCTCCGCCATCAGCGACTTCGGGTCCAGGCCGTCCGGGTTGCCACGCAGATAGGCCGCGATCGCACCGGGCTTGGCGATCGGGTTCCAGGTCGGATTGGCGACGGCGTAGGAGACGCGGCCGCCGACGACGTGGCGCTTTCGGCCATCGATCTCTGCCCACTGCACGCAGCGGGGCTGCATCGCCTTCGGTACGTGGCGGGTGAAGGCGTCCGCGGCCTCGTAGTAGTGGTTGTCGGCGTCGAAGGGTCGGTAGCCGAGCTCGGCCATGGATTGCTCCTTTCGATCGGTCGATCGGCCAGTCTGCCAGCCAGTCGATCGTTCAGTCGAGGTTCTCGAAGACGGCCTCGATCTCCTCGATCACGTCGCGCTGTCCGGGCTCGATCGGGAGACCCGTCTCGAGGAAGCCGCCCGCCGCGTGGGCCACCTCACGGCAATGGTCGAGAACCTTGCGGGCGAGCCGTTCGCGCTCCTCGGGCGGGAGGGATCGGGCCACGAGCCGGATCCACTCTTTCCAGGCGCTGAAGAGCTTCTCCGGCGGGCGCTGGTCCAGCCAGCCCTTCAGCAGCTCCGCGGGCACGCCCTCCGGATCGACGCCGAGGTCGTGGGCGGATTGGAGCACCGCCCGGCGCTCCACGTCCACCATCCGATGATCGCCCCAGGCGACGAAGACCAGCGGGACGAGGGTCAGGGAGGCCACCGACTCCGCGCGAACCCCGGCCGCCAGCAGGCTGTCCAGCAGACCGGTATCCCGGATCAGCGTGACCTGTGCGAGTGCCTCGCGATTCCTGGCCGCGTCCGTCTCGGCCCTCATGCGGGCGAGCAACTCGCGCTCCCGCTTCGCGAAGAACTCGTTCTCGAGCGCCTTCTCGCGCTCATGGATCATGTCCTTCATTCCCTGGCGACCTCCATCGTCCCGTGCTCCCCTTGCCTTCGACAGCCGGACAGCGTGTGCTCCGGACCCCTACGATACTGCGCCGGGATGCGGCGGTCGATCGCCGATGCGGAGCCGCGCAGGTCCCCGTCTGAAGGCGAATGCCCGGTTGCCGGGCGCCGGGGCTCGTCGGGCCGCCGACCGGGAGGCGGCGAGCGCGGGAGCGGGGGGCGGGCGTGTCGATCGGGCTGTCCCGCGCCGACCGATCCGGGCTGCGGCGTGTAAATGTGTCCCACTCGAGGATGGGAGAACGCGGCGCCGAGGAGGCGGGTCGAGACGGGCACAGGTGGGGGGAGATCCGTGGGGCTGCGCGCCCGAGATTCTCCGTCCGTGGGGCCGGATCCACTTCCCGGCCCCGCCGCGCCTGCTAGGCTTGGGCGCGCGACGTTCGACACACGGCCGCTGCCTGCTTCGATGCGGATAGGTTGGACGCATCGGAATCGTATGAAGACGCGAATCGACGACGCGGATCGATGACGTCGAACGATGACGCGAATCCAAGGAAGGTCGAGTCATGACCCTGTTCTCGAGGATACTGGTTCTCTGCGCGGCGGCTCTGGCGAGCGCCTGCGCGCGGCCTCCAATTCCCTACCAGGAGCCGGTCCCGGTCCGCCCCGTGCGCGGCACGGTGGCCGTTTCCCAGACCATGAGCCTGCTCGATGCGTCGGGCTCCCAGGAATCGGCCTTTGCCGAGGGCAAGGCGGCGCTCGAGTCTCTGGTGGCCGCGATGCCGGAAGGGTCCTACGAAGCGGGGCTGGTCGTCTTTGGCGGCTTCGATCGGGAGTCGACGGGCCTGATGCCCTTCGATCGGACGAAGCTGGCCGGGGCGGCTCGGGAGGCGAGCTTCCTCGAGGGCAGCACACCGATCTACGCGGTGCTGGAGAACGAGTTGTCGAGCGCCCTGCGTCGCGACTCGGGCAAGGCGGCGGTCGTGCTGGTCTCGGACGGTCTGGCGACGGACTACGCCGGTCGCTCCGGCGTCGACGAGCGGACCCTGGCGGCGGCGCGCACTCTCGTCCAGGACCGCCCAGGCGAGACCTGTTTCCACACGATCGGGCTGGGCGATGATGCCGCTGGACAGGCGCTCCTGCGCTCGCTGGCGGAGACATCGTCCTGTGGGAGCCATCGTTCGGTCGCCTCGCTCCGGGATGCTTCGGCCATCCAGGCCTTCGCCCGCGAGGTCTACCTGGGCGGCGCCGCCCCGCGGCCCGCGCCGAGGACCCGCCCGACGCCGGTCGATACCGACGGCGACGGTGTGATGGACGCCGTCGATGCCTGTCCCGGCACGCTGCGACGTGCGCCGGTCGACGAGCGCGGTTGCTGGACCATCGAGAACCTGCGGTTCGCGGTCAATGGGGATGCGATCGAGAGCGACTTCACCGAGGGCCTCCAGGAAGCCATCCGGGTCCTGGTGGCCAACCCGGACGTCCGGGTTCGCATCGACGGCCATACGGATTCGGACGGCCCCGCCGCCTACAACCAGGATCTCTCGGAGCGACGCGCGGAGGCGGTGCGCGACTACCTGGTCGAGCAGGGCGGCTTGGATGCCTCGCGTTTCGAGGTGAAGGGCTTCGGGGAATCCCAGCCGGCTGTGCCCAACGACTCCCAGGCCCAGAAGCGCCGCAACCGGCGCGTGGAGCTGACCCTCCTGGAGTGAAAGGCCAGAGCGAGTGAAGGCCAGGGCGACGGGGGAGGCCTGCATGCAGGGTCGTTCGGGACGGCTTCCGGAATCGGGTCGAGCGGGCATCGTCTGCTTGTGGTCGATCGCCTTGCTCGCGGTCGTCGTGCCCCGGGTGATGGCGGCGGACGCGGGCCATGGGACGGCGGAGCGGGTCGCGCGCAGCCTGTCCGGCGCGAACGCCGCCCTCGATCCGGCTCTCTTCATGGCTCATACCGACGTCGTTCCCGTCGAAGGGCCCGCCCTCGAGCAGTGGTCGGTCCCGCCCTTCGAGGGCGCGATCCGGGACGGCCACATCTGGGGTCGCGGCGCCATCGACGTGAAGGTCGGCGTGATCCTCTGGCTCGAGGCCGTCGAGACCCTGCTCGCCCAGGGCTTCGCGCCCCAGCGCACGATCTACGTCTCCTTTGGCCACGACGAGGAGATCGGCGGAAACACGGGCGCGAAGGTCGTGGCGGCGCGGCTCGCCGAGCGCGGTGTTCGCCTGGCCTTTCTCTTCGACGAAGGGGGCTTTCTCTTCGACGATCATCCGCTGGTCTCGGATCGGGTCGTCGCCCAGATCATCACCGCCGAGAAGGCCTACCTGACGGTGCAGCTGCGCGCCCGGGGTGTCAGCGGGCACTCCTCGATGCCGCCGCGCTCGACCGCGATCGGACGCCTCGCCCGGGCCATCGAGCGCATCGAGTCCCATCCGATGCCCGCCCGCATCACGCCGCCGATGCGACAGATGTTCGAGGCCGCGGCTCCCTACCAATCCTGGTCGAGGCGTTTCGCCTTCCGGAACCTGTGGCTGATGGGTGGCGCCGTGAAGCGGCGGCTCGATCGGGATCCACTGACCCGGGCGCAGCTGCGGACGACCTTCGCGGCCACCCTGATCGAGGGCGGCGTCAAGGGCAACGTGATTCCGGAGAGCGCCGAGGCGACGGTGAACGTGCGGCTGCTGCCCGGCGACAGCGAGGCGGAGGTCGTGGCGCATCTGCGCCGCGTGATCGACGACGAGGGGATCGAGATCGAGTCCGATCTCTGGGGCGAGCCGGCGCCACCGGCCTCGCCCGAAGGACCGGCCTTCCAGCTCGCGGCCGAGGCCGTGCGGGAGGTGCTACCCGAGGCGGTCGTGCTGCCGGGCCTGATCCCGGGCGCCACGGACTCGCGTCATTTCGCTGGGATCAGCGACGAGATCCTGCGCTTCATTCCGGCGAGGATTCCGATCGGCCTCACCTCCGGTGCCCACGGCCGCGACGAGCGGATTCCGGTGGATTTCCTGGACGACTCGCTCGAGATCGCGGTCGGGATGATGCGGCGGGCGGCGGCGCCGGAGTGACGGGCTCGACGGGCTCGACCGCTGCTCGGAAGGCTCAGGCGAGGCAGGCCTCGGCCAGCAGCGCGTAGGAGCGGCGGCGGACCTCGAAGTCGAAGCAGATCGTGACGATGCCGAGATGATCGGCGCCGTAGCGCTCGGCGATGTCCTCGAGCTCCGAGCGAACGTGGACCGGGTCGCCGGTAGTGGCCCGGAGCCCCGAGCGTTCCAGGAAGGCGAGCTCGGCCGCGCTGAAGGGGTATCGCTCGGCCTCTTCGGGCGGGGCGATGCCCGTGCTCGGCTCGCCACGGGCCATCCGAAGACGGGCGAGCTTCAGACTCGACGCATGCCACTCGGCCTCTTCGCGGTCGTCGGCGCAGAGGACCTGGACCGCGACGTGGACCCGGGGCTCGGCGAGCCGGGGCGAGGGTCGGAAGCGTTCGCGATAGGCGCGGGTGATCGCCGGGCCCTGCTGTGCGTTGCCGAAGAAGTGGGCGAAGCTGAAGGGGAGTCCCCGATCGGCGGCGAGCAGCGCGGAGTCGACCCCCGAGCCGAGCAGCCAGACCTCGGGTGCGCCCTTGGTCGGCGGGCCCGGACGCAGGGTCGCGAAGGGATGCTCCGCGGGCAGGCTCTCCTCGAGGAAGCCGATCAGGTCGTCGATCTGCTCCGGGTAGGCCCGGACGTCGATCGGTTGGCGAGGGTAGGCGAGGGCGGCTGCGGTTCGGGGATCGCCACCGGGCGCGCGCCCGAGCCCGAGATCGATGCGACCCGGGAAGAGCGTCTCCAACATGCGGAAGTTCTCCGCGACCTTGAAGGCGCTGTAGTGGGGCAGCATGACGCCGCCGCTGCCGATCCGGATCGTCTGCGTGGCCTGGCCGATCAAGGCGACGAGGATCTCGGGGCTGGTGCTCGCAATGCTCGAGAGGCTGTGATGCTCGGCGACCCAGAAGCGTTCGTAGCCGAGGGCCTCGGTCAGGGTCGCGAGCTCGATCGTCTCGCGCAGCGCGTCGGCCCCCGAGCCGCCCTGCCGCACGGGGGACTGCTCGACGACGCCGAGGCGGAGTGTTTGCGGGAGGGCCATCGTGAGACGATACGGGAGGCCAACTCGCCCGCCATGGGCCCCGATGCGCTCCCGGGGCGTTCACGAAACGTGGGTCCGGATCGGCGATCCCGAGGCCTCCGTTTCGTTCTATTGAAACGTGTTCTAATTTCGCCGTGGAAGAGCGCTTTACGATCGGCTTGGTCGGCCCGGTCGGCCCGGTCGGCCCGAGGAGCCGCGAGCTGACTGCGAACCCCGATGCCGGCGCGCGGTCCGAGCCCCCGGAGCCGGCGCCGTCGGATCGACGTGGGCCGCGTGGGGCCGCCCGCGGCAAGGAGATTCTTCGATGAGCAGCGACTACGGACTACGGGACGCGAGGGAGATCTCGAGCTGGGTCGAGGAGGCGGACGTGGTGATCGTCGGCCTGGGCTGTGCGGGGGTCTGCGCGGCGATCGAGGCGCGGGAGGCCGGGGCCGACGTGCTGGTGCTCGAGCGGGCCGGTGGCGGTGGCGGCGTGACCGCAATGGCGGCTGGCCATCTCTACCTCGGCGGCGGGACACGCGTCCAGAAGGCCGTCGGCGTCGAGGACAGCGTCGAGGACATGTTCACCTATCTCGTGATGAACACCCCCGAGCCCGACGAGGAGAAGATCCGGCTCTACTGCGAGCAGAGCGTCGAGCATTTCGACTGGCTCGTCGCGCACGGCGTGCCCTTCAACGACACGATGTACCGCGGCAAGCACGTCATGCAGATGACCGATGAATGCCTGATCTGGTCGGGCAACGAAGAGGTGCATCCCTTCCGCGAGAAGGCGCGACCTGCGCCTCGGGGCCATAAGGTGGCCCAGGTGGGGGAGGGCGGTGGCGCCCGGATGATGGAGCGTCTGATCGCCCGGGCCGAGTCGCTCGGGGTACGGATCGCCTACAACGCCCACGTCCACGAGCTCGTGCGCGACGGCGATCGGATCGTCGGGGTCGGCTATCGGGTCTTCGGCGAGGAGCAGGGCCATGCGCGCGGGCGGAAGGGGGTGATCCTCGCCGCAGGTCAGTTCACGGAGAACGAGGCCCTGCTGGCCCGCCATCTCCCGGAGCTGCTCGAGGAGGGCTACACGCGCCAGTTCACGCCGAACGACGATGGCGCCGGGCACCAGCTTGGCGAGCGAGCGGGTGGCGTCCTGAAGCACATGGACGGCGCCCTCGTGACGTCCCCCTTCTACCCGCCCGAGAGTCATCTGAAGGGCATCCTGGTGAACAAGGAGGGACGTCGCTTCGTCGCCGAGGACTCCTACCACTCCCGCTCGAGTCTGATGGTGACGCAACAGCCCGATCACGTGGCGTATCTGATCCTCGACGAGGCGACCTATGCGCCGGAGCCGCCGAGCTGGGGGGCGGCGCCCCTGGTCGATGCCTGGGAGAGCGTCGCGGAGATGGAGCAGGGGCTCGGTCTGCCCGAGGGCTCGCTGCAGGAGACGTTGCGCCGTTACAACGAGGCGGCGGTCAGGGGAGAGGATCCGGAGCTCCACAAGAGCCCGAAATGGCTGCAGCCCCTGACGCATCCCCCCTACGCCGCCCTCGACGTCTCCCTGGGTCGGGCCACCTACATGGCCTTCACCCTCGGCGGGCTCGACGTCTCGATCGATGGTGAGGTGCTCGACGCGCAGAGTCATCCGATCCCCGGGCTCTACGCGATTGGAGGCTGTGCCTCGAACATCGCGCAGGATGGCACCGGATACTCCAGTGGTACCTGCATCGGTGAGTCGACGTTCTTCGGGAGGCGTGCGGGCCGACACGCCGCCGCCGACTGATCCGTGCCGTGCCGTGCCGTGCCGGCGGATCTTTCCCGCAATGGATTTGAAGTTCGTTTTCAGTTTTTGGCGGACTCGACAGTGCGGGGAGCCTCGTTATGCTTGGACCGCGATCAGACGAATCGTCCTGAATGACGGTTCGTTGCTGATGCCAGTCGGGATCGCAGCCGCACTCGCCCCAAGGCCGAGAACGAAGGAGTCACGCGATGCAGGGAGACGACGCGATCATCGAGGCGCTGAACGACGTGCTGACGGCCGAGCTCACGGCCATCAACCAGTACTTCATCCACCACAAGATGTGCGCCAACTGGGGCTACGAGCGTCTCTCGAAGAAGAAGCGCGAGGAGTCGATCGAGGAGATGAAGCACGCCGACAAGGTGATCGAGCGGATCCTCTTCTTCGACGGCGTCCCGAACATGCAGCGCATGAATCCCGTTCGGGTCGGTGAGAACCCGATCGAGCAGCACGAGCTCGACCTGGCGCTCGAGCTCGAGGCCGTCAGCCGCCTCAACGCGGGGGTCGCGCTTGCGCGGGAACGCTCGGACAACGGAACCCGGGAGCTGCTGGAGCGGATCCTCAAGGAAGAAGAGGAGTCCGTCGACTGGCACGAGGCTCAGCTCCATCTCGTCCGGGAGGTCGGCCGCGAGAGCTACCTGGCCGAAATGATCCACGAGTAGCGAGCGCCCCGTGGAGGCCCCGATGCAGACCGCTCTCGCACTGCCTCCGTGCTGCCAGATCGGTTTCGTGTTCCCGCGCCTCGAGGAGGCCATCGCCCGCTATGCGCCGCTCTTTGGGCCTTTCGAAATCGTCGACTATGGTGAGATCGAGGGGGCCGTGTTTCGCGGGCGGCCGGCTACCTACCGGATCCGGATGGGCATCGGCCATAGCGGTCCGCTCGAGCTCGAGCTGATCGAGTGGGTGAGCGGCCAGACACCTCATCGCGAGTTCCTGGAGGCCGGGTGGTCCGGGATGCATCATCTCAGCTTCAGGGTCGGGGATCTCGACGACGTGGTCGAGCGCGCCAAGCCCCTCGGATACGAGCCGATCTGGTACCACCGGATGACGGAAGAGATTGCCTACGCCTATCTCGAGCGCGAGGGCGATCCGCTGCTCATCGAGCTCATGGAGCGGCCCTGGACCGGCGGGAACGTCCGCCGGGCGGAGGGGGCAGCGGGGATGTCTGCAGGGATGTCGACGGACGGCTGACTTGCTCCGCTCGGTCCGGAGTCCTAGCCTTGCAGCCGTGCAGGATGGGACCCGTCGAAGCAGCATGACCCGACCCGGCCGCGCAAGCGAGGTTGTTTCGCTTCTCCTCGCGCTGCTCCTGGGCATTGCGGGGACGTCGGATGCGGGCTCCGCCGGCGCTCCGGTGGGCCTCTCGACCGTCACGACCGTAGCGAACGTAGCCGGCGCGGGCGGTTCCCACGCATCGCTCGAGATCCTATCGCGATCCGCCGCCGGATCAGGGCCCGAGGCGGTTGCCCATCACGGGCCTGCAGCCGGTCTCGAGTCCGAGCCGACGAGCGAGTGCGAGCTCGACGACGATTCCTCTTCCGCGGTGTTGCTGCCCTGGGCCGATGCGTCCCGGCGCGGCGCTCTGCACGGTATCTGGTGCCGCGAGGAATCGGGTGCCCACCCGATCCATCCCGGAGCGAACCGCTCCCGCGCTCCGCCTCACGCCTGATCCGTTCCGGATTCCAGTGCTTCCCCGATCCGTGCTTCCCTGAACGGCTGCGCGCCAGGCATTTGCCGCACGCGTGCCGGGACGGGCTTCGTCCGCGCGACCGCGTGAGGGAAAAATCGTGTCTGCTCCCGAGCGATCGGAGGCCGCAGCGGCCTCTCTCTTCGACGATCTTCGTTCCGGCTTCCTGGTATTCCTGATCGCGCTTCCCCTGTGTCTGGGGATCGCGCTGGCCAGCGGCTTCCCGCCGGTGGCGGGTGTCCTCACGGCCATCCTCGGCGGAATCCTCGTCAGCTTCCTCGGCCATGCCGATCTGACGATCAAGGGGCCGGCCGCCGGCCTGATCGTGATCGCCCTCGGCGCCGTGCAGGAGCTGGGGCAGGGCGATCCGGTCCTGGGCTATAAGCGTGCGCTTGCGGTCGGCGTGGTCGCGGCCGGGGTCCAGATTGGCTTCGCGCTCTTCCGGGTGGCGTCGGTCGGGGTGGCGATGTCGCCTTCCGTGGTGCACGGCATGCTGGCCGCGATCGGCGTGATCATCATCTCGAAGCAGCTGCATACGGTGGTCGGGGCCGTGCCGGAGGCGAAGGAGCCTCTCGAGCTGCTCGCCGAGATTCCGCACAGCATCGCCCACGCCAACCCGGAGGTGCTGCTGCTCGGGGTACTCTCGCTGCTGATCCTGTTCGGGATGCCCCTGCTCCGGTCGCGTTGGCTGTCGCGGGTGCCGGCGCCGCTGGTGGTGCTGCTCGTGACGGTGCCGCTCGGGATCGCCTTCGACCTCGGCCATCATCACGTCTACCGCTTCTGGGGCGAGCGTTTCGAGATCGGCCCCGAATGGCTGGTCACGCTGCCGGGCTCCTTGCGCGACGCGATCGTGTTCCCCGATTTCTCGATGATCTGGACGGCGGTCTCGCTCAAATACGTTGCGATGTACGCGCTCGTCGGATCGATCGAGTCGACCCTGAGCGTCATCGCCGTCGACGGCATGACGCCCGAGCGGAAGCCCTCGAACCTGAATCGGGATCTGCTGGCGCTCGGCGTGGGCAACCTGGTCTCGGCCGCGATCGGGGGCCTGCCGATGATCTCGGAGATCGTGCGGAGCAAGGCGAACGTCGACGCGGGCGCCCGATCGCGTCATTCGAACTTCTTCCACGGCGTCTTCCTGCTGGTCTTCGTTGCGCTGGCACCCGGGCTGCTCCATCACATTCCGCTGGCGGCGCTGGCGGCCATGCTCGTCTACACCGGGGCACGCCTCGCCTCTCCGGCGGAGCTCGGCCACGTCATGAAGATCGGGAACGATCAGCTGCTGCTCTTTACGGCCACCCTGGTCGTCACCCTGGCCACGGATCTGCTCGTCGGCGTCGCCACGGGTCTGGTGCTGAAGGTGATCCTGCATTGGGTTCGAGGAGCGTCGCCGCTCTCCCTGGCGCGTACGACGATCGACGAGGAGGAGTCGCAGGGCGAGCGCCGCCTCACGATTCGCGGCGCGGCCGCCTTTCCGGCCCTGCTGCGGGTTCGAAAGGCTGTCGCGTCGATCGGCCCGGATTGTCGGCGGATCGTGATCGACCTCTCCGAGGCGACGCTCGTCGATCATACGTTCCTGAGTGGCATCGAGACCCTATCGGGCGAGCTCGACTCATCGGTCGCGATCGACGGCCTCGATCAGATGCACCCGGTCTCTTCGCATCCCCATGCGACGCACCGGCGGCTCGCGTGAGGCCGGTCGCCCTGCCGGCCGATTCCCGAGCACCGTCGACCGAAGAGCCGTCGATCGAAGAGATGATCGCGGAGGCGGCGAGCTGGCTGCCCCAGCAGGCGCCACTCCATGCCTTCGTGCACCACAATCCGCTCCATCATCTCGAGCATCTGTGCTTCGAAGAGGCCGTCCTCGAGGGCTCCAGGGTGCTCGGGAACCAGGCCTTCCAGACCGAGGCGGCCTTCGCCGAACACCTGCGGACGGGACGAATCGGGCTCCGGGACATCGAGGCCGTCGTCGATGCGCGCACACCCGATCCAGAAACCGGGATCCTGCCGGGGGGGCCGAGCCTTCGGAAATTCCGGGTCTTCCGGCTTCGTCATCTCTTCGAGATCCCCAGCGGTGCAACCCTGCGCTGGACGCTATGCGAGGGCGGCGCGGCGGCGCGGCTCCATCCGGACGTCGGGCCGGAGCGGCGGCGCGCGATCCTGGAAGAGGGCTCCGAAGTCAGCCAGCTCGCGGCATTGTGGTCCCGGCTCGAGGCGGCTGCGTCCGAGTCCGAGCGGGCCTCCGCGTCGGAGCTCGTCGGTATCCGGCCCCGGGATCGCGTGCGCGCCCGGACCGGGATCGATCCGGACGAGTGGGTGCATCCCCTGCTGATCCGTCTGTCGGCGGCTTTCCTGGATCAGGGGATGGCCTACTGGGCGATGCCCGATCGCGACCGGGGCTTCTTGAGCGCCGTCCGTCGCCTGTACGGACGACGGCTGGGCCCGCCGCTTCGCTGGGCGCGCGGGCTCGCGCCGCTGCTCGCGGCGCAGGAGCGCGAGGGCGTCAGTGCCGAGGAAACGATCGTCTGGGCGCTCGACGCGATGGGTGTTCGCGAAGCGGATCGAGGTGAGGTGATTCGCGAGACGCTGCTCTCGCTGCGCGGCTGGGCCGGCATGATGCGACAGTTCGAGCGGAGACCCGCCCTGGCGCCGGTGCTCTGTCCTCCGAGTTCTTTGACGGCCTACCTCGCGGTGCAGCTGCTGCTCGATCTGGTGGCAGCCCGGGCAGCGCTGCGCGACGCCGGAGAGACGGACGCCCTCCCGCTCCCTTCCCTCGGCGACCGGGGATGCGAGGGCTCCCCCCGTGCCGAGCCCGATCGGTCGCTCGTGTACGAGGCCTTCGTGCTGGCGCAGCTCTCGGACCTTCCGCTCGCCCGCTTCGGGGAGGCCTACGTGGCCGAAGGCTGGCTGCAGGCCGTATCAGACTTCGACGAAATCGAGCGTCGTCTGATCCTGCACCTCGCCTATGAGCGTCATCATCGCGACGAGGTGCTCGCCGGTCTCGCGGCTCGATCGGCAGTGGGCCTGGCGTCGCCGTCGTCGATCGCCTTTCAGGCGATCTTCTGCATCGATGATCGGGAGGAATCGCTGCGTCGGCATCTGGAGGAGATCGAGCCCCGGGTCGAGACCTTCGGATATGCCGGCTTCTTCGGGGTCGCGATGGACTATCGCGGACTCGACGACGTGCGTTTCCGTCCGCTCTGCCCCGTCGTGATCGAGCCCGGTCATGCGATCCGGGAGATTCCGGCGTCGCCCTCCGAGCGCGACGACTACGCCCGCGCGCGCGGCTGGCGCGGGTGGGCGAGACGGGCCGCCCTGGTTGCGACGAGCCGGACGCTCGTTCGGGGGAGTCTCGTGACGGCAATCCTGGGCCCCCTCTCGACGATCCCGCTGGTCGGGAGGACGCTGTTCCCGCGTCTGGCTCATGCGCTCTCTCATCGTCTCGAGGGAATCGGGCTCCAGCGCCCCCGGACGCGCCTCGCCATCGAACGCGCCGAGGAGTCCGTGGAGCTCGCCGGCGACGATTTCTCGCGGGCGGTCCGCAGCGGGTACACCGTCGCCGAGATGGTCGAGATCGTCGCTTCGGCCCTGGGGACGATGGGTCTCGATCCGACGGCGTCGCCCCTGGTCCTGGTCGTGGGACACGGCTCCTCCAGCCTGAATAATCCGCATGAGGCGGCTCATGATTGCGGGGCGACCGGGGGCGGGCGAGGCGGACCGAACGCCCGGGCCTTCGCGGCCATGGCCAATCACGATCGGGTTCGCCAGCGGCTTCGGGAGCGCGGTCTCGGCGTCCCCGACGAGACCTGGTTCGTCGGGGCCTATCACAACACCTGCGACGATTCGGTCGGCTACTACGACGAAGATCTCGTGCCGGAGGTCGCGCGGGGCTCACTCGACTGCGCGAAGCGCGCCCTGGCCGAGGCCTGCGTGCGAGACGCTCACGAACGCTGTCGACGTTTCGAGTCGGCGCCAGCCGGGATCAGCCTGACTCGCGCCCTGGAAGAAGCGCAGGAGCATGCGGTCGACCTCGCGCAGCCGCGACCCGAATACGGGCATGCGACCAATAGCGTCTGCATCGTGGGCCGACGCAGCCGGACGCGCGGGCTCTTCCTCGACCGTAGGGCGTTTCTCGTCTCCTACGATCCCACGATCGATCGGGATGGGCAGCTGCTGGCGCGGCTGCTGCTCTCCGTCGGTCCCGTCGGCGCAGGCATCAATCTCGAGTACTACTTCAGCACCGTCGATCCGACGGGCTACGGCTGCGGTACCAAGCTGCCCCATAACATCGTCGGCCTGATCGGTGTGATGGACGGTCATGCCTCCGATCTGCGGACCGGTCTCCCCTGGCAGATGGTCGAGATCCACGAGCCCGTGCGTCTCCTGACGATCGTCGAGGCCCGTCCGGATCGGCTCGGGAAGATCCTGGAGCAGGAGAAGGCCCTCGCGGAGCTGATCGGTCATGGCTGGATCCAACTCGTCTGCTGGGATCCGGACTCCGGCGAGCTCTTCGTCTTGGAGGGTGGGCGATTCCGGCGCCATCATCCGGGAAAAATGCATCGCAGCGTCGCACCCACCTCGGTCGACTACTACCGAGGTCATGCCGATCCTCTCGCACCCGCCCTGGTCGGGCTTGGTGGGGCCGCCTGATGCCGATCGCGAATGGACTCGCCAGTGTGCTGCTCGTCGCGATTCCCGGGTTGCCGACCGGAGCCGTCCTGATCCTCGGGGCGGCGCGCTGGGCGACCGGACGCCGGGCCAGCGAACGCGGGGTCGTCCGGATCGTGGGCCTGGCCTTCTTTCTCGCGCTGCTGAGCAGTGCGTTGCTCGGACTTCATCTGATCGTCTCTGGCGTTCCCGGGGTCGAGGCCGATCTCGGGTCCTGGTTCTCGGCAGGCCATTATCGATTCCGGTGGGTGCTTCGGGGAGACCGGCTCTCCCTGCCCTTCTCGTTCTTCTCCGCCGCCCTCGTTGGGGTGATCGCCTCCTTCTCGCGTCGCTATCTGCATCGCGAGGAGGGGTTCCATCGCTTTTATCTGATGTTGGCGTTCTTCGGGGCCGGCGTGGAGCTGGTCCTGCTGGCGGGAAGCCTCGATCTATTCTTCTTCGGCTGGGAGATCGTGGGCCTCAGCTCGGCGTTGTTGATCGCGTTCTTCCACGAGCGTCCGCTGCCCGTCGAGCATGGGCTGCGGGCGTTCGTGACCTATCGCTTCTGTGACGTGGGTCTGCTCGGTGCCGTCGTCTGGCTCCATCATGTCGTCGGCAGCTCGGCGCTGGCACCGATGGTCGAGGGATCGCGATGGGTTGGGCTCGGGGTGCCCCCAGAGCCGCGGGATGCGTTGATCGTCGCGCTGCTGCTGCTCTGGGCCTCGATCGGAAAGTCGGCGCAGGTGCCCCTGGGCGGCTGGCTCCCCCGCGCCATGGAGGGCCCGACGCCCTCGAGCGCCATCTTCTACGGGGCGATCTCGGTGTCGCTCGGGCCCTACCTGCTGCTTCGGGCGGCGCCCCTGCTCGAGGCGGCGCCGCTGGCGGCCTGGGCCGTGATCGCCGTGGGAGCCGCCACGGCGATGCACGCGACCTTCGTCGGCCGTGTCCAGTCAGACATCAAGAGTGTCCTCGCCTATGCCTCGATGACACAGCTGGGGATCATCTTCGTCGAGATCGGTCTGGGGCTCCCGCTTCTCGCGTTGATCCATACCCTGGGACACGCCTCGCTGCGCAGTCTCCAGATCCTGCGATCGCCGAGCCTGCTGCACGATCACCATCATCTCGAGCAGGCCATGGGGCGGCAGCTGCCCCGGACGGGCGGGCATCTCGAGCGGCTGGTGCCGGTCTCGATCCAGCCCTGGCTGTATCGGCACGCGCTCGAGCGTGGCTACTTCGATGCGGTGTTGATCGACCAGGTCGTTGGAGGCTTCACGCGAACGCTTCGCGGCGTCGATCGCCTGGATCGGCGCTGGGCGGATTGGGTGGGCGGGGGCGGAAGTCTCGAGTCCCGCCCCCACGGCGAGGATTCGGAGGTGCGGCGGTGATTCTCGTAGTCCCGCTTCTGCTTGCGTCGATCTGGCTCCTGCTCGCCTTTGGACTGGCGCGCGCGCGGGGATTCTTCGAGGCGCGTCGGATCGCTGCGGGCCTGCTCTCGCTCGGGGCGATCGGGTCGTTCGGTCTATGGCTGCTGCTGGACCCGGCGCGGGCTCTCGACCCGCTGCTTCCCGCGTCGGGTCCGATGGGGAGCTCGCTCGTGCTGTCCGGATCCGGGTTCCTCGGGCTCGCGCCGACGATGATTGCGTCGATCGGGGTAGTGGCGGTGGCGCTCTCCGATTCGATTTCGCACTCCTCGAGGACGCTCCGCCGAATCGTCTTGCTGCTCGCGATCGCGACTGCCTTCGTCGCCGTTCGGGAGATCTTTTGGCTGGCGGTCCTGTGGATGATGTCCTCGTTCGTCGCCTGGCGTGAGCTGCGGGTGCGTTTCGGCACGCGAGGTGTGGCGCGTCTCTTTGCGATCTATCAGGGACTGAGCGCGGTCCTCTTCGGGCTGGCGGCCGGACTCGACGCGCTGGGGTGGCTCGCGCCCTCCGCAATCGCGCTGATCGTCGCGATCGGACTCCGGGAGGCCGTGATGCCGGGGCACAGCTGGCTTTCCCGCTTCGTCGAGCGTGCGCCCATGGGCCTGGTCGTGGCCTACGTGGCGCCACAGCTCGGCGTCTATGCGCATGTCGAGCTGCTCGCGCAAGGGCTGCCGGGCGAGTGGCTTCGATGGGTGCCGGTCGTCGGTGCCTCGACGGCGCTGCTGGCAGCCGCGCTCGGCCTCGTCCAGCGCTCCGCGCGTCGGGCCCTGGCCTATCTCCTGATGAGCCAGACCGGGCTCGTCTCCTTCGGGCTCGACGGGGCCTCGGAGTTGGCCCATGCGGGAGCGCTGCTGCAGTGGCAGGTGCTCGCGATCGCGACCTCGGGGCTTGCGATGACGCTCTCGGCGCTCGAGGCGCGGCGGGGATCGCTGGACCTGGCCAGCCACAGCGGCTGCTTTGCCCGTACGCCACGAATGGCTGCCGGCTTCCTCTTCATGGGACTCGCGAGCGTCGGCTTCCCGCTCACCCTGGGCTTCATCGCCGAGGATCTGCTCGTGCAGGGTGCGGTCGAGCAGTTTCCGGGCCTGGCGCTCGTCCTGATCGGAGCCACGGCGCTCAACGGCATGACCGTCGTGAAGGCCTTCTTCCGGCTCTTCTCCGGGCGCCGGCTGCATACGGGAGAGCGCGACCTCACGCCGCGGGAGGCCTGGGTCCTGTCGGCGGTGCTTCTCGGGCTCCTGGTCGGGGGCATCGCGCCGGGCTGGATCACGTCGCGGGAGTTCGCCCGCTCGTCCGCCGCGCAGACATGGGTCCCGCACGCGCGCGAGAGGGTTACGCTTCGTGCCGCTCAGGACGCGACAGACATCTCGAGAGGAGACGGGAAGTGAGGACGGGAAGATGGGGGAAGCGAAGGTTGGCGAGGGGATCTCGTCGGATCCGTTTGGGAACGGGAACGGCCGGGATCGCCACGCTTCTGATGCTCGGGTCGACAGCGTGGGGCAACACCGCCGACCCGACGAACGCTCGCGTCCGCCTCGGGCCTACCACGGGCCTCGTCTTCGAATCCGATCACTCGCGCCTGGCGTTCCATTTCCACTCCTGGCTGCGAGCCCAGTCGGATACCCGGGTCGGGGACGAGACCGACGCCGAGGCGAGCATTCCGGTCGCCCGCTTCATCCTCGAGGGCAGTCTGCTCGACGAGAAGCTTCATCTCTTCGTGCAGCCCGAGCTGGCCGGGACCCGCGACGACGAACTGCTCGACCTCTTCGTCGAGTGGCATTTCGACGAGCGGCTGCGAGTCCGGGCCGGACAGTTCCGGACTCCTTTCTCACGTGCCTTCATCACGCCGCTCACGAGTCAGCAGCTGACCGAGCGCGGGTTCGTCGTGGATCAGTTCAACATCGGGCGCGACACGGGCGCGATGGCCTCCGGTGAGCTCGCTTCCGGTCTGCTCCACTACGACCTGGGGATCTTCAACGGGGCCGGGATCAACGATCTGTCCGGCGATCGCGATGCGCCGACGGTCGTCGCCCGGACGGAGCTCCGGCTCGGGGACGTGGTGCCCTACGATCAGGTTCCGGCGCTCGTGCTCGACGATCCCCACGGTGTGACGATTGCCGTCGGCGGCGCCTTCGGGCGCCAGGGCATCGAGATCCAGAATCCGGGATTGGCGCCCTCCACGACGACGGAAACGCTCTGGAACGCGACCACCGACATCGCCTGGATGCACGGACCGCTCAGCGTTCATGCCGAGGCATTCTGGCGGCGCGCGCAAGGCTCCCCGCGACCGACGAATGCCTTCGGCGCCACCGCCCAGGCGGGACTCTTCGTCGTGCCGCGGCGGCTCGAGCTGGGGGGACGGGGCGGCTGGATCTCGAGCGGCGGACTCTCGAAGGAGGGGGCTTCGAACGTCGGGCCGGACGTTTACAGCGCCGAGCTGTTTATGGCGAGCTACTGGCAGTACGGCGAGACTCTGTTCGGCCATCATCTGAAGACCGTGCTCGACTATCGCTACGACAGCGGCGACCCCTCGAGCCGGGACTCGCGGGATCGTCACCGGGTGATGTTGCAGACGCAGATCTTCTTCTAGGGCCCGAGTCGAACGCAAGCGGGCGATCCGATTCAGACATCGATCCGAAGTCCTCGGGGGCCGCGGACGTTGCTCGAGTGGATCCGTTCGACGCCAGGACGTCGTGGCAGTCGGCGAAGCGGGTCAGCGCGCAGAAGTCGCGCTCGGGATCGTGGTAGACCGGCGTCTCGTCTCGCATGCGGCGGTAGAGGGGGTAGGGATCGCGGTCGATCTCGTCGGAGTAGGGATCGTAGGTGAATCCCTGTGTCGGAAGATCGGCTCGGAACATGTTGGTCGGCTCTCTCGGATCGGCTCTCTCGGGAGTGGAAGGGAAGTGCTACCGCTTCGGCGACGGGCCTGGAAGCCCGTTCGAACGATGGGCGGGTAGGGCTACGGGCGAGCACGCGGACGAGAATGCACGCGAGAATGCACGCGAGAATGCGCGCGAGGAGTGACGATGGATCTGATCCAGTCGGCGAATCGGGCGGCGCCCTCGGCGATCGCCGACTGCATGGCCCGGCTCGATCCTTGCGGGCCCCCGGACTACCGTGAGCTCGCCGCCCTGCTCGCATGCGAATGGCGGGGAGCGCCGCCCCGCCGCGTCGGACTCGCGGGCGGCCAGGGCACCGGGAAGTCGACGCTCGCCGGGCTTCTCGAGCAGGCCTGCGACGCCGTCGACTTGCGCGCCTGCGTGCTCTCGCTCGACGACTTCTATCTCACGCAGGCCGAGCGCCGCGCGCTGGGACAGCGCGTGCACCCGCTCCTCGTGACCCGAGGCCCACCCGGGACGCACGACATGGCCCGCTGCCTCGCGGCCGTGGAGGCGCTCGCCGCGACGGGTTCGCCTGCCGGCGGGGCTGCCAGCGGGGAGCCGCTGGCGGTGCCGATCTTCGACAAGGGCCTCGACGATCGCGTGGGTCTTCGCTCGCTCCAGGGTCCATTCGACGTGGTCGTGCTCGAGGGTTGGTGCGTCGGCGCGCGGGCGGCGTCCGAGGACGACCTGGGTCGGCCCGTCAACGCGCTCGAACGGGACGAGGACCCGGATGGCCACTGGAGACGCTTCGTGAATGGGAGGCTGGCAAGCGACTATCAGCCCGTCTGGGATCGGCTCGATCTGCGGATCCTGCTGCGGGCGCCCACGCTCGACGCCGTTCGACGATGGCGCCTCGAGCAGGAGGCCGCGCGTCCGCCGGATCGGCGCTGGGATGCGCCCGTCATCGATCGCTTCGTCCAGCACTTCGAACGGATCACGCGTTCCATGTTCGAGCCCGGCTTCGCGGGCGCCGATCTGATCGTGGAGCTCGACGAGGCGCATCACGTGACGGGGCTCTCGTCGATCGCCGAGGCCGAAGCGCACGCCGCCCGTCGGCTTCACGGTCGAGCGTCGCCGGGCGGGGAATCGAGGCCCTGAGCGCTGCGCTCCGGAACCCCGAGCGACACCGGAATGTTGCTCATGCGCGGAAGCCCGGTGTAGCGCTCGTAGTCCGAGTCGACTGCGCTGAGGCGGCCGGTGTTCGCGCCGATCTCGCGCACGCGATCGTCGCATTCGGGCACATCCCCCCAGCTGTGGGTCATCGAGACGAGACCGCGGCGCAGGCTCGGATCGATCCCCACGACGGCCCGGATCGAGGCCCGCTGCGATCGGATCTCGACGAGCTCGCCCGACGCGAGGCCGAGTGCGGCGGCATCGTCGGGATGCAGCCAGGCCGGGTTGGTCGTCTGGCCCCGGGTCTGCTCCGGGATGTCGCGCCCGACCGAGTTGAGGACGTTCATCTGACGGCGGGAGATCAGCCGGAAGGGCCAGCGCTCCGCCTCGCCCGCCCCCGCGCCCTGACCTGCGCTCCGACCCGCGCGAAGAAGTTCTCGGCCCTCGGCCGCCACCTCCGCGAGGTCTTCCATCATCTGCGTATTGCCGAGGTCGAGGCGTCCCGTCCAGCCCTCGTCCTTCGGCGCGACTGTGATCGGCGGATCGGGGTAGAGACGTCCCTCCGGATGCCTGCGGATCTCGTCGAGGGGGATGCGGGAGCCCTTCGTGACCATGTCGAAGAGCTCGTCCGTCGTCGGCTGGTCGTCCATGTCCATCGGCTGTCCGGCGATGCGCACCGTGCCGGAGAAGGAGACGGGCTTGATCGTGAGCTGCACGCCCAGCCGCTGGGCCAGTCCGTAGAAGAAGGTCCAGTCGTCGATCACGTCGGATCCCGCCGGTGGATCCACCAGCGCGGGCGTGTACTGGGCGTAGGGCGCCGTCGTGCCGAAGCCGACCGCATAGCTGCTGAGATACTCCTGGGTGAGCGTGATGCCGGGCATCTCGAGAGGATGCTTCACCGCAATCACGTAGTCGGCGAGCTTCGCAGTCGCGGACATCGTCGTGTCGATCTGCACGAGAAGCTCCAGCGCCTTCATTGCTTCGATCGTCTTCAGCTGATCGGGCCAGGCGGCGACCGGATTGCCGCCGTGGCTGATGAGGGCCCGCACCTGTCCCTCGCCGGGCATCAGGATCTCGTCGGCGAGGGCGGCGGTCGGCATGCCGGCGGCGGTATTGGCGAGCCCGCGGACACGCATTCGTTCGCCGAATCCGTAGGCGTAGTCGGCCATCGGTGGACTCGCCTGGGCCTTCACCGGCGCCGACTGCCCGAGGCAGGGCGGCTCGACGACCCGCTCACCCGCCCGCTGCCAACGCCCGCAGATCGTGTTGAGGCAGCGCAGCAGGTACTCGAGCAGCGTGGTGTGCGCCGACATGTTCGGGCCGGTTCCGGCGGTGGCGACACCTGGACCGCTGCGCGCGAAGAGGCGCGCGGCGCGGACGAGATCTTCTTCGGGCACGTCGCAGCGCGTCGCGGCGGTCGCCGGCGTGAAGGGCTCGACGGCCGCGCGCAGCGCCTCGAGGCCGACGGCATTCTCGGCCAGGAAATCCGCGTCCTGCAGCTCCTCCGCGAGGATGATCCGGATCAGCCCGGCGAGCAGGGCGACGTCCTCGCCGGGTCTGGACTGGAGGTGGAGCGTGGCCCGGCGCGCGGTCTCGCTGCGCCGGGGATCGATCACGATCAGCTGGAGGCCGCGGGCGAGGGCGTCGGTGAGGGTCCGGCCGGGATTGGTATGCGGGATTCCGCCGGACATGGCGACGAGCGGGTTGCAGCCGACCAGCATCACCACGTTCGCCTGCTCGAATGGGGTCGGCGGCGCCATCCAGCTTCCGAAGAGCGCTGCCGCCACCATCTTGCCCGGCTGGTCGATGGTGTTGGAGTTGAAGCCCATGCGCGAGCCGATGGCCTTCAGGAAGGCGGAGGTCACCGCACCGTTGGCGGCCCCGGCGTTGGTCGCCATCGTGCCCGAGTAGGTGGCCACCGTCCTCGGCCCCCGGGCCTCCAGGATCGCGCGCAGACGCAGGGCGATCTCGTCCATCGCCTGCTCGACCGGGATCGGCTCGTACCTGCCGTCCGGCCCGCGCTTCTGGCTGTGGAGGAGCCGCGTCGGACTCGACCATTGCTGCGGCATGCTCCGGCCCTTCACGCAGCAGAAGCCCCGGTAGAGGGGATTGTCCGGATCGCCCTTCACCGAGATGGGCCGGCCCCGGTCGATCTCGACGAGGACGCCGCAGCCTGCATGGCAGCTTCGGCATAGCGTATGTCTCTGCGCAGGCATGTTGGATCCCTCGTTGGCTGAGGCTCTCGGCGCGCGGTGCGTGCTAGCCAGGTTGCTCGGCGGCCGGCTTCTTCTCGCGCTCCCCGTTCTCTCCATTCTCCTTGGCGACCTCTGCGATCTTCTGCTCGACGACCCCGATCAGCGAGGCCGCGCGGGGATAGCCGGCGTACTGCGCGATCATCAGGAGCAGCTCGCGGAGCTCCTCCGGCGAGAGCTCGCCCCGCTTCAGGGCCGCCTTCGCCTGGATGCCGAAGGTCATCGCCTCGCCCTTCTCGGCGATGATGCCGAGCAGGAGCAACCGACGATCGCGGATCGAGAGCACCTCGCGCGACCAGACCTCGGCGAAGACCTGCTCGAGCATCAGATCGGTGAAGGCGTGGCCCTCCGGCGGAACCACGACGTCCCCGGCATAGACCTCTTTGATCATCTCGAGCCCGCGTCGTCGGCGTTCGGAATCGGCCATGCCTGCTCCTCTACTCGTTCATCGCTCGTTTGTCGCCACCCGCCCCACCTGCTTCGATTCGATCAGCGCGAGGACTTCCTCTTCGTCGTACCTGCCGCGGTCGGGCTGAGCTCCGCGGCAAGCATGCGTTTCAGGATTCCGAGCTCGTCGGCCAGGAAGGGCGTCCGTTTGCCGGCGAGTCGCTGCATCGAGGCCAGTCCCGAGAGAGTCGAGATCGTGTAGTGCTGGATCATCAGAGCCCGGCGCCGACCGAGGGCGACGTCGGGAAAGAGTCGGCGCCAGATCCGCGTCCAGGCCTTCAGGAGCTCCCCCTGCCACGAGAGGTCATCGCCCGCACGGGCCTCCACCCGTCTCGAGGCGGAATCCTCCAGCAGGATCTCGAAGGTGGCCCGGTAGCTCGGACTGGCAAAATGGGCCCAGGCCGAGTCGACGAAGGCGTCGATGCGCTTCTCGATCGGCGTGTCGGTGCCCAGGCCTTCGAAGGTCTCCGCCAGTCCGGCGGCGAAGCGGTCGAAGGAGTCCTCGAGCAGCGCTGCCAGGATGCCTTCCTTGCTGCCGAAATGGTGTTGGACGGCGCCCCAGGTCAGCCCGGCCCTTCGCGTGATCTCCGCCGCCGTGGTGCGCTGGAATCCGACCTCGTCGAGGCTCTCGACCGTCGCGGCGAGGATCCGGGCCCGGGTGTGGGCGGTCCGTTCCGCCTGGGTCCGGCGGCTGCGATGCCTCGTCGGCAGCTTCATGATCCTGGCTTCGGCCATCGTGCCCTCAGACTATCGTATTTCCATTGCACGTACTATGAAAAATGTTTAGGCTGACCGTTGCAGGCGGATCCTCTGCACGGAGGGCCCCGGCGCGGAGTAGACGAGCCGTGATCGAGTTCAATCCCTACGCCTACGAGGTCCACGAGGATCCCTATCCGCTCTACGCGCGGCTGAGGGCCGAGGCCCCGATCCATCGCAACGAGGCCCTCGACTTCTGGGCCCTGGCGCGACACGCCGACGTCCTGGCGGCCTTCAAGGATGCCCGACGCTTCTCGAACCGTTTCGGTGTCTCCATCGATCCGGCCTCCTACGGGCCTCACGCGCGTCTGGGGACCTCGTTCCTGGCGACGGATCCGCCCGAGCACACGCGGATGCGCGGGCTGGTGTCGCGTGGCTTCACGCCGAGGCGGGTGCGGGCGCTGGCGCCGCGGATTCGCGAGCTCGCCGTCGCCCATCTCGACCGCCTCGTGGGGGCGGGGCGCTTCGACGTCGTGGCGGATTTCGCCGGCCGACTCCCGATGGACGTGATCAGCGAGATGTTGGGTGTCCCGGAAGCCGATCGCGACACGCTCCGTGGCTGGGCCGATCTCCTCGTGCATCGTGAAGACGGTGTGATGGACGTGCCGCCCGAGGGCGCTGCGGCCTTCGGGCAGCTTCGTGGCTACTTCCGGGAGCTGCTCGAGGATCGCAGGCGGCGGCCGGGCGCCGATCTGCTGAGCGCACTGCTCGCGTTGCAGGATGGGGATCCGGACTCGAATCGCGACTCGGATCGGGACGAGGCGGGCGACTTTCTCTCCGACTCCGAGCTGCTGGGCTTCTGCAACCTGATGATCGTCGCGGGCAACGAGACGACGACCAAGCTGATCGCGAATGCGCTCTACTGGCTGGACCGCAACCCCGATCAGCGGGCGCGGGTGGCGGCGGATCCGGGCTGCGTGCCTCGCTGGGTCGAGGAGACCCTGCGCTACGACAACTCGACCCAGATGCTGGTGCGCACGCTCGGCGAAGACGTGGAGATCGGCGGGCAGCGCCTCGAGAAGGGGGCTCGGGTGCTGCTGCTGGTCGGATCGGCCAACCGTGACGAGCAGGTTTTCGAGCGCGCCGACGCCTACGATCTCGAACGCGACTGCAGCCGCATGCTCTCTTTCGGTCAGGGCACGCATTTCTGTCTGGGGGCGTCGCTCGCCCGGCTCGAGGGCGTGATCGCGTTGGAGGAGTGGTGGCGCCGCTTTCCCGATTATCGGATCGAACGGGACGGCGCCGTGCGCGTCCACTCGGTGAACGTGCGGGGCTTTGCGAAGCTCCCGGTATCGGTCTGAGCGATCGGCTCGGACCGGAGGAGACGAAGGATGGCACTCGCAGCGCTGGCCCCGGAGACCCGGAACCTGATCGATGGGGAGCTCGTCGAAGCCCGGGGTGGCCGGGGCTTCGAGAACCTGGATCCGGCGACCGAGGAGGTGCTGGGGACGGCCGCCGACGGAACGCCGGAAGACATGGAGCGTGCCGTGGCGGCGGCCCGGCGCGCCTTCGACGAGTCGGGCTGGGGCGAGGATCCGGCGTTCCGCCAGAAATGCCTCCGGCAGCTCTACGAAGGCCTCGTCGAAGAGAAGGAGCAGCTGCGTTCGATCGTCGTACACGAGGCCGGAGCGCCGGTCTCGCTCACGGGCTACATGCACGTCGACGAGCCGATCGAGATGGTGGCCTGGTGGGCGGATCTCGCGGGTCGCTACGAGTACGAGCGGGCGATGAGTGACGTGCCCTTCCTGGGCCGCCCCCAGCGCCGGATCCTGCGCCGCGAGCCCGTCGGTGTGGTCGGCGCGATCACGCCCTGGAACGTCCCGCTCTACTTGAACCTCACGAAGATCGCTTCCGCCCTGGCGGCGGGGAACACCTGCGTGCTGAAGCCAGCGCCCGATACGCCCTGGTCGGGGACGCACCTCGGCAAGATCGTCTGCGAGCAGACGGACATCCCTGCCGGCGTCTTGAACATCGTGGGCTCATCGGATCATCTCGTCGGGGAGATCCTCTCCTCGGATCCGCGCATCGACGCGGTGAGCTTCACCGGCTCGACCCGGACGGGTCGGCGCATCATGGCCTGTGCCGCGGAGACCGTGAAGAAGGTCTTCCTCGAGCTCGGGGGAAAGTCGGCGATGATCGTGCTCGACGACGCGGACCTCGGAGCGGTCTGCCCGACCGCGGCCATGACCTGCGTGCACGGCGGGCAGGGCTGCGCCATCTCGACCCGCTGGCTGGTCCCCCGTGCGCGCTACGACGACGCGGTCGCGATCATCCAGGCCGCCTTCGAAGGCTGGAAGTCCGGAGATCCCACGAATCCCGCCCATCTCCAGGGACCGCAGATCAGCCGAATCCAGCAGCAGCGGGTGCTCGAGTACATCGAGAAGGGTCGGGCCGAAGGAGCCCGCTGTCTCGTCGGTGGCGGTCGTCCCGAAGGCAAGGGCTTCTTCGTCGAGCCGACCCTCTTCGTCGACGTCGACCCGAAGATGACGATCGCTCAGGAGGAGATCTTCGGGCCGGTCCTCTGCGTGATCCCCTACGACGACGATGACGACGCCGTCCGGATCGCCAACGACTCGCAGTACGGCCTCTCCGGCGGGATCCACGGTGCCGACGAGGGCCGAGCCCTGGACGTCGCGCGTCGGATCCGAACGGGGACGCTGTCGGTGAACGGGGGGCAGTGGTTCCACGTCGCCACGCCCTTCGGTGGCTACAAGCAGAGTGGTGTCGGTCGTGAGAATGGCGTGATGGGCTTCGAGGAGCTGCTCGAGACCAAGGTGATCGCGCTGCCGGGCAGGTAGTCCGCCGGGCGCCGTGCGGCGGGCTCGGCTGGAACGCGACGCAGAAGAAACGGAGACGAGACGGGGAGCCAACGGAGACCCGACACGGATTCGAGCGAGACTCGAGCGGGACTCGAGATGAGGAGAGACGCGATGAGCTATCCGGGGATCGAAGGCAAGGTTGCGATCGTGACGGGCGCGGGAGGAGGCATCGGCGAGGCCTATGCCCGGGCGCTGGTGAGCGAGGGTGCGAAGGTCGTGATTGCGGAGATCGACGAGCAGAGAGGCGCTGCGGTAGCCGACTCGATCAAGGCGGAGGGAGGTGACGCCGTCTTCGTCCCGGCTGACGTCTCCTCCGAAGCGTCGACGAAGGCCATGGCCGCCGCGGCGGTCGAGGCCTACGGCGGGATCGATTTCCTCGTGAACAACGCGGCGCTCTTCGGCGGCATGAAGACCGAGTCGATGCTCTCGGTCGACTGGGACTACTACAAGAAGTTCATGGACGTCAATCTCGATGGGGCGCTGCTCTGCGCGCGCGCCTGCTACCGCTCGATGAAGGAGCGGGGCGGAGGTGCCATCGTGAACCAGTCGTCGACCGCGGCCTGGATGGGCGTGGGCTACTACGGCCTCTCGAAGCTCGGGATCAACGGCCTGACCCATTGCCTGGCCCGGGAGCTCGGCCGCATGAAAATCCGCGTGAACGCGATCGCGCCCGGGCCGACCGACACGGCGGCCCTCGGCGCACAGGTGCCGGCCGCCTTCCGGGACCAGTTGGTGGCGCAGACGCCGATCTCGCGGCTGGGACAGCCCGAGGACATGACCGGCGCCTGCCTGTTCCTGCTCTCGGACGCGGCCTCCTGGGTCAGCGGGCAGATCTTCGCCGTCGACGGGGGACAGAGCGTTCGTCCTTGAGCGCCCGGTAGTCGAGAGGGGCGGTCTTCCGGGTGGGCGGCCGTATCGGGACTGCCAGCTTCTAGAGAGGAGTATTTCGCAATGCCTTCGTTTCCCCGAGCAGAGATGGAAGAGATGGTGCGGCGCTGGGTCGCGGCGAACGACGAGGCCGGTCGCACCGGAGACTGGTCGAAGATGCCGGCCTTCTATACCGAAGACGCTGTCTACAGCTGGAACAACGGGCCCGGCTGGGAGTTCGTGGCGCGCGGTCGACAGCAGATCGCCGACTGGGCCTTCGGCTCCGAGATGTCGGGGCTCGAGAAATGGACCTACCCCTACGTCCGGACCCTGATCGACGACCAGAAGGGCGAGTTTCTCGGCATCTGGCGCCAGGTGGCACCGGTCGAGGATCCCGATGGCAAGCCCTACGAGATCAAGGGGACGGGGGGGTCCTGGTTCCGTTATGCGGGTGATTTCAAGTGGAGCTGGCAGCGCGACTTCTTCGACCATGCCAACGCGGGCGTGGTCTTCGGCGCGATGGCGAAGAACGGCCAGCTGACGCCCCGCATGCTCGAGCGCATGAAGAAGGGCTCGAACATGCCCGGCTGGGTCCGCATCGACGAATTCGACTGGATGGAGGGCATCGCCGACATCGAGGCGTGAAGGGCGATGCGACCGAGGCGCTGGCCTGCGATCCGCGGGTGCTCAGCGGCGCTCGGGCTGCTCGAATTGCATGTCGCCCATGTCCCAGTAGCCGCGCAGGTTCGTGAGCTTTCCGGCCTCGTCGACGATGTAGACGAAGAATCCGCGGACGATCGAGACCACGCCGTTGTCGAAGCGGGTCCGAAGCGTCAAAAGATGGGCCGACTCCGAGCCCGCGGTGCGTGACTCGTGGGTCTCGATCCGGATCTCGCTCTTTGCGATGTGCTCGTCCCAGAAATCGGAGACGGCCGGCTTCCCCCGCACGCCCCTCCCACCGGGATTGGTCAGCGCGTCCCCGATCGGGTCCTCGATGCATATGTCTTGGCTCATCAGCTCGAGCCAGCCGGCCTTGTCGCGGGCCTGCACGCAGCGCCAGGAGGCACGGGCCGCGATCAGAGCGGGGGCGTTCTCGTTCATTGCTTCCTCCAGTGGCGGGATGGCCCGTCCCGGGACAGCCGGTGTCGGGCCGCCCTGCGGCGCGCGTCGCGACGGCGGCCGACGACGTCGAACGGAAATGGGATTCGATCCGGCGCTTCTCCGAGGATGTGATCGCGCCCCTCGATGCGCTCGCCTGAGTCTCGCGAGACATGGGTGGGTGCTGCTTCGCAGTGAAGCCGCGGGATGGTCGGACTGGACGGAAACGCGAGCCGAAACCGTAAACGCAGGCCGAAACGGAAAGAGGGCGTCCGGTCCACGCCGAACGCCCTCTCCAGAGACCGGCGCCTTTCAGGCCTTGACCTTCTCCGACGCGGCCTTCACGGTCTTCACGATCCGGGCCGCCACCTTGTAGGGGTCGGCATTCGAGGCCGGACGTCGATCTTCGAGCCAGCCCTTCCAACCGTTCTCGACCGTCGCGATCGGGATCCGGATCGAGGCCCCTCGATCCGAGACGCCGTAGCTGAACTTGTCGATCGACTGCGTCTCGTGCTTACCCGTCAGGCGCTTGTCGTTTTCCGATCCGTAGACCTCGATGTGCTCGGAGATCACCGGCTCGAAGGACTTGCAGATCTGGTCGTAGACGGCCTGGCTGCCACAGGTGCGGAGCAGCTCGTTGGAGAAGTTCGCGTGCATACCCGATCCGTTCCAATCACCCTGCACCGGCTTGGGCTCCCAGTTGATCGAGAAGCCATGGGACTCGGCCGTCCGCTCGAGCAGGTAGCGCGAGACCCAGGCCTCGTCGCCGGCCCGCGCGGCTCCCTTCGCGAAGACCTGATACTCCCACTGACCCATCATCACCTCGGCATTGATGCCTTCCACGGTCAGACCGGCGTCCAGACAGACATCGAGGTGCTGCTCGACGATCTCGCGTCCGATGGCGTTCTCGGCGCCGACCGAGCAGTAGTACTGGCCCTGGGGAGCCGGATAGCCCCCGATCGGGAAGCCGATCGGCTGGTTGTGCTCGGGATCCCAGATCACGTACTCCTGCTCGAAGCCGAACCAGAAGTCGTTGTCGTCGTCGTCGATCAACGCACGCCCGTTGGACACGTGAGGCGTTTTGTCGGGATTCAGCACCTCCGTCATCACGAGCCAGCCGTTCTTCCGACCGGGATCCTCAAAGAGGGCCACGGGCTGCAGCAGACAATCGGATGAGCCGCCCTCGGCCTGCTCCGTCGATGAGCCGTCGAAGCTCCATACCGGGCAGTCCTCCAGCTTGCCGCTGAAGTCGCTGACGATCTTCGTCTTGCTTCGCAGGCTCTGGGTCGGCTGATGGCCGTCCAGCCAGATGTATTCGAGCTTCGCCTTGGTTCCCATGCAGGGGACCTCCGTTCTGATGAGGGTTGTTCTCTTGGAGTCGTTCGCTGATGCGGGTTCGAGTCGTATGCGTTCTTCGCCTGCGCCCGGTCGGCCCTGCTCAGGGTGCTCTGGCGAGGATACCCCGACGCGGTCGCCGCGATCTCCTCTCCTTCGAGGAGATGAACCTCTCTCCTCGATCGAACTGACAAGAAAGCAACCCATATGCCAAAGCTCGACCCGACTCTTCGGAGATCGGGCGGGTCGCGGTCGTCGCTGAGGGCGGAATGAGGGCTTCCCCAGCCCATCTGCTCGAAGACCGGCCTGTTCGGAGAGGCCCGAGTCGAGAAGTTTTCTGCCCAATCGATGGGCATGCTGCCTGCGAATTGTGCAGTAATTGGCTCAGTCCGGGCGAGGCGGCCCGGGGTCGGCCCGGCGGTCGGGAGTCGGAGGCGCGTTTCATCCAGACGGGGGGCCGGAGTCGACTCGATTGACCGGTCTCCGGATCTTCTTCAGACTCGCGCGACCCCGCGTTCGGTCCGGGAGCCGGAGCCGGGAGGGAAGATCCCCGGGTCGGCTCCCCGATTCCGATCGATGCTTTGAGCGAACGGAGCTGAGGAGGTGTGTCGATGGCGACGCCGATGGGGCGCGCGCCGGATCCGGGCCTCGATCCGGTCCCGATTCCCAAGGAGCGATACACGAGCCCGGAGTTCGCCCTGCTCGAGTGGGAGCGGATGTGGACCCGAACCTGGCTCTGTGCCGGGCGCGAATCCGATTGTCCTCGGGCCGGGGATTATTTCAGCTTCGAGATCGGGCCCGAGTCGATCCTGGTGATCCGCCAGTCCGACGGCTCCCTCGCGGCGCGATACAACGTCTGCATGCATCGGGGCAATCGCCTGCGCGAGCCCGGACGCGGCCATGCCGAGCGGTTTTCCTGCCTCTTCCACGGCTGGGAGTACGGTCTCGACGGTCGCCTCGAGAAGGCGCTCGACCCCGAGTGTTTTGCGCAGGGCCTCGATCCCGAGTCGCTCTCGCTCCGGCCCGTGCGCTGCGAGACCTGGGCGGGCTTCGTCTTCGTCTGCCTCGATCCGTCGGCCGAGCCGCTCCGGAGCTACCTGGGGATCGTGCCCGAGCATCTCGCCCCGTACCGCTTCGAGGATTGGAAGATCGCCTACGACTGCACGATCGAGATCGACTGCAACTGGAAGACCTCCCTCGACGCCTTCAACGAGGCCTATCATCTCTCGGCTACCCATGGCTGGACGCTCGAGTTCAGCGACGACGTGAATACGCGCTACGACTGCTACGAGCGCCACAGCCGGATGATCTTCCCCGAAGTCCAGGCGAGTCCGCGGCATCCGGGCGCGGGTACCGTGACCCCGGGTATCAAGGAGCTCTTCCTGAAGCGGGTGGGGATCGACGTCGACGCCTTCGAGGGTGGGCCGGCCGAGGCCCGCGCCGCCTACGCCGGGGCGATCCGTCGCATCGCGCCGACCCTGGGCGCCGACGTCTCGGCCCTCGACGAGTCGCAACTCTGCGACGACTACCACTACACCGTGTTCCCGAACATGACCTTCAACGCCCACTCCCTCTTCACCTGGATCTTCATCCACCGACCCCACCCGAGCGACCCGAACAAGATGTACTTCGACTTCCTGAGTCTGCTGAACGCGCCGGGGCAGGATCTGCCGCGGCCCGAGAAGGAGCTTTTTCGGACGGCGGATGGCGATACGCTGGCCGGGCGCTGCGAGGGTGGGGATCTGCTCGACGAAGATCTCTACAACCTGCCGCGGATCCAGGCCGGGATGCGCTCGGCGGCCTTTAGGAGCCTGCATCTCGGCCGCCAGGAGATCCGCATCCTGCATCACCAGAAGACGCTGGAGTCCTATCTCGAGCGCGAGCTCGAGCCGACGACGGGTCCTGCTCCTGGCCGGGAGGCGGGATGGGGACGATCGGGATCGGGACGAACAGGGGCGGGACGAGCAGAGCCGGGACCGAAGGCCGGCATCCATGGCTGAGTCGCAAGCGCAGCCGCGATGGCGGTGGGTCGCGATTCCGGTCCCGCTGCCGGATCCAGGATGCAGTCGGAGCTTCGAGCTGGAGGGTCAGCGGCTCTTGCTCTGCAACGCCGAAGGGACGCCCTACGTGATCCGGGACGAATGTCCCCACGTCCAGACCTCGATGCAGGGCGCGACCATTCGGGGCACCATCCTGGAGTGTCCGCTCCACGGAGGGCGGCTCGACCTGCGCGATGGATCACCCGTCGCGATGCCGATCCGAAGACCCGCAACCTGTCATCCCGTCCGTCGGCGAGACGATCGGATCGGGTTGGAGCTCGGCCTTCCGGACTGAGCACGAAGACGAAACGGGGGAGGGGAGAGAGACGATGCACGATCTCGTCGTTCGGGGTGGACTGGTGGTCGATGGCAGCGGCGCCGCGCCCGTCGAGGGCGACGTGGCGATCGAGAACGGCGTCGTCGTTGCGGTTGGATCGGTTGCGGCCGCTGGGCGTGAGGAGATCGACGCGAAGGGCAAGATCGTCACGCCCGGCTTCGTCGACATCCACACCCACTACGACGGCCAGGCCACCTGGGACGCGCTGCTGACTCCGACCTCGTGGCATGGGGTGACGACCGCGGTGATGGGCAACTGTGGTGTCGGCTTCGCGCCGGTCCGTCCCGATCAGCAGGCCTTCCTGATCGGATTGATGGAAGGCGTCGAGGACATTCCGGGTACGGCCCTGCACGAGGGAATCGACTGGCAATGGGAGACCTTCCCGGAGTATCTCGACGCCCTCGAGCGGAAGCCGCGGGTGCTCGATCTCGGGACGCAGGTGCCCCACGGTGCCGTGCGCGCCTACGTGATGGGCGAGCGCGGCGCCCGCAACGAGCCGGCGACCAGGGAAGACATCGAGGGCCAGGCCGAGATCGTTCGGGAGGCGATTCGGGCGGGTGCCCTCGGCTTCTCGATGTCCCGCACGATCGTTCACCGCGCCGTCGACGGGGAGGTCGTGCCCGGTACCCATGCGGCCGAGGACGAGATCTTCGGCATCGCGCGGGTGCTGGGCGAGCTCGGCCAGGGGCTCGTCGAGCTCGCGCCGGCGGGCATCCAGGGCGAGGACATGTCGGCGCCGGAGAAGGAGATCGACTGGATGCGGCGGCTGTCGGCGGAGATCGGTCGGCCGGTCTCCTTCGCGATGGTCCAGCACGATGTGGCGCCCGGACATTGGAAGCGGCTGCTGGAGCTCTGCGACGAGGCGGGGGAGCGGGACGGGGCGATCCTGCGGCCTCAGGTGAGTTCGCGCCCGACCACCCTGCTGATCGGCCTCTCCTCCTTCCATCCCTTCAGCTTCCGTCCGAGCTACCAGGAGGTCGCGGGGCTGCCGCTTCCGGATCGGATCGCGCGACTTCGGGAGCCTTCGCTGCGTGCGCGCATCCTCGCGGAGACCTCGCACTATCCGATCCCGCAGCTGGAGATCGTCATGAAGATGATCGAGCACGGGACGGATAAGATCTTCCGGCTCGGCGATCCGCCGAGCTACGAGCCGGCGCCCGAGGAGAGCCTGCGTGCGAAGGCGGCGAGTGAGGGGCGCGAGCCCTTCGATCTGCTCTACGACTGGCTGCTCGAACTCGACGGCCGTCAGCTGTCGATGCTGACGCTGCTGAACTACAGCGACTACGACCTCGAGGCCGTACGCGCGATGCTCACCCATCCCCGGACCGCCTTCGGTCTGGGCGACGGCGGCGCCCATTGCGGGGCGATCTGCGACGCCAGCACGCCGACCACGTTGATCGAGCATTGGGTGAAGCGACGGACGCGGGGGCCGCGTCTCCCGCTGGAGTGGGTCGTCAAGAAGATGACGTTGGATACGGCCAGCCTCTACGGGCTCGGTGATCGGGGCCTGCTCGCGCCGGGCAAGAAGGGCGATCTGAACGTGATCGATCTCGATCGGCTCGAGGTGAGGCTGCCGGAGATGGTGAACGACCTGCCGGCGGGCGCCGCGCGTTTCATCCAACGGGCGCGCGGCTACGAGGCGACCGTGGTCTCGGGCGAGATCACCTTTCGGGAGGGCGAGCATACGGGCAGGCTGCCCGGCCGGCTCGTCCGGGGTGCGCGCGCCTGAGCTCGCAGCGGGGATCGCGGCCGCGCCGCACGAGCCCGCCTACCAGGTATCGACGAAGCGTCCCGAGCCGGCGCGAATCGGTCCCGCGGTCGCGAGTCCGCGCATCACGTGCCGACGGGTTGCGGCCGGGTCGATCACAGCGTCGAGCTCCAGCAGGCTGGCGGCGTTCAGCGCCTTGCCCTTCTCGTAGAGAACGCCCACGAGCTTCTGGAAGAGCGCTTCGCGGGCCTGGGGATCCTCGACCTCGGCGAGCTGCTTCTGGAATCCGAGGCGGACGGCGCCTTCGAGTCCCATGCCGCCGATCTCGCCCGTCGGCCAGGCGATCGTGAAGAAGGGTGCCACGAAGGAGCCGCCGGCCATCGCCTGGGCCCCGAGTCCGTAGCCCTTGCGCAGCACCACCGTGAAGAGCGGCACCGACAGGCTCGCCCCCACCACGAACAAACGCGAGACCTTGCGCACCTGGCCGCGGGTCTCGATCTCCGGGCCGACCATGAAGCCCGGCGTATCGCAGAGCGAGAGCACGGGCAGGCCGAAGGCGTCGCAGAGCTGCAGGAAGCGCGCGGCCTTCTCGGCGCCGACCTCGTCGATCGCGCCCCCGAGATGCATCGGATCGTTGGCGAGCAGGCCGAAGGCATGGCCCTCGATCCGGATCAGCGCCGTGATCATCCCGACGCCGTAGGCGCGTCGCAGCTCGAGCACCGAGCCCTCGTCGCAGAGCGTCTCGATCACCGCCCGCACGTCGTAGACGCGGCGGCGGTTCTCGGGGATCAGATGACGGAGCTCGCGCTGGTCGCGACACGACCAATCCGGTAGCCGCCCCTGGAAATAGGAGAGGTATCGCTTCGCCGCCTGGACGCCTTCGCTCTCGTCCTCCACCAACAGGTCGATCACGCCGCCGCGCTCCTGCACGTCACTCGGTCCGACGTCCTCGGGCGCGTGGACGCCGAGGCCGCCGCCTTCGATCATGGCGGGTCCGCCCATGCCGAGGCTGCTTCGACGCGTCGCGATGATCACGTCGGAGCAGCCGGCGAAGGCCGCGCTGCCCGCGAAGCAGAAGCCCGACACGACGCTCACCCGCGGCACCTTGCCGCTCAAGCGCGCGAAGGCGTGGAAGCTGGTGACGTTCAGGCCCGCCACGGAGATGTCGCCGGGGTCGCTGTCGTTGGGCCTGCCGCCGCCGCCCTCGGGCAGGAAGACGACGGGCGTCGCGTACTGCTCCGCCAGCTCCAGCAGACGATCGATCTTGTGGTGATGATGGAAGCCCTGGGTGCCGGCGAGCACCGTGGCGTCGACGACGAGCAGCGCACAGCGCGACGCGTCGGACCCGAAGAGTCCGGCGTTCACGCTGCCGAAGCCCGTCAGGATGCCGTCGGCCGGAGTCCTGCGCTGCAGCTCGTCGAGGGGGCGCGTGCGGCGTTGCGCGGCGACGGCGAGGGCGCCGTACTCGATGAAGCTGTCGGGATCGCAGAGCTCGGCGAGGTTTTCCCGGGCGGTCCGCTGGTCGCGCGCGCGCCGTCGCTCTACGGCGTCGGGTCGCTGCGCGTCCTCGAGCAGCGCGTGTCGCTCGAGGACGGCGGCGAGATCGGGTCGGATATGGTCGAGATCGATCGCTTCGGGCTCCGCGTCGGCGCTGGCGGCGGCTTCGCTCGCGCGCAGCCAGGCGATCGCGTCGCCCGGTTGGACGACGTCTCCGATCGCCACCCTGAGCTGCTCGACCCGACCGGTCGTCGGCGCCGCCACGACGTGCTCCATTTTCATGGACTCGAGCACGCAGATCGCGGCACCGGCCTCGATCGTTTCCCCCTCGCGGGCACCGATCTCGAGCACCGTGCCGATCAGAGGCGCCGTCATGATCTCGAGACCGGCGGGCAGCGCGGACGGCGGCGGAGGGGGCGTCGGAGGCGTCGAGGGCTCTTTGGCGGAGGCGTGTTCGATGTGATCTTCGGCGTGGTGTTCGGCGTCGCGTTCCGTGTCGCGGGGAGACTGCTCGAGCAGGGCGGCCTCCCGCGCGAGAGAGGTGGCGTGCTCCGCCAGGAAGGTCGTCGAGAGGGTTCCCCGCGAAAGCTCGGGACGTCGAAGCAGCGCCCGAAGAAGCCCGAGATTGGTGGACACGCCCTCGATCCGGAAGTCGTCGACGACGCGACGGGCCCGGGCCAGCAGGCGTTCGGGGTCGTTCGATCCGTTGGCGACGACGAGCTTGGCGAGCAGCGAGTCGAAGGCCGGATGCGGCCCGAGGCCGCGACGCATGGCGGTGTCGACGCGAACGCCCGGGCCGGAAGGGGGCTCGAAACGCGAGAGGGTTCCCTGGCTCGGCATCGCAGCGCCGATCTCGTCGAGACGTTCGGCCTGGACGCGCAGCTGGATCGCGAAGCCCCGGGCGGGCGGGGGTGTGTCCAGTCCGAGATCTTCCAGCTGCGCGCCCTCCGCCAGGCGCAGCTGGATCTCGACGAGATCGACGCCGGTGACGGCCTCGGTGACGGTATGCTCGACCTGAAGTCGCGGGTTGGCTTCGATGAAGAAGAAGCCGCCGCGGCGATCGACGAGGAACTCGATGGTGCCGACACCGACGAGCCCCGTCTCCCCGGTCAGGGCGCAGGCGGCCTCGCAGAGCGACTGCCGCAGGCTCGGGTCCAGGGCCGGGGCGGGCGCCATCTCGACGAGCTTCTGATGCCGTCGCTGCAGCGTGCAGTCGCGCTCGCCCAGATGGGAGACGGCGCCCCGGGCGTCGGCGACGACCTGGATCTCGATGTGCCGTGCGTCCTCGACATAGCATTCGGCAAACAGGGACTCGAGACCGAAGGAGCGCCGCGCCTCGGAACGGCAGCGCTCGAAGGCGGCTTCGACCTCCCCAGATTGGCGGACGACCCGCATGCCCCGGCCACCTCCGCCGGCGACCGCCTTCAGGACCATCGCCTGCCCGCTCGCGAGCCCGTCGAAGAATGCGCGTGCCGCCCCGAGCGACAGTGGCGCGTCGGTGCCGGGGAGGATCGGGATCGACAGCCGGCCGGCGATCCCGCGCGCGGCGGCCTTGTCCCCGAGCAAGCGCAGCGTCGCCGCCGGCGGTCCGACGAAGACGAGGCCCGCCTTCTCGCAGGCCAGGGCGAGCTCGGCGCTCTCGCTGAGGAAGCCGTAGCCCGGGTGGAGCGCATCGCAGCCCTCGAGCCGAGCCACCTCCATCAGGGCCTCGATGTCGAGATAGGCGGCCGCGCCGCGTCCGGGCAGCCGCGCCAGTCGGTCCACGCCGTATCCCCGGGCGAGGAACTCGTCCTCGGGTCCGTGGACCGCCACGGTTTCGATGCCCAGCTCGCGGGCGGTTCGTGCGATGCGAAGAGCGATCTCGCCGCGATTGGCGATCAGCAGTCGTTGCATGGGGCGGGCGGTCTCGCTGACGGTTCGAAGGCCGCGACAGCATAGCCCGGGCCGGCGGAGGCCCCGCGCTGCCGTGCACTGATCCGCGGCCCCGATCCGCGAGGGCCTTTCGCATCGGTCGGGCGCATTTGCAGTGGCGGAGCTCGATTGGTTTGGCTATAACGCTGTTAAACATCCAGAACATAGATAAAACCAGTGAACGCAAGTCAGTGACTGTCGAGATCTGCGGGGATCCAGCCTCGGTTTAGAGGTTCGGGACGCCGCCGCGACGTCCGCGAGGGCCGCACCGGCAGCGATTGCCGCGATCGAAGTGTGAAGGCAGGAGCCGATGACGTCCGCATCTCCCAGGGAAGAAGACGAGCCGGGCAGCCGGATCGAGGAACGTCGCGAACGCCAACGTCAGGACGCGCGCCGGGCAATCCTCGACGCGACCGAGGAGCTGGTGCTCGAATCCGGCGGGACCGACTTCTCGATCCGTCGGCTGGGGCAGCGCTCCGGCTACTCCGCTCCGACGGTCTACCACTACTTCGGTGACAAGGACGGGCTGATCGACGCGCTGATCGAGGAGCGCATCGCGCGGCTCGCGACCGAGCTCGAGCAGGTCCCGTCGACCGCCGAGCCCCGGCGCGATCTGCGGGCCGTGCTGCTCGCCTACTATGCCTTCAGCTGCGCCAACCGCACCTTCAGTCGGCTGATGTGGACGTTGACGCGGAAGGGCGAGAGTCGCATGCCACCGGCGATGGACCGGGTGAAGAGCTGCCTCGAACAGCATCTCGCGCGTTGCGCCGAGCGCGGCGGGCTCGGGGACTTCGACGCCGAGACGGCGGGCTGGGTGCTCTGGGCACAGGTCTACGGTCTGGTGTCGCTGCAGCTGATGGAGCCCGAACGCAGATTCAGTCGCGACGTGGCGGAGCGCGCGTTGGACACCCTGTTCCTCGGGATGACCGTGGGGAGCAGCGGGCAGCACGAAAGCGGGCAGGACGAAGCCGGGCCCGACGAAGACGAAGACGAAGACGAAACGGAGAGTGGGGCGGCATGATGCGTCGTCGAATCGGGCGGGCAGAGGCGCGGGTACAGAAGCGAGTAGAGAAGCGCGCAAGAGGACTGGCCTTCGTGCTGGGCGTGCTGGGCGTGCTCGTCGTGGGAGCCTCGGGCTGTCGGGAAGAGGGGGCTGGGGTCGAGCAGATCCTGCCCTCGGTCTCGGCGGCGGAGGTCGTTGCGGTCGCTCTTGCGGACGAGATCCAGGCCAGCGGAGAGCTGCGGGCGCGCCTGCATACGGCGATCTCCGCCGAGGTCGCCGGCCAGGTGACGGAGATCCGGATCGACGAAGGCGGCGCCGTGTCCGAGGGCGCCGTCGTGCTGGAGCTCGATCCCGATCGCCGCGAGCTCGACGTCGATGCCGCGCGGGCGCGGCTCGCCCAGGCCCGGGCCAATCTCGTGAAGGAGAAGCGGCAGGCCGATCGGGTGCGCAAGCTGCGGTCGGAAAACGTCGCTTCGGTTCAGCAGCTCGAGGAAGCGGAGACGGCGCTGCTGTTGGCACGGTCGGCCGTCGAGGTCGAGGAGGCGGCCGTGGGCGTTGCCGAGCGCGCGCTGGCCGATGCCAGCGTCTCGGCGCCTTTCGCCGGTCTCGTCTCCCGTCGGATGGTGCAGCTGGGTGAGTTCGTGCAGCCGGGCGCGCCGCTCTTCGAGCTGGTCGCGCTCGATCCGCTCGAGGCGATCTTCAGTCTGACGGAGCTCGATACGGAGCGGGTCGAGTTGGGACAGTCGATCGAGATCCGCGTCGGCGCCTTCGAGGATCGGGTCTTTGGGGGCGAGGTGACCTTCGTGGCCCCGACCGTCGATCCGACGACACGCACGCTGCGCATCAAGGCGGAAGTCCGCAACGATCAGGGACTGCTGCGGCCCGGCTTGTTCGCCCGCATCGGCCTCGACGTCGGCCGTCGGCCGGACGTGTTGATGGTGCCCGAGGAGTCGCTGACCCAACGCGCCGGCGACGCTTTTCTGTATCGCATCGACGCCGAGGATCGGGTGACGCGCGTGGAGGTCGAGACAGGGGCGCGACAGGCGGGCCTGGTCGAGGTGCGCGGGCCGCTGGTCGCGGGCCAGCGGATCGTCCGACGCGGCCATGGCGGCCTCTCCGACGGCATGGTCGTGGTCGTCCGCGAGCTGGAGCGGGGGGTGCTCGATACGGCGGATCGCCGCGCCGGAGGGATCGGGTCATGAGCCTCTCCGACGTCTCGATCGAACGGCCGGTGCTGACCTGGATGATGGTGCTGGCGCTCGCGACCTTCGGCGTGTTGGGCTTCGTGCGGCTGGGCGTCGATCAGTATCCCGACATGACCTTCCCCTTCGTCGGCGTCGTCGTCACGCTCGAGGGCGCCTCTCCCTCCACGCTCGAGGACGAGGTGGTGAAGCCCCTGGAGGAAGCCTTCGCGACGGTCGAGGGCGTCCGCCACATCTACTCCGAGGCGACCCAGAGCGTCGCCCGCGTCATGATGGAGTTCGAGCTCGATCACGATCTGGACGTCGCCGCCAACGACGTGCGCGACAAGCTGAACGGCGCGATGGGCAATCTGCCCTCCGAAATCGACCCGCCGATCATGGGCAAGGCCGATTTGTCGCGCTTCCCGATCATCTACGCCCAGATCACGACGACCCTGCCGATCACCGAGGCGACCGACTACATCGACCGCCACATCCTGCCGGTGGTCGAGAGCATTCCCGGCGTGGCGAGCGTCGTCGTCTACGGCGGCTACGAGCGCAACATCCGGCTCTGGATCGATCCCGACGCCCTGCGTGCCCGCAACCTCGCCGTGAGCGATGTGTTGACGGCCCTGCGGCGCGAGCACGTGGAGCGGCCGGCGGGCTTCGTGGAGGGCGAGAACGTCGAGTGGGCGCTGAAGACCGATGCGGAGTTCCGGTCGCTGTCGGAGCTTTCGCGCATGATCGTGTCGTGGGAGGGGGATGCGCCCATCCGCCTGGGCGACGTGGCCCGCCTCGAGGACGGCTCCGAGGACGTCCGCGACGCCGCCCACATGAACGGCAAGCCGGGGCTCGCGCTGGGCGTGGTGAAGCAGTCGAACGGCAACACCGTCGCCATCGTCGAGGAGTTCTATCGACGGATGGACATGCTGCGCGGGAAGACGCCCGAGGGCATCGAGATCGTCGCCTCCGAGGGCTTCATCGACAATGCCCAGCCGATTCTCGAGTCCTTCGAGGAGACGATGTTCGCCCTCGTCTTCGGCGGTCTGCTGGCGGTCTTCGTCGTCTTCGTCTTCATGCGGCGGGTGCGGCCGACGCTGATCGTGGCCACCGCGATCCCGCTCTCCCTGATCGCCACCTTCGGGATGATCTGGGTCTTCGACTTCACGCTGAACACGATGACGCTACTGGGTCTGACCCTGGCGATCGGGGTCGTGATCGACGACGCCATCATCGTCCTCGAGAACATCGAGCGCCATCGCGAGGGCGGCCTGGACGCGCGCACGGCGGCGGGTATCGGGACCCGGGAGATCACCTTCGCGGCGGCGGCGGCGACGTTCTCCGTGGCGGCGGTGTTCCTGCCCGTGGCCTTTGCGACCGGCCAGATGGGCAGCTTCCTGACCGAGTTCGGCATCACGGTGGCCGTCGCGGTGATCGTCTCGCTCTTCGTGGCGCTCAGCCTGACGCCGATGCTCGCGGCCCGTATGCCGCCGCCCAGGCCGCGCTCTGCCGGCGATCTCTACCACCGGCTCGAGACCGGATTCCGCTGGCTCGAGGACTTCTACCGCAGACTCCTCGACTGGACCCTCGCCCACCGTCTCGCGACGATGGGGATCGCGGTCGCGGCGATCGCGCTCTCGGTCCTGGCCGGCAGCCGTCTGCCGGGCGAGTTCATGCCGAGTACGGACTCGAGCTCCCTGGCGGTCGAGTTCCGCACGCCGCCGGGCACGTCGCTCGAGCAGACGGTCGAGATCCTCTCGAAGAACGAGGCCTGGTTCCTGTCGCAGCCCGAGACCATCTCGCTCTTCGGACGCATCGGCTCGACCTCGATGACAATCGGCGGACCGACGGACGGTTTCCTGGGCGTTCGGCTGGTTCCGATCGACGAACGCGAGCGCAGCCAGGAAGAGATCATGCAGGCGGCGCGGGTGGCCCTTTCCGAGATCCCCGGACAGGAGTTCGCCGTCATCGACCCGACGGGCATGAACAACCGCGACTTCCAGGTGGAGATCCTGGGCAATGCCAGCCTGGAGGAGCTCGACTACTACGCCACGCTGCTGATGGATCGACTGGCCGCCGAGGGGGGACTCGTCGATCTCGACAAGAGCCTCAGGCTGGGCCTGCCGGAGGCGCGCATCGTGCCGGATCGGGAGAAGGCCGCGGCGCTCGGGATCGATGCCGCGACGATCGCCGAGATCGTCCAGGCGATGATCGGCGGCCTCGACGTCGCGAAGTTCCGGGACGGCGAGGAGCGCTACGACGTCCGGCTCCGGATGGAGACCCAGGATCGTGACTCATTGGACGCGATCGGTGGGCTCTGGGTCCGGACACGCAGCGGCGAGCTGGTGGATCTGCGCAACGTCGTCCGCGTCGAGAAGGGTGCCACCGCCTCGTCGATCAAGCGGACGGATCGGATGCGGAGCGTCGAGATCATGTCGAATCTGGAGGGCGTGAGCCTCGGCGAGGTCGTCGCGCGGGCGAAGGCCCATGCCGAGGAGATCCTCCCGCCCCATCTCTCGCTGCGACCGACCGGGGACGCCGAGTCGATGCGCGAGTCGGCCCAGCAGTTCGCCTTGATGCTCGGACTGGCCGTGCTGGTGATCTACATGGTGTTGGCGGCCCAGTTCGAGAGCTTCGTCCAGCCGCTGATCGTGATGCTGGCGCTGCCCTTCTCGATGGTCGGGGCGCTCGGGGGGCTCTGGCTCTGGGGCATGTCCCTGAACCTCTTCAGCATGATCGGAATCGTGCTGCTGATCGGGCTGGTCACGAAGAACTCGATCCTGCTGGTCGACTACGCCAACCAACTCCGCGGAGAGGGCCTGTCGGCGGAGGAGGCGATCCGACGGGCGGCGCCGATCCGGATGCGACCGGTCCTGATGACGGCGCTGTCGATGATCTTCGGCGTGCTGCCGGCGGCGATCGGGATCGGGCCCGGCTCGGAGACACGGGCCCCGATGGCGGTGGCGACGGCGGCGGGGATGTTCACGTCGATGCTGCTGACGCTGCTGATCGTGCCGGTCTTCTATCTCGTGCTCGAGGCGACGCGTGATTTCGTGCTGCGCAAACGGAAGGGCGGCGACGTCGTCGCGGTCGACGGGGGCGTCCCGTGGCCCGATCGCGAGGGCCGGCCGGCGGAGACCTCGTGAGCCGGCAGGTCGGTCCGGGCCTCTCGCTCTTCGTCGCGTCGCGGCTGCTCGAGCCCGTCGAGGCGGAGCTGGCTTCCGCCTTCGAGACGGTCTTCGCGACGACCTTGGATCCGCTCACCGAGCTCGCTGATCTCGCGCGCAGCGGCAGCGCGCCGGATGCACTCCTGGTCTCGCTGGACCGGCCGATGGGGGCCGAGGCGATCGAGTCGCTGCCCGCGAACGTCCGGGCTTTGGCGACCTACTCGGTCGGCACCGACCATCTCGATCTCGAGGCCGCCGCCGCGCGGGAGCTCGCGGTCTTCAACACGCCCGGGGTGCTGTCGGATTCGGTCGCGGAGAACGCGCTCTTCCTGATGCTCGGGGCGGCGCGGCGGGCGACGGAGAGCATCGAGCTGATTCGCAGCCGTCGTTGGACCGGCTGGACGCCGACCCAGCTCGTCGGGGTGGAGCTCGCGGGCAAGCGGCTGGGCATCCTCGGCCTGGGCGACATCGGCGGACGCGTCGCCACCCGGGCCCAGGCGCTGGGCATGGAGGTGGTCTACTGCAATCGCAGGCCGCTGTCCGACGGTGACCCGATGCTCGCCTCCTTTCGCGTGATGCCGGAGTTCCGGGCGACGGCGGAGGAACTCGTGGGCGACTGCGACGTGTTGTTGCTGGCCTGTCCGTCGACCGCCGAGACACGCGGAATCGTCGACGCCGCGCTGCTCGCGAAGGCGCGTCCGGGGCTGATCGTGGTGAACATCGCGCGCGGGGATCTGGTGGTCGACGAGGCCCTGATCGACGCCTTGCGAAGCGGGACCGTGCGCGCCGCGGGGCTCGACGTCTTCGCCGGGGAGCCGAAGCTCGATCCCGCCTACTACGAGCTGCCCAACGTCTTCATGCTGCCCCACATCGGCAGCTCGACGATCGAGGCGCGCCTGCGGATGGGGCGCATCCTGATCGACGCGCTCCGCAGCTGGAGCGAGGGCGGGAGTCCGCCGAACAGGGTCGTCTGAGGCGCCCCGAATACGGCACCACGCCCGGCCGCGCATGCGGCCTTGCCCACGGCCCCGCCCACGGCCCCGCCCACGGCGCCGCCCACGGCGCCGCGCTCAGCCGTCGCCGGGCAGCGGATGTGTCCCCGCCTGACGGCCGGCCAGGCGCCCGAAGAAGGTGCAGTCTCCGAGCGACATCCCCGAGCTGTAGCCCTCGGCCCAACGAGGCAGGCCGCAGGCGGTGCGGCCGGCGGCGTAGAGACCGGGCACGACGTCGCCGTCGACGTTGAGGACCTCTCCGGTCGGGCGCACGCGCAGGCCGCCGAGCGTGAAGTAGGGATAGAAGGCCTCGCCCAGGGTACAGGCCAGGGCGGCGAAGGGCGGCTCGTCCAGGGGCTTCAACCATTCGGGTGATTTATGGAAGAGCGGATCCTCGCCCTTGGCCGCGTGCCGGTTATGGAGCGCCACGGTCGAGACGAGCGCGCCGGGGGGCATGCCGAGCTCGCGCTCGACCTCTTCCCAGCTGTCTCCGACCGCGGAGAGCTCCCAGCGCTGCAGCTCTCTCGGCTGGCTGAAGAGGGCGTCGTCGACGAGCAGGTAGATGCGGTCGCCGACCTGGCGCATGCAGTAGATCGCGATCCGCCCCGGATAGGCGTCCTCGTTGATGAAGCGCGCGCCACTCTCGTTGACGAGGATGCCCTTCACGTTGGATTCGGGCGGGTAGATCGGGAGCGTCGCGAAGAGCTCGTCCATGTGGATCGCGGCGCCGCCGGCGCTCATGCCGAGGCGGATGCCGCTGCCGTCGTCGTATCCTCCACTGAGGGCGTCGTCGGCGAGCCGCGCGACCTGCGGCGCGTACTGTCGAAGCATCTCGCGATTGAGGACGAAGCCCCCGGCGCAGAGGATCACGCCGTGGCGCGCCCGGGCGAAGCGCTGTTCTCCGTCGACCATGAGGACGAGGCCCCGCACGCGATTCGCGTCGTCGAGGATCAGCGCCTGCGCCCGGGTATCGAAACGGGTCTCGACGCCGAGCGCCCGGACGCGCCGGGCCAGCGCCTCCACCAACATGAAGCCGCCGGTCTCGCCGACGGCCTCGGGCAGATGGCCACGAGGGCAGGGCTTCGCCCGCTCCTTGAAGGGCCAGGCGTATTCGCTGCCGGAGAGGATCAGACAGTCGCCGGTGCCGGGCATCATCGTCTTGCCCGGGATGTGGGTCGTTCGGTAGGGCACGCCCTGGGCGACCAACCACTCGAAATGATCGAGCGCTCCCTCCGCGTAGAGCCGGACCCGCTCCTCGTCGGCGTCGGGTCCGCCGGACATCATCATGTAGCGGTAGAAATCCTCCGTCGCGTCGTGGAAGCCGTTGGCGCGCTGTGCGGGTGTGCCTCCATGACCACCGAGGTAGATGTCGCCGCCGGCCATCGCGCTCGTGCCGCCCGCTCCCGAGGCGACCTCGAAGAGCACGACCGACGCGCCGCTCTCTGCGGCCTCGATTGCCGCCGAGGCCCCGGCTGCGCCGAAGCCGACCACGAGTACGTCTGCCTCGACTTCCCACCTCGGCACCCGATCCAGCGGGCAGGGACGGCTGGGGGACCAGGGCGAAGAATCGGGGGCAGGGGGGGACGAGGACATGCGATGATTCCATCCGGGGCCCCGGTATCCGGAACCCGAGCCGGGGGAGAGCTGGAAGGGCTGGCAGTACGGGGCGTGTGACTTTGATAGCGTCCGGCGTGCCATCCTAGCCATCGGGTCGCGTGCGGGCGACTGCTTCGATTCGTCGATGCGGGTCGGGAGGGCGGGACGGAAGTGGTCGCGGGAAGTCGGAACGACTCGCGGCAAGTCGGAATGGGTCGGGGCGGGTCGCGCTGGGTCGGAGAGATCGGGAGTTCCAGGCGTTTCGGGAGCTTGGTAGAGAGAAGGGAGAGGCGGAAGATGGAGCAGAGCGAGGCCGAACGACGGATCCTCGACGGTCGGGTCTGGGACGATTTCTGCGATCGCCTGAAGGCGGCCGGCGCGCTCGTGCGCCACGAAGGCGCGCCGAAGGACGTCTTCAACCAGGCCCTCGGCTATCGATACCTGACGCGCATTCTTCGGGCGGGGCTCGAGAGTGCGGTGGACTACGCGGATCCCCAGTACCCGGCCTTCTTCCGCCTCGCCGACGAGACGAAGAAGATCCTGAACGACAACCCCGACAACTACTATCAGAACTGCCGCATCGACGGCCGCTTCGACTACCGCATCACGGGCCAGCGCGGGACGGTGCGCTGGTTCAGCCTCGGCGTGAAGGCCGGCGGGGGCAACGTCGACGCGATGGCCAGCACCGGCGAAATCGACTCGTCCCAGATCGAGTTCGACGAGGACGGCCGCTTCGAGGTCATCATGAGTCGGCACGAGAAGCCGGGCAACTGGCTGCCGATGACGGAGAAGTCGGGCATGTTGATCGTGCGGCAGACTTTCGGGAATCGGAAGGAGGAGAAGCGCGCCGAGCTCGAGATCGAATGCCTGAACCCCGAGCGTCCGAACAACAACCTGATCCCGACGGAGCTCGAGGCGCGTCTCGGGCAGGCGCTCGGCTTCCTCGAGAATACGGTCGGGCTCGGGTTGAAATGGACCGACGACTACAAGGCGCGGACGCTGAACGCGTTGCCCCTGCACGATCAGGCCGTGCTGCAGGCGGCCGGAGGGGATCCGACGATCTGCTACTACCAGAGCCATTGGGAGCTGGCCCCGGACGAGGCCCTGCTCGTCACCCTCCGCGACATTCCCGAGTGTCAGACCTGGAATCTCCAGCTCTCCAACTACTGGATGGAGTCCCTCGAACATCGCTTCTTCGACGTGTCGGTGAACAAATTCACGGCGCGCTACGAGGACGACGGCAGCGTGCGGATCCTGATCGCTCACGAGGATCCGGGCCCGGCGTACCCGAACTGGCTGAACACCCTCGGCCACAGCGAGGGCGGGATGCTCGCACGGATCATCGGGCCTGCCGGGAGTCCGCCCGAGGCGCTCGCCACCGAGGTCCTGCGGCAGGCCGATTGGAAGCGCTGAAGGGCGGAGGCCGGGCACCCGCCGAGGCACCGGACCAGGCACCGGACGAGGCGCCGGACGAGGAGGAACACGCGTGTTCTACGGATGGTGGATCGTCTGCAGTGTGTTCGTCGTCCAGCTCTTCATGGTCGGCTTCTACAGCTACGGGTACCCGCTGATCATCGTCCCGGTGAAGGAGGAGTTCGGGGCGAGCGACAAGGAGATCGGGCTCGTCATGACCCTGGGCACGGTCGTCGGCCTCGTCGCGCCGCCGCTGATCGGTCCGCTGGTCGATCGCTGGTCCGCCCGCGGCTTGATGTTGATCGGGGCGAGCTGTCTCGTGGTCGGGCTTTGTACGCTCTCGCTGACCCGGGACATCCTTCAGTTCGTGCTGGCCTTCGCGCTGCTGATGGGGACGGCCAACGTCATGTTAGGCCCGATGACCGGCTCGACCCTGGTCTCTCGCTGGTTCACGACCTCCCGAGGTCGCGCGCTCGGGATCGCGGCGACAGGCACGTCGATCGGAGGCATGCTGCTGCCGCGCCTGATCGACGTCTCGCTCACGAGCTGGGGCTGGCGTACGACGCTGCAGGGCCTGGCCGGGGCGATCGTCGTCGTCGTCGTGCCCCTGCTGCTCTTCGTGCTCCGGGATCGGCCGTCGCAGATGGGGCTCGAGCCGGAAGGAGCCGCGCCGCCCTCGGTGGGCGAGATCGAGGCCGGTCTCGAGCTCGAGGAAGACGTCTGGTCGACGGGCCGGATCCTGCGGAGCCGATCGTTCTGGCTGATCGGTGGCTGCCTGGGCCTGCTCTTCATGAGCTACATGACGGTGCTGAGCATCCTGGGGCTCTACGTACGGGGCCTGGGGCTCGACGTCTCGCTGGTGACGACGCTGGTCACCTGGATCGCGCTCTTCGGCTTCCTCGGCAAGATCGTCTTCGGCTATGCGGCGGATCGCATCGGATTGCGCCCCGGGCTGTGGATGGCCCTGGGGCTGGCGGGCAGCGGGATCGCGCTGCTCTCACTCGAGCCCGATCCCGTCTGGATCCAGGCCGCCGCCGTGCTGATGGGATTCGCGGCGGGCGGGATGCTGCCGGTGTGGGGCGCGATGGTGGCCGCCGCCTTCGGCATGAAGAGCTACGGGCGGGTGATGGGACTGATGACCTCGCTGATCGGCGGCCTGATGATGCCGGGGTTCCTGGTTGCGGGTGCCATCTCCGACGCGACCGGCGGCTTCGTCCTCGCGTTGTGGCTCTTCACCGGACTGATCGCGCTCTCTGCCCTGATGCTGCTCGGCCTGCGGCTGCCGGTCGGGGAGGTCGCGGAGAGCGGAGCGCGCGGTGAGGTCGGAGCGGTTCGCGGGGCCGCCTGATCGCTCCTCGGCCGAGGTCGATCGTCGGCTGCGATCCCTCGTCGGCCACGATCCCTCGTCGGCCGCGATCCCTCGTCGGCCACGAAGAGTCGCCGGCAGCGATCAGTCGTCCAGGTCCGGCGCCCAGGCCGATCCGTTGATATGCGCGCCGCCATCGACGAAGAGGGTGTTGCCGGTCAGGTAGCGGCAGCCCTCGCTCGCCAGGAAGAGTGCAACGGGGGCGATGTCCTCGTCGCAGTCGCCGATGCGCCCCATCGGGTTGGCCTTGTCCGCCGCGGCGACGAGCTCGGGATGGGCTGCCATGGTGTCCCTGAAGGCCGCGGATCGGGCGGCGGGGCATAGGATGTTGGCGACGATGCCGTAGGGAGCCCACTCGCGGGCTGCCGTGCGGGTCGCCGCGCGCAGGGCTTCCTTGCTGGCGTTGTACTCGACCGTGCCCATGTGGGCGTTCACGCCGTTCAGCGAGCAGAGGCTGACGATGCGTCCGTACCGCTTGGCCTTCATGGTCGGCAGCGCGGCCTGCATGGTCCAGAAGGGGCCAAGGAAGCCGAGGTCGAGGCCGTGCTGCATCTGGGTCGGGGTCTTCTGCTCGACCCGGGAGAGCGTGCCGCCGCCCCAGGCGTTGAGGACCAGGATGTCGAGGGTGCCCCAATGCTCCACGGCCGTGGCGACCATCGACTCCACGTCCGTCTTGGAGCCGGCGTCCGTGCGCACGAAGAGCCCGGCGTCGCCCAGCTCCTCCGCTACGGCCTTGCCCTTCTCGGGGTCGAGCTCGGCGACCACGACCCGCGCGCCTTCCCGTGCGAAGCACCGTGCCAGGGCGGCGCCGATTCCGTCGCCCGCGCCCGTGATGACCGCGATACGACCGTCGAGCTCTCCCATGTTGTTTCTCCATGTGCGCAGTGAGGCGTAGGCCGTGGCCCGTGCGCCGTGCGCCTGCACGCCCGCTGGTGGATCAGCGTCCGGGGGCGAGGGCCTTGAAGAGTGGGCGGATCCAGACCGATTGGGCGAGGGGGTCGAGCCAGCGGTAGAGGCGACCGGAGACCATGATCGGCCGCCCGCGCTCGACGGCCTCGATGCCCTCGCGGACGACCGTCTCGGCGTCGTACCAGAGCCAGCTCGGCAGTCCCCGCTTCATCTCCAGCAGATCCCCTGCCTCGTGAAACTCGGTATGGGTGAAGCCGGGGCAGAGCGCCGAGACCGAGACGCCCGTGCCCTTCAACTCGAGAGCGAGCTCCTCGGAGAGTGCGACCAGATAGGCCTTGGCGGGGCCGTAGTGGGCGCCGGCGGGACGGGCGATCCGACCCGCGAAGGAGGAGACGTTGATCACCCGGCCGTAGCCACGCTCGCGCATGGGCGGGATGAAATGATGACAGAGATGCGGGACCGAGAGCATCATCAGCTCGAGGAAACGGGCCTGGACCGCCCAGTCGGGCTCCTCGAAGAGATGGGGGCCGGCGCTGCCCGCGTTGTTCACGAGGTAGTCGATCGCGATCCCCTGCTCGCGGGTGAAGTCGGCGACGTGGTCCGGTGCAGAAGCGAGCGAGAGATCCGCAGCGAAGGTGTGGACCTGGCGTCCGTGGGTTTTCGCGATCTCCTCGGCGATGGCCTTCAGGCGATCCTCGCGGCGGGCCACGAGGAGAAGGTCGAAGCCGCGGGCGGCGAGCTGGCGGGCGAACTCGGCACCGAGTCCTGCGGAGGCACCGGTGATCAGGGCGTGTCGGGGCATGAGTCGATTCCTCCGGATTTCAAGCGTAGCGCGTCGGCGCGGGGCTATCGGGGCTATCGGGGCTATCGGGGCTATCGGGGCATGCGGGGCTTACGGGCGCGGCCGGGACTCTGGCCCGGACTGCGGCCCGAACTGCGCCCCGAACTGCGGCCTGGACGGGGAGTCGAGGGTGGCCTCGAAGACGGCGTCGAGGGCAGTGTGGGGGGCGGTGTGGTGGGCGGTGTCGAAGGCAGCGTCGAAGGCAGCCCCGAGACCTCGTCTCGAAGACGGATCGATTCGTTCGTCATCGCGATCAGGCCCTCGCGGTAGAGGCCGCCGATCGCCTTCTTGAAGGACTTCTTGGAGATTCCGAGCCGCTGCCGGATCGCTTCGGGGGGACTCGCGTCTCCGAGGGCGAGGCGCCCGCCCGCCTCGCGCAGCGCCTCGAGGACTTCGTCCCGGGCCTGTCGACTGGCGCGCAGGCCGCTGGGCCGCAGGGAGAGATCGACGAGGCCGTCCTCGCGAATCCGCTGCACGTAGCCCGTGACGATCTCGCCGATCGCAGCCGGCGGCCCGGCGTCGTCGTGATGGATCAGACCCTTGAAGGACTGGTCCACGATCGCGTTGAAGCCGAGGTCGGTCCTCTCGTAGGGCAGCAGCTCGACGGGCTGGCCCTGCCGCAGGTCGGCGGGCGGGGGAGAGAACCGGCGGTTGAACTTCGTGGCGGCCATCATGCGTCCGGAGACGGGATCGCAGGAGACATACACGACAATGCGTCGACCCCTCTCCCGGATCGGATAGGCCTGGGCGGCGAAGGGAAGCAGCAGATCCTTGTCCAGTCCCCAGTCGAGAAAGGCGCCGATGCGCGTCACGTCCTTCACCTCGAGGCAGGCGAAGCGGCCGGCCTGGGCTCGGGGACTGCGCGTGGTGGCGATCGGCCGGTCCTCCGAATCGCGGTAGAGGAATATCTCGATCGCATCGTCGATCGCGAGCCTGGTCGGCACCTCCTTGCGAGGCAGCAGCACCTCGAAGTCGTCCCGTCCGAGAATGGCGCCCGGCTCGCCGAGCCGACGGACCGACAACACGTTCATGCGTCCGAACTCGACGCCGAGGCGAGGGCGGGCGCGCTTCAACGGGGACGCCGGCGGCGGAGGGTGCGGAGGGTAGAGGCAGAGATGATGTCGAACGGCATGGTGGGACTCCGCACAGGTCGTGGAACAGATCGGGTCGCGTCGGGCCGCGTCAATGAGGCGGGGCCCTGGCGGGTCGGGCAGGCAGCGTCGCCCGTCGTGTCGCCTGCAGACCCGCGCCCGGATCCCCCGGCCCCCCGTCAATACGTCATCAGCACGTCATCAGCACATCCTCCGAATGATAGGCCACCAGCGGCGGCTCTCCCTTGTCCCGGAGCGTCTCCTCCACCCCCGAGCAGCGCCGCCTCGATCGGGAGCCACCCCCGGAGCCGCTCGGTCTCCTCGGAGTCGATCCCGCGCACACAGTTGCCGCTCCGAGGACAGACCGGATTCCGCACTCGCTCGGAGCCTCGTCGTGATGGCTCGATACGGCGAGGAGTCCGGGAGGAAGAGGAGGTCCGGGCGGCGATTCAGTGCGACCGCTCCGGTGAGGGGGGGCGGTTGGAGACGCGGTCGGATTTCTGGTCGGTTGCATCGTCTGCATCGTGGAAGGCTCGAACTCGGAGGGGCGACGTGCAGAGGGTAGGCAAACAAAAAGCGAAAGTCAACCGCTGTCGGATGACGCTGGCATCGAAGTC
>CAYWGW010000007.1:0-49435 GCA_964457385.1 uncultured Spirochaetaceae bacterium
GCGGAGCTGCGGCAGCTGAGAGCGGAGCTCCGGAGTCGGGATCTCTGGCGGAAGGTGTTCGACTCGGGCTCGCGGGACGTTGCGGCGGATGCGGCGGTGGATGACGACGATCCGGACGTTGGGAACGAAGAGACGCAGGGCCGGAGCGGCGCCGCGAGCCGTGAGCTCGCCTCGATCCTGCGGAGAGGCCTGGAGGCCTCCAGGGGTGTCCGTGCATACCAGCTCGTGGTGGCTGACGAGCACGGAATCTCGTCGCGTCGGTTCGACGGGGACACGACCGTGGCGAGTGCGGGGCGCTCGGGCGCTCGGCATGCCGGGGAAGATGCCGCGGATCGCGCGGAGGATCTCTGGTACGCCGACGATGTCCGGAGAGCGGTCGTCGCCGTCGGACGGCGGGTCGAGTCGGGCCCGCTCACCTGGGAATCGAAGGTCGAGGGCCAGCCGTCGCGAGCCGGCTACCGCCGCACGATCGCGTTGCACGACTCCGATGAGGTGGTCCAGGGTGTGCTGGTGGCCGAGCTGGATCCATCGCCCTGGCTGGCGGCGCTCGCGGCGTTGCCGGGATCGACAGGAACGCTCGAGCTGCGAAGTGTGGACGGGCGAGCGCTGGTGGATACAGCGGATGAAATCGATGCCGCGGACCGGCGAGCCTTCGCGTGGGCGGCGCAAGCCGGTCGGGAGACCGCTGGATCCGAGGTCTTCGAATCCGAGGGGCAGCTCGTTGCGGGCGGTGTGCTCGCGGCCGGCGCAGCCGGCGGCAGCGATCTGATCTGGCTGGCACGAACGACCGCTCCGGCGAGTGTCGGGGCGAGTGCCGTGCGGAGCCCCTGGTCGCTCGCGGTGGGCGTCCTGATGATCGCCATCGGGGTGTCGGGCTGGAGCCTGGGCGTCGATCCCAGGCGCGCGGCCGCGGAGGCGTCGGACTCCGTCGCTCCCGCGTCATCGGACGACCCTGGCGCTGCGAGGGAGCCCGCGGAGGCGCACTCGCCCCTTCCCTCGGCCCGTGTCGCCCGGGGCGCGGAGGGCGTCGGCGGGGAGGACGAAGGGGAGGGGATCACGGCAACCCTGCCGAGCCAACCGAGCGGCCAGATCGCCGTTGCCGCCGACGCGGCGGATCTCGAGGAGAGCGAGGACGGGAGTGAAGAGGTCGGCTCCTCGAGGCCCTCGCGATCGTCGGATCGCACCGCGGAGGCGCCTCCGGCGGTCGTCGGTCCGGAGCTCTTCGCGCTGCGCGACTGGCTCTCGGATGTGCGCAGCTGTCTCGAGAGAGAGGCGGCTCGCCGCGGTCTCACGCTCGAAATGCGTTGCGCGCGAGCGCTCCCCGACGAGATCGAGTCGGACCCGGTCGGACTCGGGGCGCTACTGCTGGCGCTTGGTCGGGACGCTCTGGACGGGACCGCGGGAGACGGGATCTCGATCGACGTCGTAGGCGGTGTGGATGCCGATCTGCGCTTCGAGCTCGACGTGGGCGACGGCGCGGTCGTGCCGCCCCCCGGCCTGGTGGACTTCGCCGCGGCTCTCGGAGCAGAGATCGAGCAGGGCTCCGACCGGCGCGTCGCGCTGGTGCTGGCCCACACGCTTCATTGATCGACGCTGGGGTTCTCCTGCGCCTCGGGGTGGCTGGCCTCGTGGTCGGCTGAGGCGATCGCTGCCTCGCCGGCGTCCGGGTCGGTGTCGGTGTCCAGGGAGTCGCCGATCGCGGCCTGCACCTGCGCCAGCTTGCGGACGAGCGAGGCGATGCGCGCATCGCTTCGGCCGAGCCGCTCGCGGAGCCGGTCCTGCGCGAGCTGTCGTCGTTGCTGCTCCGCCTCGAGCTCCTGCGCCCGAACCTGCTCCTGCGCCAGTCGCTCCTCGAGGAGTCGCAGCCGTGCGTCCCGCGTGGCCAGACCCTGACGAGTCACGTCCAGATGCTCTTCGCGGGCCGCAATCTCGAGATCGCGGGCGGCGAGCGTCTCCTCGAGCGCCATTTGGATGCTCCGGAGCTCCTGGTTCTCGCTCTGGAGTCGGGCGCAGACGGCCAGGCTCTCCTCCTGCTGCGCCTGCACCTCCTCGAGAGCCGACCTCTGCTCCTCCAGGGCACGAGCCACGGACTCGTCGCGGATCTGAGCCGAGTCGATCTCGTGTCGTAGATCCTCGACCTGGGCGCGTGCGATCGCGAGATCCGTCTGGATCGCATCGTTCTCCGCCTGCAGGCGGGCGTTCTCCTCACGGGTTTCGTCGAGGCGGCGGCGGAGGCCCAGCACCTCCGCACGGAGTGCCCGTTCGCCGTCGGGAAGAGGCACGAAGACATCGCGTGTCGCTCGCAGGGAGGTCTCGAGCGCCTCGACCTTCTCCCGGGCCAGTCGGAGTTCGGCCTCGCGGGCCTCGAGCTCCCCCGCGAGCCGATCCTTCTCGAGGCCGAGCTGGTCGATCTCCGCCGCCAGCGCACGCTGCGCCTTCTCGAACTCGAGGCGATCTGCGTATGCCTGTTCTCGTGCTGGCGGATCCGACGGCGCGTCCGGAGGACCCGGTCGCGTGCCCTCCGGAGGCTTCGGCGCGTCGAACGAGGTCTCGAGGCGGGCGAGGAGCCCGGCCCGCTCCTGGATCTCGTCCTGCCGGCTCGCTGCCGCGGGGCGCGGTAGGACCTCCTCCCACTCGTGCTCGTCTGTCGCTTCAGCCGATTCGCCCGGCGCCTCGGAGGGGGCGGGTTCGACTCGCGTCCGGGTGTCTTCGACCGCCTCTGTGTCGAGCTCGGGCTCGGGACGGCGATCTGGGGCTTCCGCTTTACGACGGGGAGCACGATGCGGCGAGGCGATCTCCGCGGCGTTGTCTGCGCCGGCGTTGGCTTCGGTGCCGAAGCCCATCAGACGAGCGAACTCGCGCTCCTCCTCCGAAAGGCGGGATTCGTCGATCTGCAGCGAGGCATCGGGCAGCCCTTCGGACGGTACGGGGCGATCGCTGTCTTCGATCTCGCTCGGGTCGTCTCTCGACATCCATCCCATTCCGGAGCCGCAGCCGTGCGCTCGCCCTGCGCATCGGTTGCGCGGCACCGGTGCTTGACGAAGACCTCGCAGAGGAGACCCGAACTGGAGTGAAAAGCCGGGATGGATCAGTCGCGCACCGGGCGGGTTTCAGGGGGATCCACCCGAGCCCAAGGCCGCGACGTCGCCGATGCAGGAATCAGATCGCTGCGCGAGGTGGCCCGTACGGATCGGTCCGGGAAGTTCAGGGCCGGGGCCGGGGCGGGCCCGTGGCGATCCGATCGGCCATGCTCCGGACCATTCGGACGGCGACGGCAGGGTTGCAGGTGACGAGCTGCTCGAGCTCCGCCTCGTTGAAGAGACAGCACCAGGTGGGACCGCAGGCGCGCAGCAGCGCGCGGCGCCGGGCGCCCGTGAGCGTGGAGATGGCACCGAGGAAGGTCCCTTCGCGGGATTCGATCGCCACCTCCCGATCGTCGACCTCGACGGCGATGCGACCCCGGAGCAGAAGGACCGTGTGTTGCGCCGGATCGGAGACCGCCGCGATCGTCTCGCCGTCCTCGAACTTCACGAAGTAGCGATCGAAGCCCGGGCCCCGGCAGATCGAGGCCCAGAGCGGGTCGACGAGATTATCGACCAGCCAGGTGATCTCTTCCGGGCTTGTAAGCTGGCGTCGGGCGGCGGCAATGGTCGCCGTGTCGAGGCCGAAGCCGCTGGCGATGGCGCGGATATGGGCGAGGACTTCTCCGGTGCCGCCGGGCCGGCGGGCGGGATCGATGTAGAGCATGCCCATCACGATCTCTTCGAGGGGTGGGGGGCAGTCGAGAGCGATGTCCGAGAGATGGACGAGGCCGAAGATATTGCCTTGCTCCTGGGTGCGGAGGACGTCGTGTCGCTTGTTGAGGTCTATGCCCGTGAACAGGGCCCAGGCGGTCGCCGCGACGCCCCAGAGGTCCGTGCGGATGTCGAAGGACTGGACCTTCGCGGTCGCCTGCTCCGGGGCGCGGTAGCCGTGGGTGCCGAGCCCGATCGAGAGCTGCCCCTGATGCAACAGGCCCCGCGACATGCGGGAGGAGTGGGAGACGCCGAAGTCGGTCAGTACATAGCCGCCGTTTCCGTCGAGCAGCACGTTCGAAGGCTTGACGTCGAGGTGCAGGATCGAGGCGCGATGCGCGGCGCCCAGGGCCTGGACTACGTCCGAAAGCAGACGCCAGGTCTGCTCCGGCGTCAGGCGGCCGAGAAAAGGCCAGGCGTCCGAGAGACTGCCGGCGGGGAAGTACTGAATTGCGGCGAAGGCAGTCTCTCCGTCGATGTTCCAATCGTAGAGCTTGGGAATCCGGTCGTGCCGCACGGCGAGCAGCGCCGCCAGCTCTCGTTTGAGGGAGTTGCGAGCCTGCGGATCATCCGGTCGGGCCATCACCTTGAGGGCAACGAGCTTCGGCGGCACCGGCCCTTCGCCGTCGTCCCGGGCGTCGAGGCAGCGAGCCAGAAAGACCGATCCGAACCCCCCGCGACCGAGTCGGCGGAGCACGCGGTAGCGGAATCGGGCGCTCAGCTCGTCGCCGGGCTGGGGCGGGCGGACGGTGGCCGTCGCCGGCCGGCTGGTCGCGGTCGCCGTGCAGTCGAGGGTCTGATCCTCCGGCGCTCCGCGCTCGTCGAGCAGCACCGTGCAGGATGCCCTCGGACCGTTCGTGGGTTCGCTGGCAGCGGCCAATGGACCTCCGGATCGCGTCCGCCCGGCTTCCGGGGCGGCTCGTCCGTGGGTCTGATCGGCCGATTGCAGCGATCTCCTCAGCTCATTCGGCGCGGGATCTCGGGCCTTGAGTGGGCTCCTGCTTGCGAGCTGCGGCCTCGCGATCCCGCTGGAACTCGCGGACACCGCGCGGCACGACCCAGAGTGCGATCACCGCGGTCACGCCGAACATGACCTGATTGAAGAAGCGATGTTCGTAGTCGGGCGGGCTGAGGAACCCGTCGTAGCCGAACCAGAGGCTGTATCCGACGAGCAATACGGGCAGAAAGAGGGGATGGTACAAGGGGTTGGGCGGCGGGCCGCGGCGGGGCCGTCGTGAGCCGGCTTCGAGGCCGGGATCAGGATCGGGATGATCGGAAAGAGATTGGGCCGAGCCCGGCGCCGGAGCATCCGAATTCGAGCCCGGGCCCGGTTTCTCGTCCGGGGTCTCGGAGGAGCGGGGGTTTCCTGTCATAGCGAGGAGCATAGCGCGGCCGTGGGTACGTCGAGCGGGGCTTCGAAGACCCCATCTTGACCGGCTCGCGGGGACGCGTCACGCTCGATTCCGATCCAGGATGCTATGCGAAACTCGGCGCGGCTGCGCCGCCGGGTGGCCACGCGGCCACGGAGCCAGCGGCGCGCTGCGGACGTATGAGCAAGCGAGGGGGAGTCGAGGATTGGCGGGTCCGGATCGCAACACGAGCAGCTACATCACCCGGAGCGGCTTCGAGCGGCTGCGCGCCGAGCTCGAACGGCTCTGGCGAGAGGAGCGGCCGCGGGTCACGGAGGCGGTTTCGGTCGCCGCGGCCCTCGGTGATCGCTCTGAGAACGCCGACTACATCTACGGCAAGAAGCGCCTGCGGGAGATCGATCGACGCATCCGTTTCCTGACGAAGCGGGTCGAGGAGCTGACGGTCGTCGAGGCGGGGACGCCGGAGAACGCCGATCGGGTGTACTTCGGCGCCTGGGTCGAGATCGAGAACGAGGACCGCGATGCGCAGCGCTACCAGCTCGTGGGCCCTGACGAGTTCGACGCGAAAGTCGGGCGGATCAGCGTGGATTCGCCCGTAGGACGGGCGTTGTTGGGCCGGCGGCGGGGCGACGAGGTGATGGTGCGACGGCCGCGGGGCGACACGACCTACACGATCCTGAAGGTCGACTATCCCGACGTCGATCAATCCGACGCCTCCGACGCCTCCGACCCGGACTGACCGCGACGCGGACTGAACCGGACGCGGGAGTACGGGGATGCGGATGGGAATCGGGGCCAATCCGACTGCGGCGGGAGGTCGAGCCCGTCCAGGCGGGAGCAGGGCGTACCTTCAGCGGGTCTCGCCGTCGGTCGAAGAGTCGCCCATGCTGTGGGATGTCCTCTTCATCGGCTTGCTCTCCATACTGGCGGCACTGGGCGCCTGGCGTGGTGCGGTGGCGAGCGGATCCGGTCTGGTGGCGCTTCTTGCGGGCTATGCCGGGGGCGTGTTGGGCGCGGCACGGGCGGGCGCCTGGGTGGAGCGCACGCTGATCGTCTCCCCGCTGGTGGCCCCGGCGATCGCGGGCACCCTGGGCTTCGTGGCGGCCTGGCTGGTGGTGAGCAGTCTGTCCGGGGTGCTGCTGACCTGGGATCGGAGCCGCGTGGAGACCAATGGGCGAGGCGGGCTGGACCGGGCGCTCGGCGGCCTCTTCGGTCTCGCTCGAGGCGGGCTCGTCGTCGTGCTGCTGACGGTCCTCGTGAGCTGGATCGATGCCGGTCGTGACCTCGGAGCCCTTGTGGGATGGGAGGCGCTGCCGGATGCGGAGGGTTCTGCCGTAGTCGACGCCTCGGGTGCGTTCGTGGAGGCCGCGGTGGCGGGGGCGCTGTCGGAGGCGGGGCCAGCGGGCGATGTAGCCGCGCGGATGGTCGGGCGGCCCGGCGAGTCCCTGACGAAGGCGCGCCAGCTGCTCGACGACGAGCGCCTGAATGCGCTGTTCACGGACAAGCTCTTCTGGACCGCGGTCCAGAATGACTCGGTCGACTACGCGTTGAACCGCAGCAGTGTTCGCATGATCGTGCTCGATCCGCAGATGAGAGCCCATTTCGCGGATCTGGGACTCGTGGGCGAGGAGGCCCGAGACGATCCCGACCTCTTCCGGGATCGGATGGCGGAGGTGCTGGCGGAGGTCGGGCCGCGCATTGCTCGCCTCCAGCACGATCCGGAGATGCAGGCCCTCGCCCGGGATCCGCAGATCCTCGGGCTCCTCGAGTCCGGCAACACGCTCGGGCTGATCACCCATCCCCGGATCCAGCAGCTGGTGCGAAGGCTCTCCTCCGAGTCGCGGTAGCCAGTCGCGCCCGATGCCCGACGTCCGGGCCCCGAGGCCCGGGGCCTATCAGTCGGCGGGCCGGTTCGGATCAAGGTCGCGGTCGGCGGCGGGCTCGGCCCGATTCGGGCTCACGAGGCCCGCGGACATGACGACCTTGAAGGCCTCCTCGACCGAGAGGTCGAGGTCGAGGACCTCGTCCCTCGAAATCAGCACGTAGTAGCCCGAGGTGGGGTTGGGCGTCGTGGGTACGAAGCAGTTGAGAAGGGGCGCTGCGCCCGCGGCTCGTTCCAGGATCGAGTGCGCCGGCCCGGTCACGAACGCCACGGCATAGATCCCTCTTCGGGGATACTCGATCAGGACGACGCGCCGGAAGCTGCCCGGTCCCGTCGACGAGTGGAGCAGGGCCTCGACGAGCTGCTTCACCGCGAGGTAGATGCTGCGGGCGACGGGGACTCGTTGGAGCAGCCGCTCCCACAGACGCACTGCCTCGTATCCGAAGAAGTGTCTCACGATCACGCCGGCCAACAGGATCACGCCGAACGTGAAGAGCGCCCCGAGCAGGGGCGGCAGGTTCGCAGGGGCGTCCGAGCCGGGGGAGAACCATGCGAGGACCCGGGGTAGGAGCAGGTTGTCGAGACTGCGGATGATCCAGGCGATTGCCCAGATCGTGACGCCGATCGGCGCGAAGGCGAGAAGTCCCGCGACGAAGTAGCGCCGAACGGCACGGGTGAATGCCCGGGTCAGGCGACTCGTCCAGCCGGGATCCGGTTCGGCAGGATCCGGCTCGGGTGAGGGATCCTCTGCACCCGGTGTGGAGTCCTGCTTCACGACCTCATACGAGCGGCCAGTCGTCTCCGTCGGGGGCGTAGGCCGAGATCTCGCAGCAGAGCGAGATCCTCTGCACCGTAGGGGCCTCGAAGCAGCGCGCGCTTCCTACGGAGGCCGGCGCGAAGCCAGTCGCCGAGAGCGAAGCCATGCCATGGCGGGCGCTGTCTCCGAAGCGCGTCGCCGGTCGGTGGTGCCGTTCTTCCATGGGATCAATTTATAGCATCGGGTCCGGCGGCGTCGCATCCCGAGTGCGCGATCCCCGCGGCGAGGCTCCCGGGCGTTCGCGTCGGCCCTGGCGCCGCCTCTTCAGCGCAGCAGCACGTCGCAGACCTCGCGCAGGCGGCCGACGAGCCGACCGGCCGCGTTATCGGGGCGAATTCGTCGGCGAAGCGCGACCAACAGCTTGCGCTCGAGGGCGTAGCGGGTGAGGCGTGGGCGGGGAGGGGGCTTGCCGGCGAGGTCGATCTGGCTGATCTCGGCCTCGATCTCGCTGCGGGAGAAGCCCCAGGTCTCGAGGTCTTCGTCCGTCAGGCGCGCCAGGATCTCCGAGAACAGCCCCACGCGCTCCGGTCGACCGGTCGCTGAGGTGGCCCATTTCGAGAGGCTCCGGGTCGTGGGCCGGGTCTCGAGGGCGACCTGGGTCGGGTCCCCGAGGCCCCGGGCGGAGACCTTCCCGGCGCCGGGAGCCGAGCCGTACTCCACCATGCCCGGCTCGAAGTCGACCCCGAGAAAGGAGCAGAGCTCGCGTGAGACTTCCTCGGGATTCTGCACGAGTCCCTCGTACCGCACCCGATGGATCGGGACCGGGTCGCGTCGCAGGAAGCCGGCTATCGCTGGAACGTAGCGCTCGAGCAGGGGGTTGTGGGCATGGGCCACGTGATCGTCGCCGTCGAAGAAGGAGTCGACGAAGGAGGACCAGACGGCGAGGGGATGGCGGCTCAACACGATGTAGCGCGCAGTCGGATAGAGCCGGGCGAGGAAGTCGAGGCAGAGGGCGTAGGCGGGGGTCTTGTCGAGCAGCAGCGAGCTTCCACGGGCCGCCTCGCTCTGGAGCAATCCCCGGTAGATTGCATCGGGATAGGCGCGCAGCGCCTCCAGATAGGTCTGCTCGCCGCCCGGCAGCGAGGCCACCAGATGGCGCGCGGCCTGCCGCACGATGACGGGATCGTAAGCAGCCTGGTCGACACTCGCGTAGTAGCCCAGGAAGGCGATCGGGGAGATGAGATGCGGCTCCTCCGGGGCGAATATCGCTGGATGGGCACCGAGCAGACGGCTCAGCAAGGTCGATCCCGAGCGCGGAGATCCGATCAGGAAGATGAGCCGATCCTGCATGGAATCCTGCATCGGAAGACGACCCTCCTTCGAGCACGCGAGGCTGCGGCGGGCACGGCGGCGGAGCATACCCGAGATGACGCGGGAAGCGGGCCATCCCGTACGGGTGGGATCAGAGCGTGCGGCTCGCCAGGCCGAGGGTCGCGGCAAGCCGCTGCGCGTGCACCCGCAGCAGCGCGACACCGAGCCGATGTCCCAGCCACGGCTTCATGCTACGCAGATGACGGAAGGCAGCGCGATCGAGCTCGAGCAGTCGCAGATCCCCGTTCGCAACGGCCGTTTCGGAGTGGGGCAGGTCGGCGAGCAGCGGCAGCCCGCCGAAGAGATCGCCCGCCTCGAGCCTCGCCAGCGGCTGCTCGATCGCGTCGCGAATCCGGATCTGGAGGGTCACGCTGCCTTCGGTGATCAGGAAGATCGAGTCGTTGTGCTCGCCGCGCGTGCCCTGCCGGTAGATCAGCTCACCCGTACGCATCGTGCGGTAGCGCGTGACCTGCGCGAGCCCCATGGCCTCCTCGAGGCCGAGCTCGTGCAGCGCCGTGCGTTCGTAGAGGAAACGCGCGAGGATCTTTCCCGAGTCGAGGACGTGATCCCAGACGAGCTCGAGTGCCTCGGGCTCGGGTCGATCGAAGGAAAGGCCCGTCAGGATCAGATCGTCCTGGGGGTCTTCCCGCTGCCAGCAGCCCACCGCATCGAGGGTGACGCTTCGCGCCGGTAGCGTCAGCGTCACACGCTGCACCGACTTGTAGGAGAAGGGCGATGGTGTGGCGATGCAGACGCCGCCGATCGAGAGATCGCGGGTCCGACCGTGAAGGGCTCCGCCAAAATCCCCCGCATAGATCTGCACGGGCAGATCCGTCCCGACGCGGGGATCCGAACGGTCCTCGAGCGGGTCGCGGGGCAGCGCCTTCTGGGCAGGGGCGTCGGTCGCGTCTTCGGAGTCGGAGTGGAACATCGGCTGGGACCCTCGTAGGCAGGGTTTCGGTCGAGGTCCAATGGGACTTGAACGCTCCGCTCCCACTGAAGCCTCCAGGCGCTGACACCGGCAGCCTGGCTCCGGCCACCCAGGGGAGTGGGACTCATCGAGTAGGGTCCGGAGGGAGGCAGGATTGATCGAAGCCGGGATCAGGGATTCACCCGATCGCATGAAGCTCGGGTTGAGCGGGTTCGAGTGGATCGTGATCGCGATACTCGCCTTCGTCCAGACGCCGGGCCTGCTCGTGCTGGCGGAGGTGTGGAGCGAAGTCGAGTACGCGTCCCACGGATTCCTCGTGCCGCTGGTCGCGCTCTGGGCGGCGACGGCTCATCGCGAGACCCTGTCCCGGCTCCCGCCGCGACGCGAGCCGGCGGGCTTCGCGCTGATCGCCCTGGCGACCCTGGCTTCCTTCGGCGCCCTCGCCGTCGGCGATCCCACGGCCGTAGGCGTCACTCTGGTGGGCACGGTCTGGCTGGCAGTCTGGGCCCTACGCGGTCGGGCGTGGGTGCGCGTGCTCGCCTTTCCGCTCGGCTATCTGGTCTTCCTGATTCCGCTGCCCAGTGCCTGGGTGACGCCATTGATCGTGAAGCTCCAGATTCTCGTGAGCAGCGCGGGGGTGGCGCTTCTGCGGATCGGTGACGTGCCGGTCTTCCGGGAGGGCAATGTGCTGACCCTGCCCGGCGACACGAGCCTTTTCGTCGCCGAGGCCTGCAGCGGGATCACCTCGTTGATCACGTTGCTTCCGATCGGCGTATTCATTGCCTGGTTCACGGAGAGTGCCTGGACGCGGCGGGCGCTGCTGGTGCTGGCGGTCCTGCCGATTGCGCTGGCCGGGAACTTGTTGCGCGTCGTCCTCACCGTGCTGTTGGCGATCCACGTCGGTGTCCCATTCGCGACCGAGGGGCCCCTCCACGAATGGGCGGGCGTCGCGACCTACGTTCTCGGATGTGTCCTGCTGCTCGCGATCGGGCGGGGTTTGCGTTGGGCGTGGCCCGAGTCGGGGGCCGGGCCCGGGTCCGAACCCGGGCACCGGGTCGCCTGAACGAGGTAGAAGGAGGGAGGTCGATCCGATGCTCGAGGAGCGGATCCGGGGGGTCGGGCTCGCGCTTGGGCTCGATGCGGTCGGCCTTGCGCCCGCGACGCCCCATGCACGCACGGAGTACCTGCGCGAATGGGTGGGACGCGGCTTTGCCGGCGAGATGGACTACCTCGTGCGGCGGCTCGATGAGCGCATCGATCCACGCCGGGTGCTTCCCGGAGCTCGCAGCCTGATCGTCGTCGGCCTGCTCTGTGCGCCTCCGACCGCGGCCTCCGCGCCCGCTGTCGGTGCCGCGCCGGAATCTGCGTCAGAAGAGGAAGGGAGATCCGTGGCACCGTCCAGCGAGCCGGAGCCTGCGCAGCCGACCGGACGCATCGCCCGTTATGCCGGAGGCGACGACTATCACGAAGTGTTGCTCGATCGCGTGCGTGCGCTCGAAGCCGCGCTGCCCGTGCTGGCGGATCGGTCGGTACGCTCGCGAAGCTATGTCGATACCGGACCCGTGCTGGAGCGCGCGGCCGCCGAGCGGGCCGGTCTCGGATGGATCGGCAAGAATGCCTGCCTGATCCATCCCGCGCTCGGCTCCCACCTGATGCTGGGGGTCGTGCTGACGGATCTCGCGCTCGAGCCGGATCCGCCCGTGACGGATCATTGCGGCAGCTGCCGCGCCTGTCTCGACGTCTGTCCAACGGATGCCTTCCCGGAGCCCTACGTACTGGACGCGACCCGTTGCCTCTCCTACACGACGATCGAGAACCGCGGCCCGATCCCCGAATCCCTGCGTGCAGCCCAGGCCGACCTCGTCTTCGGTTGCGATCTCTGTCAGGACGTCTGCCCCTGGAACCGCAGTCGACCCCGCCAGCCGCTGGCAGACCCGCTGGGATTGCGGGCGCGACTCGCGAAGCGGGAGGCGTGGCAATCGCCCACTCTCGAGTGGTTGCTGTCCCTGGAGGAAGAGACGTTCGGAAAGGTCACGCGCAGAACGGCCCTGCGCCGCGCGGGCTGGCGCGGTCTGATTCGCAATGCGTTGATCGCTGCCGGCAACGCCGGGGACCCTCGACTGCGCGCTGCGGTGGCGCGTCATGCCGACGGCGAGGACGCCATGCTGTCGGAGCATGCACGTTGGGCGTTGGCACGGCTGGATCCCGACTCTGCCCCCGGCTGATGATGGATTCCGGAGCGGCCGCGCGCCCGGCAGCAGGCGGCCTGCTGGCTGGTCGATCGACTCTCAGGGATTCGCGGGACCTCTCGCTACGCGTCGTCTCGCCAGGAGGCGCGCCGTCTCTGCCGGTCGCGGCTCGTCGGTCGGGCCCTCCTCGTAGAAGAGCTCGTCGAGGCTGGAGAAGAGGGCGCGGAGCTCCCCGGGCGCGAGCAGGAAGGCATCGCGTCGGGGGCCCCAGCCGAGGGATTGCTGGGACCGGGTGAATGTCTCGTAGAGAAGCAGTCCGCCCGGTGCGAGACGCTCGACGATCCAGGGCGCGAGGGGTCGGCTCAGGTACCGAAAGACGAGGACGGCGCCGAAGTCACCGGCTGGGAGCGTGGGTGGTGTGGCGCATTCGAGATCGGCCTCGATGATCTCGAGCGATCCGGGAAGCCCGCGCACGGCTTCCCGCAGCTCCTCCAGCGCCGATGGGTCCCGATCGACTGCGACGACCTGCAGGCCCCGCCCGACCAGGATCCGCGCATGGCGTCCGCGTCCGCAGGCCAGGTCGAGGACGGGGCCGAGCGTCTGCGTCCGCTCGACGAGATCGAGATGGGCCCGAAAGAACGCCGAGGCAGGGCCGACCTCAGAACTGATCGGACAGGTCACGCTGGAGCCATCGCGCCATCCGGCCAGGATGGTCGGTGACGATCCCATCGACGCCGAGTGCCAGCAGGGACTCGATCTCATGCAGATCGTTGATCGTCCAGACGTGGAGGGAGACGCCGAAGGTGTGGGCGTACTGGACCAGCTCCCGGGTGACGAGCGGACGATCGCCGAAGGTCGCCGGGATCTGCAGCGCCATCACGCCTTCGGCCATCGGGCTGCCGTCGATGGCGCCCTGGACGGCGCGGACGATCTCGGCGAGGCATGCGCCCATCGCCGGCACGACGGCTTGTTCGACGAGGGCCTTGCGTAAGAGCCTCATCACCCCGTCTTCGCCGGCGGTCAGCAGCGTCCGATCCGCGCGATCGAAGCGATGGACCAGCTCGAGGGTGGCCGCCGTGGCTCGAGGATCGTCGGTCTTGATCTCGAGGTTGAAGCGGGCGTCGGGGAAGGCCTCGAAGGCCTCCTCCAGGGTGGGGATCCGCAGGCCGTGCCCGCGAAAGGGAGTTCCCCCCGCCTCGTCCTGGAAGGCATGACCCGCATCGAGGCGGCGCAGATCGGGGAGCTCGATGCGCCGCGTCTCTCCCTTCCCCTCGGTCGTCCGATCGACGCTCGGATCGTGGAGCAGGATCGGGATGCCGTCCCGCGTGATCTGGACGTCGCTCTCGAGGATCCCGGCCCCCTGCTCGAGGGCGGTCTCGAAGGAGAGCAGGGTGTTCTCGGGACGAATGCCCGCCGCACCACGATGGCCGATCACGACCGGCCGGGGGACGTCGAAGAAGGGATGCATCCCCGATAGGGTATCATCTCCCCACCCATGAGTGTGCTCACCCGGCACGAGATCCTGCGCGAGATCGAGCAGGGACGTGTGCGAATCGATCCCTTCGATTCGTCACAGGTGGGTGTCGCGTCGGTCGATCTCACCCTGGGCAGCGAGATCCGTGAGATCCTCGCCGGTCCCGAGCCGATTCCCGTCCTGAACGACACCGACTACCGCGACCATACCCGGGTGTACCCCCTCGACCGGCCCTTCCGACTCGATCCCGGTGTCACGATCCACGGCATCACGGCCGAGCAGATCACGCTGCCGGACGATCTCTGCGGCTTCCTGGAAGGGCGCAGCCGCTTCGCGCGGCTCGGGCTGATGATCCACGTGACCTCGGCTTTCGTGCAACCCGGTGTCTCGAACCGGCAGGTGCTCGAGATGAGCAACGTCTCGAGCCGGGCCCTCGAAATCGTCGCCGGAGTCCGGATCTGCCAGCTCGTCCTGATGCGCACGGAGGGACGAGCGACCTACCAGGGCCGCTTTCAGCACCAGATGGACATCTGATTCGAGACGGCGCTTGCCGACGGCCGCGAATCGGCGACACTCTCGAGCGGGGAACGTGAGAGGACGGGATGGGCTGCGCCCGGGCGGGTGCGGGACTCCCGTACTGAGGGGTTGGACAAGTCCATGCAGAATTCAAACGAACGAGCGGGCGAGAGCCCGAACGCCGACGGGGCATGCCCGTCGGTGGAGCGGACGCGAAGCGAGCGGGCCACGGGCCGGCGAGGAGTGGGTCGAATGGGGCGGAGCGGGGTCGCCCTCGTGCTGGCCCTGGCGATGATTGCCCTGCCGTCGATCGGGCTGGCCGAGAACAAGGCCGGGGAGGTCGGGCGCGAGAGCGGGCTGGGTGCGGCGGCGGCGATTTCGTCGCTCGTCTACGGCCCGCTGAAGCTCGTCTATGCCACGGGCGGTCTGGTCGTGGGGGCCTTCGCGTGGGTCTTCACGGCAGGGGATACGCAGGTCGCGGGGAAGGTCTTCACGCGCTCTCTGCGCGGGACCTACGTGATCACCCCGGAAATCCTCCTCGGGGAGGAGCGTCTGCAGTTCATCGGGCGGGACCTCGGCGATCGGTTGGCACGGACTGAGAACGTGGCCTCGGCGTCTGCGGCCACGCGTCCTGCTCCCGTCGAAGATCCGCAGTACGACGAGCTGGGCTGGTAGTCGATCCCATTGGCATCGCGGGCTTCGGTCGGCGCCGATCCCTCGGGAAAGCGACCGGTCGGGCCCCGCAGCGGCTGCGGTTCTACAGTTTCGGCCTGGAGTTCGATCCGAATCACGGACGAGTATCTGCGCTCGATCGCGGTCGGGTTCTTCCCGCCTGTGGCAGGCTGCCGGATCGAACGACACTCTCGAAAGGTCGTCCATGTCGGAGCTGATGGCACAGGTCCCGTTGGCCTTCCTCTCGGGCCTGATCTCGGTGCTTTCGCCGTGCGTGATGCCTCTGATGCCCGCCTATCTGTCGCTGGTCTCAGGTGTTTCGGTGGAGGCCATGAGTTCCGGGGATCACGAGGGCTCGACGACCCAGCGTGCCCGCGTGATGCGCGCCTGCCTGGGCTTCGTCTCGGGCTTCTCGGTCATCTTCATCATCCTGGGTGCGAGTGCCTTCGCCCTGGGGCGGATCCTCCGGAGCTGGCGGCTCGAAGTCCTGGGCTTCGAGATCGGGATCGCCCAGGTCGCCGGGATGTTGATCATCCTCTTCGGCCTCCACATGACCGGTCTGCTCAGGATCGGTTGGCTGCTGCGGGATACCCGACTGAAGCTCGGCACGGGCAACGGAGGTTTTCTCGGCTCCTTCGTGGTGGGCGCAGGCTTCGGCTTCGGCTGGTCTCCCTGCATCGGGCCGATCCTCGGCGCCGTCCTCACCCTCGCGGGCAGCCGGGAGACGGCCTTCGAGGGCGTCGCCTTGCTGGCGGTCTACTCCGCTGGTCTCGCGGTCCCCTTCCTGGCCGCAGGCTGGAGCATCGATCTGTTCTTCAGCGCGTTCGCTCGCATGAAACGACATTTCCGCACGTTGGAGATCGTCTCGGGGGTGATGTTGATGGGCGTCGGAGGCCTGCTGGTGAGCAGCCGGCTCGGTTGGTTCAACTCCCACTTCACCTTCCTCGCCGATCTCGTCGTGGCGGCCGAGGATCTGCTGCAACAATGAAACGATGAAACGATGAGACGATGAACGGGCGCCAGCGTCGAGACTGCGGAGACCGGCGGAATCCGCGTCGGAGCGGGGCGGCCTGGCACGGCCTGTCGTGTGGGATGCTGTGTGGGCTGCTGCTGGTCGTCACCGGCTGTCTCGACGACGGCACGCCTGCAGACGTCCGGGAGCCGCGGCGGCCGGCGCCGGATTTTACGCTGCCCACCCTGGACGGTACGGAGGTCCACCTCGCGTCGCTGCGAGGTCGCATCGTGATCCTCGACTTCTGGGCGACCTGGTGTCCTCCGTGTGAGGTCCAGATGCCGATCCTCGATGCGCTCTGGAAAGACGAGCGGGGTCGCCGGCAGGAGCCGGAACTCGTCGTGGTGGGCGTCTCGGTGGATACCCTGCCTGCGGATGAGGTGGGGGCCTGGGTCGCGGAACGGGGCTTCGAGTATCCGATCGCCCTGGGCGATCAGTCCCTCGCGCGAGCCTTCGGTGCGATCGGGTTCCCCACGCTGATCGTGGTGGATCCCGAAGGGCGTATCCACACCCGGCACGTCGGCGTGCTCAGCCGCGCCGAGCTCGACGAGATCGTCACCGAGATCCGCATGGAGGCGCGGCTCGCCGCCGTCTCCGACGGCTGATCCCCATCCTCAAGTCCGCTCCGATGGGGGACGAAAGCGCCCATGAGCCTCGACCCGTCCGGCGGGTCGGCGAGGGGAGCCCTGTGCCGAGCGGCCGACAGTCGACCCAGATCCAGACGAGCTGCACCTTCGAGCGGAGCTTCGACGACGGCGACCTCATCTTCGACGAGGGAGACGAGGGCACGGCGCTCTTCGTGATCCGCTCGGGTCGTGTCGAGATCTCGCGCACTGCCCGGGGCGAATGCCGGGTCGTCGCGAGCCTGGGGCCGGGCGAGTTCTTCGGCGAGATGAGCGTCGTGCTCGGTGAGGCGCGCACCGCCCGGGCCGTGGCGGTGGGTCCGACCGAGCTGGTGCAGCTCGATGGTGAGACCCTGGAAACGATGTGTGTCGAGCGGCCGGAGATCGCGATCCGCATGATCCAGCGGCTGGCGAAACGCCTGGTCTCGGCCGAACGCCGTCTGGCCGCCCTGGGCCTCGACGAGCTCGCGGGGCCCCTCGTTCGGTACCTGGCCTCGAACGGTTCGGAAGACGGCGAAGAGCTGCGACTCGGGACGAGCCTGCGGGAGCTCGCGACGGGTTGCGCCTTGTCGATGCGGGAGACCCATCAGGCCCTGCATCAGCTTATGGATCGCAAGCTCGTCCGACTGGTGGGCCGCGAGCTGATCGTGCCCGATCGGGCAGCCCTGATGGCGGCAGCCGAGCGGCTCAACTGACGCGACCGGAGTCGTCGAGCCCTTCGTCGTCTTTGGCTGTCGAGTTCCCTCTCAGGTAGCGTCCCCCCGATTCCGGAGCGGGGGACGCGTGGCGAGGGCGGCGAAACGGGTCGGACGGATTCTGTTGGGACTCGCTTGGCTGCTCACCGGTCTGGAGCCGGTCCTGGCTGAGGAGGACCGCGCGCGCCTGGAAGAGCCCTTCGAGATCACCGCCGATCGCATCGAGTACGACGACGCGCGCGATCTCTACACCGCGGACCGCCGCGTCTGGATCGTGCAGGGTGATCGTAGCCTCCGGGCACGCTGGGTGACCTTCAGTACGACGACCCGTATCGGTGTGGCCGAAGGTGACGTCGTCGTCCTCGATGGCAGCGACGAGCTGCGTGGCGCCTTCATGGTCTTCGACGTCGATACGCTGCAGGGGATGCTCTATCAAGGGCAGATCGATGCCGGGAGCCAGGGCTTCCGGGTCGAGGCCGAGGAGCTGGTCCGAACTGGCAAGAACACCTTCGAGGTGCGGAACGGGCTCTTCTCGACCTGCCGCTGCGCGGAGGGCGAACGCCTTCCCTGGCAGATCCACGCGGGGCGTGCCCAGGTCGAGCTCGGCGGCTATGGGACCGTCACCAATGCCACCTTCGAGGTTCTGGGCGTGCCCGTCCTGTGGATTCCCTGGGCCTTCTTCCCGATGAAGAACGAGCGGGAGACGGGCTTCCTGCTCCCCGACTTCGCCTTTGGCGGCCGAGGTGGTATCGGCTTCGGTCTGCCGTTCTTCTGGGCGGCGCATCCCCAGCTGAACGTGACCGCGACGCCACGTTTCTTCAGCGCGCGTGGATACAAGCAGGATGTCGAGCTCGAGTACGTGTTTGGCGAGGCATCCGAGGGAACGCTCTTCGTTGCGGGCCTGTCCGATCGCTCGGCCGAGGACGTCTCTCCGTTCTCGAAGACGCGCTGGGCGGTGCTCTGGGAGCATGACCAGCTGCTGCCCGCGGATTGGCGCTGGCAGACCGATCTGAATCTGTCTTCGGACAACCTCTACGCCGACGATTTTCGCGAGCTTCAGGAGGTTCGGGCATTCCGCTTCGTCGAATCGACTACGAACGTGGCACGGGACTTCGGCGCCAGCGGAGCCTACGGCGTGATGGCAGGGACGCGCTATGCGGACGATCTCCAGGGCTCGACCTTCGACGATTCGGACGAGTTCATCCTGCAGCGGTGGGCGGAGCTTCGCGGGGACGTGTCGCCCGGCTCGCTCGTGGGGCCGGCGGGCGTAGAGGCCCGCCTGGACTCCGAGCTGATCTACTTCTCCGGGCTGCGCACCGCCCGGTCCGAGATCGACGGGCTCCCCTCGGCTTTGACGAACGACGGACGTTTTTTCGATATCGGTGTCGGCGGCCAGGTGAGCGGAGCGGCGGCCGTGGGGGCCGGGGATGGAGTCTTCCAGCCGGGCGAGCCATTGGATGACCGCGGAGCCCGGATCGTCCTCCATCCCCGGCTGGCGCGACCCATGCGGCTGGGTCGATTTGCCGAGTTCGCGCCGGAGATCGGTTGGCAGCAGACCTTCTACGGGACCGAGGAAGAGGGATTCGCCGACCGCGGGCTGCTCACGGCCCGGGCAGAGCTTCGGAGTCGCTTCTCGCGGGACTTCGTCTCCGACTCGGGCAGCGGACTGCGGCACGTCGTCGAGCCCCGCCTGGGCTGGGCCCTGGTCTCGCAGCAGGGTCAGCGGGGCAATCCTCTCTTCGTGCCCCGGGGCGGCGTCGAGCAGTCGCGGCTGCGTACGCTCTCGTTGGAGAACGTGACCCGGAATCCCTCGGATCGGATCGAGAGCGCCAATCAGATGGTCTTCGCGGTGGGTCAGCGCTGGTTCCGACGCAACGGGCGGACCGGCACGCCCCGTCTGATCGCGGACGTCGTGACGGCGGTCGATTGGGATGCGAGCGAATCGGAAGGCATCGGGAACCTGACACTCGACGCCGGCTTTCTGCCCCGGGGTCCGATCAGCGGCCGGCTCCGGGGCTCCTTCAATCCGGAGTCCGCGGCGTTTCGGGAGGGCGAGGCCCGGCTGAGTCTCGATCTGCCGATCGAGGGCGGATGGCTCGACCGGTTCGGCCTGATCGGAGGCTACCGCTACCTGCGGCGACTGCCGGACTTCCTCGAGTCGCAGCGCGGGAGCCCGTCGACCCGGGGCTTTGGAGACAGCGAGCTGAACCAGGTCGACCTGACCACGAGTGTGCAGCTTTTCAGTCGGTTCCGGCTCAGCTACTCGACGATCTTCTCGCTGGTAGGGGACGAAGGGCTGATCCGGCAGCAGGGGCTGCTCGAGTACGTCTCGCGGTGTCGCTGCTGGGGGATCGGCTTTCTGGTACAGGAGGAGAGCCGGCAGGGCTTCAGTGGAGGCTTCTCGATCCGCTTCCTGGGACTGGGAGACGAGGCGGGCAATCTCTTCGGCAATGGCCTGGGCTTCGGAATCGGGATCTGAGCTCCTCCCGAGCCGCGAAGGGGCCCTCCGCCGGCTTGCCCCGGGCTCGTCAAGGCCCTAACTTCAAAGGGCTTTTGAGCTCTCCCCCCAACGGCTTCCCAACGGGAGCTGCGAGACTTCCGTGCTCCGCACATCGTTCGAGCAATTCGAGCTGCTCGCCCGCCAGGGAAACCATGTCCCGGTCGTGCGCGAGATCCTCGCTGATCTGGACACCCCGCTCTCGCTGTTCCGAAAGATCGACGACCGCCGCACGGCCTTCCTGCTGGAGTCCGTGGAAGGCGGGGAGAAGTGGGCGCGGTACAGCTTCCTGGGGGTCGGAGCGCGCGCGATCTTTCGCGCCTTCGGCAGCCGGGTGGAGTGGGTCGAGGCGGGGAAGACCGAGATCATCGACGTGCAAGGGGACCCCCTCGTCGTGCTTCGGGATCGGCTGCGCGCCTATCGGGCGGTGGTGCCCGAGGATGACCGGCTGCCGCGCTTCGTCGGCGGGGCCGTCGGGATGGTCGGATACGACTGGGTCCGATTCGTGGAGAAGATCCCGGACTCGAATCCCGATCGGAGCGGATTGCCCGATGCCTTCTTCCTGATCCCCGAATACGTGGTCGTCTACGACAACGTCCGGCATACGGCGCTGATCGTGGTGCATGCGCATCTCGAGCCCGAGCTGGATCTGGAGGCGCTCCGAACGCGCTACGCCGACACGATGGCGCGGATCGAGGAGATGGTGGCCCGGATCCGGGGACCGCTGCCCGTCGAGGAGCGGCAGCCCCTCGTCCAGACGCCGATGGAGGTCGAGCGCAGCATGGGCGAGTCGGACTACCACCAGGCCGTGAAGCGCGCGAAGGAGTACATCGAGGCGGGCGACATCTTTCAGGTCGTGCTCGCTCAGCAGTTCGAGCTGCCGCTCCAGGTCGATCCCTTCCTGATCTACCGGCATCTGCGCTCGATCAACCCGAGCCCCTACCTGTTCTTCATCCGCATGGAGGACGCCGTGCTCGTGGGCTCCTCGCCCGAGATCCTCGTCCGGGTCGAAGAGGAACGGATCGACGTCCGTCCCCTCGCGGGAACGCGCTGGCGCGGTGAGACGCCCGAGGCAGATCGCCAGCTCGAGGCCGAGCTGCTCGCCGATCCGAAGGAGCGGGCCGAGCATTTGATGCTCGTCGACCTCGGTCGCAACGACGTGGGGCGGGTCGCCGAGATCGGCAGCGTCGAGGTCGACGAGTATGCGAGCGTCGAGCGCTACTCCCATGTGATGCACATCGTCTCGAACGTCCACGGGCGGCTTCGCGCCGGTCTCGACTGGCTTGACGTGCTGCGGGCGACCTTTCCGGCCGGCACGTTGTCGGGTGCGCCCAAGGTGCGCGCGATGGAGATCATCGACGAACTCGAGACCTTCCGTCGCGGTCCCTTCGGCGGCTGTGCGGGGTATCTGGACTTTTCGGGCAACATGGACATGGCGATCACGATCCGGACGTTGTGGGCGAAGGACGGCCGGATCCGTTTTGCCGCCGGGGCCGGTGTCGTGATCGACTCGCAGCCCGAGTACGAGTTCGAGGAGACCCTCAACAAGGCCCGCGCCGTCCTGACCGCGATCGATCTCGCCCGAGAGGGAGTCGACTGAGGCATCCCATGCGACTGCTCATGATCGACAACTACGACTCGTTCACGTACAACCTCGTGCAGTACCTCGGTGAGCTCGGGGCGGAGGTCGACGTCGTCCGCAACGACGACGCCGAGGTGGGCGACCTGCTGTCGCGGGGGGTCGACGGCCTGGTGATCTCGCCGGGGCCCGGCACCCCTGCGGACGCCGGCGTCTCGGTCGCGGCGATCGGCGGCTTCGCGTCGGTCGGGATTCCGTTGCTCGGCGTCTGTCTGGGCCATCAGGCCATCGGTGCCGCCTTCGGTGCGCGCATCGTGCGGGCCCGTTCGATCATGCACGGGAAGGTCTCGGCGATCCATCACGACGGGAGGGGCGTCTTCGAGGGATTGCGCCAGGACTTCGAAGCGACCCGCTACCACTCCCTCGTGATCGAGGAGGCGAGCATGCCCGAGGTGCTCGAGATCTCGGCCCGCACGCCGGACGGCGAGATCATGGGTGTGCGTCATCGTCATCTTCCCATCGAGGGCGTGCAGTTCCATCCGGAGTCGATCATGACCGGGGAGGGCAAGGCGCTGCTGGATCAGTTCATGGCGCGCTGTCGTCGCGGGTCGGCGACATGAGCGAGATCCGGGCAGCCATCGTCGATCTGGTGGAGGGCCGGCCCCTCGACCCCGAGCGGCTCGAGGCGGCTTTCGGCGAGATCATGGACGGTCGGGCGACTTCCGCCGGCGCCGCCGGACTGCTGGTGGCGCTCCGCATGAAGGGCGAAACGGCGGCGGAGATCGTCGCCGTCGCCCGGGCCCTGCGATCCCGCGCGACCCGGGTCGACGGGTGCGATCCCCGGACCCTGGATACCTGCGGCACGGGTGGCTCGGGTCTGGACACCTTCAACATCTCGACGACTGCGGCCTTCGTGGTGGCCGGGGCCGGTGTCCCGGTGGCCAAACACGGCAACCGGGCGGCCTCGAGCCGGTCCGGAAGCTTCGACGTGCTCGAGGCTCTCGGCGTGCGGATCGATCTGCCCGTCGAGACCTGCGCCGGGATCCTCGCCGAGGTGGGCATCGCTCCATTCTTTGCGCGAACGGCCCATCCCGCCTTCCGTCATCTGGCTCCAGTGCGCGCGGAGCTCGGAGTGCGCACGGTGCTCAACTGCCTGGGGCCCCTGCTCTCGCCCGTGGGCGCTCGCCGGCAGGTCGTGGGGGTGTACTCCGAGACGCTGGTCGAGCCTCTGGCCGAGGCGCTGCTCGCGCTCGGCGCCTCGCGCGCACTCGTGGTGCACGGAGACGATGGTCTCGACGAGCTGACGACCACCGCCTCGAATAACGCGGCCTGGCTGGCCGACGGGCACGTCGAACGTCTCCGGATCGAGCCGGAGGCGCTCGGCTTGCCCCGGGCGACGCTCGAGGATCTGGCCGGCGGCGATCCGGAGACGAACGCGCGGATCGTGCGCGAGGTGCTCGCCGGGACCCCGGGGCCCCGTCGGGATATCGTCCTGTTGAACGCGGCGGCTGCACTCTGGGTCGCGGAAGTCGTCTCGAATCTCGAGGAGGGGCTGGTGCGCGCCGCTCGGAGCATCGACGAGGGTGCGGCGGTCAAGAAGCTCGAGACGCTTCGTGCGGCTACGGTCCGCGCCGGGGAGAGACTGAGAGCGTGACGATCCTCGACGAGATCCTGGCGCACAAGACGGCTGAGGTGGCGCGAGCGAAGCTCCTGCGGCCGGCTGCAAAGCTCGCGCGAGAGGCGGCCGGCGACGCGCGTCCGATCCGGTCGCTCTCGACGGCCCTGCGTCAGGCCAGCGGGGTGGCCGTGATCGCCGAGGTGAAGCGTCGGTCGCCGTCGCGGGGACTGATCCGTCCGGACTTCGATCCGGTCGCCATCGCGCGGGCCTACGAGGCGGCTGGCGCGGCGGCGGTCTCCGTGCTGACGGACGAGCGCTTTTTCGGAGGTGACCTCGGCTTTCTCGAGGCGATTCGCGAGGTCGTGGACCTGCCCCTGCTTCGGAAGGACTTCGTGGTCGATCCCTATCAGATCGACGAGGCACGGGTGGCCGGGGCCGATGCCGTGCTGCTGATCGTAGCGGCGCTCGCGCCCGAGCAGCTGGTGGAACTCCATCGGCATGCGAGTGGACTCGGACTGGACGTGCTGGTCGAGGTTCACGACGAGGCCGAGTGGGAGGTGGCGCGCCGCATCGGAGCGGATCTCGTTGGGGTGAACAATCGGGACCTGCGGACCTTCGAGGTCGATCTCTCGACGACCGAGCGGATTGCGGCGCTAGGGGGCGACGACGATGTCCTGCTCGTGGCCGAAAGCGGGATCGCGACCTACGAGGACATTGAGCGCCTGCAGCGGTTCGGTGCACGCGGCTTTCTCGTCGGAGAGTCCTTGATGCGCGAGCCGGATCCGGGCAAGGCGTTGGAAGCACTGATTGGGAAGCACGGATCGGGAAGTAGTAGGAGGTCATCGTGACGGGAAGCGTTCGGATCAAGATCTGTGGGGTGATGCACCCCGACGACGCCCTGAAGGCCGTCGAGGCGGGTGCCGACCTGATCGGTATCAACTTCGTGCCCGGCTCCCGTCGCGAGGTGGACGTGAAGCAGGCCGAGGCGATTTGCGCCGCGCTCGAGGGCCAGGGAGTCGAGCGGGTGGCCGTCTTTCAGGATGCCGAGTGGGACCGGATCGACGGCATCCTGCGCCGGGTGTCGTTCGAGCGCGTGCAGTTCCACGGCGACGAGACCGAGGAGGAGATCGAGGCCGTGGATCTGCCATCGATCAAGGCGATCCGGGGCGCCGATCAACGCGCCGCCGACGAGTACCCGGGCTCGATCCTGCTGCTCGATCATCCGCATCAGGGCGGAGGCCAGGGCCAGGCCTGGGACTGGAGCGAGGCCGAGACGCTGATCGCGAACGGTCACGACGTGATCATCGCGGGAGGGCTGACGCCCGAGAATGTCGCAGACGCCCTCGCGGACGTGGGCGAGATCCCTCCCTGGGGAGTCGACGTGGCGACGGGTGTCGAAGGAGAAGGCCTCCGCAAGGACATGAGTCGGATGCGGGCGTTCGTCGAGGCCGTGCGACGGCGGGAAGAGCAGATCGAGTCCGCGGATGCGGGCCAGCAGGCCGTGGAGGAGACCGGTTGAAGAGCGAAACCGACGAGCGTGGCATGTTCGGCCCCTACGGTGGCCGTTTCGTGCCCGAGATGCTGATCACCGCGCTCGACGAGCTCGTCTCGGAGTCGGCGCGGATCCTGGCCGATCCCGGCTATCGTGCCGAGCTCGATGGGCTGCTGCGCGACTATGCAGGGCGGCCGACGCCGCTCAGCTTCGCGCGGAGGCTGAGCGACCAGCTCGGCGGGGCGAAAATCTATCTGAAGCGGGAGGACCTGGCGCATACGGGGGCCCACAAGATCAACAACGTCCTGGGCCAGGCGCTGCTGGCTCGCCATATGGGCAAGCACCGCGTGATCGCGGAGACGGGTGCGGGACAGCACGGAGTCGCCAGCGCGACGGCCTGCGCGCTGCTGGGCCTCGAGTGCGAGGTCTACATGGGGGCCGAGGACGTCCGGCGTCAGGCGCTGAACGTGTTCCGGATGGAGCTGCTCGGCGCGAAGGTGGTTCCCGTGGAGAGCGGCTCGCGGACCCTGAAGGACGCGATCAACGAGGCCATGCGGGATTGGGTGACGAACGTCGAAACCACCTACTACTGCATCGGCTCGGTGATGGGACCCCATCCCTATCCCACGTTGGTCCGGGACTTCCAGCGGGTCATCGGGCTCGAGGCGCGCGAGCAGATCCAGGCGGTGGAGGGGCGGCTGCCAGACGTGCTGGTCGCCTGCGTGGGCGGTGGCTCGAACGCGATCGGGCTGTTCCACCCGTTCGTCGAGGACGAGGGCGTTCGTATGATCGGGGTCGAACCCGGCGGCGAAGGCCTCCAATCGGGCCGCCACGGCGCCACCCTGAACGCCGGTGTGCCCGGGATCTTCCATGGCAAGCGGACGCTCGTGCTGTCGGACGACGACGGTCAGATCTTCCCGGCCCACTCGATCTCCGCGGGTCTCGACTATCCGGGCGTGGGCCCCGAGCACGCATACCTGAAGGAGGTCGGAAGGGCAGAGTATGAGGTCGTCACCGACGACGAGGCACTCGAGGCCTTTCAGGTTCTCTCGCGGACCGAGGGCATCATCCCGGCCCTCGAGACGGCGCATGCGATCGCCCATGTGCTCAAGCTGGCACCGACCCTGGATCGTGACGCGATCGTGTTGGTGAACCTCTCGGGTCGCGGCGACAAGGACGTCGACGAGGTACGTTCGATCCTCGCCGCGCGCCGTGAAGGGGCGCATTGATGGGACGCATCTCGGATCGATTCGAGGCGCTCCGTGCCCATGGCGAGACGGCGCTGATCCCCTTCCTGACCGCGGGCGATCCGGATCTCGAGACGACCGAGTCGCTCGTGCTCGCGATGGCGGAGGCAGGGGCGGACGTCATCGAGCTCGGCGTGCCCTTCTCCGACCCGACGGCCGAGGGACCGACGATCCAACGATCGAGCGCCCGGGCATTGGCCCGGGGCGCGAGTCTACGGGCCATCCTGCGACTCGTGGCCCGCCTGCGGGATCGCATCGAGCAGCCTCTCGTCCTGATGGGGTACGCGAATCCGATCCACGCGATGGGCGCGGAAGCGTTTGCGAAGGCAGCGGCGGAAGTGGGAGTCGACGGGATCATCGTGCCGGATCTGACGCCCGAGGACGGCAGTCCCTATCTCGACCCCTGCCGCGCGGCGGGCATCGATCCGATCCTGCTGGCCGCGCCCACCACCCGGCCGGAGCGGCTCGCGATGTTGGTGCGGGAGACGCGCGGATTCCTCTATTACGTCTCGCTTCAGGGGGTGACCGGCGCACGCAGCGCGCTCGCCCGGGGCATCGAGGAGAAGGTGCGTCAGGCGAAGGCCCTCGGAGACATCCCGGTCTGCGTGGGCTTTGGCGTCGCCACGCCGGAGCAGGCGCGGACGATCGGGGCCTATGCCGACGGTGTCGTCGTGGGCAGCGCGATCGTGGACCGGATCGAGGCCGCAGGATCACCGCAATCGGCGGTGGAGGACGTGGCGCGGTTCATCGAGGAGCTGAAGGGAGCCCTGAGACCCTGAGACGCGGCCACGCGCGGGTCCGTTCGCGGATCATTCGCAGGCGTCGGGACGGGGCGGAAGGCCCGCCGTCCGTGCCCCTTCTGCAGGATCGCCGAGCGCCCCTTCCGTCCACTCCCTCACGAGATCCACGACCTGGGCGCGGGTCTCCTCGATCGACCCCGAGTTGTCGATCACCCGATCCGCCAGGCGGCGCTTCTCGTCGATCGGGAGCTGGGAGTCGATCCGACGCTCCGCCTCCTCGGCGGAACATCCATCCCGGGCCATCGTGCGCTCGAGCTGGACGTCGCGGCGGACCCAGACCAGCACGGTCTCGTCGAAGTCCATCCGCGCGCCGCTGCCGCGACCGCTGATCCGCCCTTCGAAGAGCAGCGGAATGTCGAGGATCACGAGCGGGTCGCCGCCGTCGACGGCCTCCTTCGCGCGACGCATCATCTCCGCGATCACAGGTGGGTGGACGATCGCGCCGAGGCGGGCGCGAGCCGCGTCGTCGCGGAAGACGATGGCCCCGAGCGCTTCGCGGTCGAGGGAACCGCCTTCGGCGATCACGGAATTGCCGAAGGCGGCCGCGATCTCCCGCAACATCGGCTGGCCGGCGGCCTGCATCTCGTGGACGATGGCGTCGGCGTCGATGGTGGTCGCTCCGAGCTCGGCCAGCATTCGCGTCACCGTACTCTTGCCCGATCCGATGCCTCCCGAGAGCCCGATGATCCGCGTCATCCGGAGAGCATCGCCGAAGGGGCCCGAAGACTCAAGCCGGGGATCTTCAGGTCGACTCCTCGGAGCGGGCGGCGACGACGCAGTTCTTGCCGTTGGCCTTGGCCTGGTAGAGCGCGCGATCGGCTTCGCCGAAAAACTCCCGTCGCTCGCCCTCATAGGTCGCGACGCCGAGCGAGATCGTGATGTCGATCGGCTTCATCCGGTCGCCGATGATGAGGCGGGTGGACTCGACGGCCATCCGAAGCTTCTCCGCCAGATGCAGCGCGCCTTCGAGATCCGTGTTCGGCATCAAGATCACGAACTCCTCTCCCCCGTAACGGGCGATCAGGTCCGACTCCCGGGCCGTGTCGTTCATGATCGCGGCCAGGGCCATCAGGACCTCGTCGCCCGCGGCATGTCCGTGGGTGTCGTTGAGCAGCTTGAAGTCGTCGATGTCGAGCAGGATCATCGCGAGCGGCGCATGGGTTCGCGAGACCCGCTTGATCTCGCGACTAAGGTGATCCTGGAAGTACCGGTGGTTGTGGAGCTTGGTGAGCCCGTCGGTGATCGAAAGCTGCGAGAGGATTTCGTTGACGCGCTGGAGCTCCTCGTTCTTCTCGGCGAGGCGGAAGCGGTCCTCTTCGATCTCGAGCTGGTTGCTGCGCAGCTTGCGCATCATGTCGTTGAATGTGCGGGTGAGCAGACCGAGCTCGTCGTCGTGGACGGGCACCGGAATCTGGTGGTCGACCTGCCCGGCCGCGATACGCTCGGCGCCCTCGGAGAGGGTTTCGATGGGCTTCATGATGGCGAGGGTGATCTTGTAGGCCAGCACCGTGAAGAGCAGGATCACGCAGATGTCCACGACGAGAATCTGACTCGTGATCTGCGAGGCGCGCTCGAATGCGCGGGCGTGCTCGGCCTCGGTGACCACCGACCAACCTGTCTGGCCCAGAGCTGCGCTGGCGGCCACCAGACGGACTCCGTCCGCATCGTCGTAGTCGGCCGGGAGACCCTCGCCCACGTCGGCGAGGATCTCCGGCGGGATCGTGTCTCCGACGCGTCTCGCGGCGCGCAGCCCGGCGGCGGCGACGATCCGTCCGCTCTCGTGCCGCAGAGCCATCCGGCAGTCGCGGGATTCGGGGGGCGGTGTCAGGAACTCCAGCAGCGTCTCTTGATCGAGACAGCCCTCGAGCAGGCCGACGGGCCGACCGGGCCCGCGCAGAAGCTCGAACCGCACCGAGAGGCAGTCGAGGGTCCCGACTCCGTTCGCGGGGCCCTCCTGATTCGAGACCACGGTCGTCCTCAGCGTGAGGCGCTCGAGGTGATCCGCCAGCTGCTGCGGCGGTGGTGGGAGGTCGAGGGTACGGTCGCTGGCTGCTCCGGATTCCGGGCTGCGTCCGTCGCTGGAGAGCCAGTGCAGGCTCGCTCGGTCGGCCGGGTGTCCGCGGTCGAGGGCTGCAATCAGCGCGTCGTGCCATGGCGTCCCCACGGCCGCGGCGGAGGCCAGCTGGCTCGAGACGTGCGCATGCCACGACTCCAGCCAGCTCGCGCGCTCGTGCGAGAGCGTGGAGAGACTCTGGTCGACCCGGTTTCGAACGTCGTCATGGATGGCGCCGATGCTGAGCCAGCTCACGATGAGGGCCGTCAGCAGCGTCGAGCAGAAGACGCACAAGACGATTCGCGTCGAGACGCTGTTCAGGGGAGCGGATCCGCGGGAGTGCGGGCTGCGGGGGGGCTGCGAACGGGATGCTGTCATCGGGTCTGGGCTGATCCTCCCCGGGACCATCGACGGATCGGGTGCTTCCCTTGAATTCAATCGTGACGGAAACCCTCGCAAAAACGGATGGTTACGCCGGATCCGCACGACCCGCTCCGGGGCCGCCCGGTCGCCGTCGGCGAACGGGTAAGCCCTTGGTTTTCGAAGGGAATCCGGCTCGTCGGGGTTTGCGGGCCAGGCGGCGGTCCTCTATGATGGGCCTTCAATTTCAGGGGGTTAGCGGCGTTTTCGCCCGCCTGCGCCCACCACCGATCGTCCGCGCGCGCTCGATCCGACGATGCCTGAATGGGATTGCCCAGGAGACCGTGTGCCGCGTCGATTGCGTTCGGGTCGACCCGAGAGCCGGGATGATCGTGAGCGACGGGACGACGCCGGCGGAGTCCGGGAGGCCGATGGACCGCGCCTCCCCCGCGAAGGATCGCTCGCGATGTCGCATGGTGCGAGGACGGAGAACGAGCGGGATGGGGATCGATCGCCGGAGGCGTCGGAGGCTTCGGAGGCGTCGGAGATCTCGCCCGAACTCGCTGCGCTCCGGAGCCAGATCGACTCGATCGACCGGGAGATTCTCGACTGCCTCAATCAGCGTGCGGCTTGCGTGAAGCAGGTCGGGACGCTGAAGCATGGGGGACGCAACGGTCCCGTATACGTCGCGGCGCGGGAGCGCGACCTGGTGCAGACGCTGGTGCAGGCGAACCCCGGTCCCTTCCCCGACGCAGCGCTTCCGCACGTGTTCCGGGAGATCATCTCTGCCACGCGATCTCTCGAGGAGCGTGTCCGCGTCGCGTTCCTCGGCCCCGAAGGCACCTTCAGCCATCAGGCGGCCAGCCGGCAGTTCGGGGCGCAGGTGGACCTGGTGCCGGTGGCGACGCTGCGCGACGTCTTCACGGCGACGGAGAGGGGCGATACGCATTTCGGGGTGATTCCGGTCGAGAACTCGATCGAGGGACCGATCACGGTGACCTACGACGCCCTGATCGACACCGACGTGACGATCTGCAGCGAGATCAAGCTCGAGATCGCCCAGCATCTGATGTCCCGGAGCGGCCGGCTCGAAGACATCCAGAAGGTGGCCTCCCATCCCCAGCCCCTGGCGCAGTGCCGGGGCTGGCTCGAGGCCCATCTGCACGGCGTTACGCTGCTGGAGACGACGAGCACCGCCGCCGCGGCACAGCTCGCCCATGCCGACGAGAAGGTCGCTTCGATTGGTTCGGAGGTGACGGCCGAGGTCTACGATCTGCTCATGATCGCTTCGAACATCGAGGACCATCGGGGCAACACGACGCGCTTCGTGGTGATCGGTCGGGAGACACCGTCGGCTTCGGGTCAGGATCTCACGAGCGCGGTCTTCACGGTCCGCAGAGACGAGGCGGGCGCGCTGTACAACCTGCTCGGTCCCTTTGCGCGTCATGGAGTGAACGTGTCGGCTCTGCAGTCGCGCCCGATGAAGGGCAAGCCCTGGGAGTACGTCTTCTTCGTCGAGATGGAGGGACATCGGGACGATCCGAACGTTCGCACGGCCCTGAACGAAGCTTCGGAGATCGCCTACTCCCACAAGGTCCTCGGCTCCTTTCCGAGGGCACTCGAGACGATCGGAACCGCTTCCACAGGGGGACCGCGAGCATGAGCCTGATTGATCTCATCAAGCCCCATATCCGCGAGCTGGCGGCCTACGAGCCGGGCAAGCCGATCGAGCAGCTCGAGCGGGAGCTCGGTGTCCGGGACTCGATCAAGCTGGCCTCGAACGAGAATCCGCTCGGTCCGTCGCCGAAGGCGGTGGAGGCGATGCGCGCCGCCGCGGCGGAGATCCATCGTTATCCCGACGGAGCCTGCTTCGCTCTACGGGCGCGGTTGGCGGAACGACTCGGCGTGGACGAAGCCGAGCTCGTCTTCGGTGCCGGCGCCGACGAGATTCTGGAGCTGATCGCCAAGACGGTGATCGGGCCGGGGGACGAGGTCGTCCATGCCTGGCCCTCCTTCGCGATGTATCCGATCGTGATCCAGGGCATGGGCGGGGTCGGGGTGCCGGTGCCGCTGACGGCCGATCTGGTGCACGACCTCGACGCCATGCGGCAGGCGGTGAACGAGCGCACGCGGGTCGTGATGCTCTGCAATCCCAACAATCCGACCGGAACCAGTGTCGGTGCCGAGGCCTTCGACCGTTTCGTCGGAAGCCTGCCGGCCGACGTCGTGCTGGCAGTCGACGAGGCCTACTTCGAGTTCGCGCGCCGAGCGGATTTTCCGGACGCGATCCGCTGGATCCGTTCGCGGCCCGGGACGATCGTACTTCGGACCTTTTCGAAGGTCTACGGCCTGGCGGGCATCCGGATCGGCTACGGCGTCGCCGATCCGGAGCTGGCGAGCTATCTCGAGCGCGCGCGGCATCCCTTCAACGTGAACCGACTGGCCGAGGTCGCGGCCGTGGCGGCGCTGGATGACGAGGACCACGCCCGCCGGACGCTGGAGCTGAACGCCGCGGGCATCGAGATGCTGACGGAGGCGCTGGACCGGCTCGGGATCGAGACCTGGCCCTCGGACGCGAACTTCATTCTCGCGCGGACCGGAGCCGAGGTCTATCGGGGACTGCTCGCGCTGGGTGTGATCGTGCGGCCCATGAAGGGCTTCGGACTCGGGGATTGCGTGCGGATCTCGATCGGGCTGCCCGAGGAGAACGAGCGGCTGGTGAAGGCGTTGGCGAGTCTGCGCGCCGCCGATCGGGCCCGTGGCTCCGGTGGGGCGGGTGGGGCGGAAGCATGAACGAGGCGCCCTTTCGACGCATGGCCGTGCTCGGTCTCGGGCTGCTCGGTGGCTCCGTGGCGATGGCGTCCCGCGAGCGCGGTCTGGCCCTCGAGATCGTGGGCGCGGGGCGGCGACGGGCGCCGCTCGAGCGCGCCTTGAGAGCGGGCCTCGTCGATCGCATTGCATCGCCGGTGGAGGCCGTGGCGGGGGCGGACTTCGTCGTCCTCGCCACGCCGGTGGGTACGATGCCAAAGCTGGTGGGCGAGGTCGCCTCGGCGCTCGCGCCCGGTTCGCTGCTCACCGACGTGGGTAGCGTCAAGGCGACGGTGCTGGAGACGATTCCCGGGCTGCTGCCGGAAGGCGTCGAGTTCGTCGGATCCCATCCGATGGCGGGCAGTCATCTGCGCGGACCCGATCATGCGAGGGTGGATCTGTTCGAGGGCGCCACCTGTGTCGTGACTCCGCGTGCCGGGCAGGATGAGCGGGGCGTGCTGCGGGTGGAGGCGTTCTGGCGGGAGCTCGGAGCCCGTGTGAAGCGTCGCTCGCCGGGAGAGCACGATGAGGATGTGGCCTGGGTGAGCCACCTTCCCCATCTTCTGGCGTTCGCATTCGCGGACGCCCTGCGCGCGGCGCCGGCGCGGGTGGGTGAGGTCGCGGGCGGGGGATTCCGGGACTTCACCCGCATCGCCCGCAGCGATGCGGAGCTGTGGAGCGAGATCCTCGACCTGAACGGCAAGGCGCTCTCGGGTCCGCTGAATCGATTCTCCGAGTCGCTGGCGAGCCTTGCTCGGCTGCTCGAGGAGGGCGACGTCGAGTCGCTCGAGAAGTTCCTGAACGAGGCCCGCGAACGGCTGGCGGAGGTCGCCTCCCATGCCGCTCAGGCCGCAGGAAACGTCCCTGGATCGCAGAGTCCGAAGGTCTCGGAAGCTGTGGCCCCGGAGAAGACCGATCCTGCATGACCCATCCGGGGGTTGGGCCCGGAATCGCGAGCCAGACCTGATCCATCCGTCGCGACGGGCGGGGGCAGGCCGGCCCGCAGGAGTACGAGAGATTCGCATGAGTGAAGTGACAGAACAGACCCCGTCCGGCGAGAGCTTCGCCGAGCTCTTCGGCACCGTCGATCGATCCTTCAAGGAGGGAGAGATCGCGAAGGGCAAGGTGCTCTCCATCGACGACGACTACATCCAGATCGACATCGGCTTCAAGTCCGAAGGCATGATCGCGACCTGGGAGTTCATGAGCGAGGATGGCGAGATCATGGTCTCGGTGGGGGACACCGTCGAGGTCCTCGTCGAAGAAGTCGAGAACGAGGATGGCCAGCTCGTCCTCTCCAAGGAGAAGGCCGAGCGGCTGAAGGTCTGGGACGAGATCAGCAACGCCTACGAGGCCGAGCAGGCCGTCGAAGGTACGATCGTCGCGCGCGTCAAGGGTGGGCTGTCGGTCGACATCGGAGTGAAGGCCTTCCTCCCGGGATCGCAGGTCGATCTGCGCCCGGTCCGCAACCTCGAGGCCCTGCTCGGAGAGAAGGCGAAGTTCAAGATCATCAAGTTCAACAAGCGGCGGGGCAACATCGTGCTCTCGCGAAGGGCGTTGCTGGAGACCGAGCGCAAGCGGATGCGCGAGGAGACGCTGACGACCCTGGACGATGGACAGATCCTCGACGGCGTGATCAAGAATCTCACCGACTACGGCGCCTTCATCGATCTGGGGGGCATCGACGGCCTGCTGCACATCACCGACATGTCCTGGGGGCGGATCAATCATCCGAGCGAACTCTTCCACGTCGGAGACGAGATCAAGGTCAAGGTGCTCAAATTCGATGCAGAGAGCGAGCGCGTTTCCCTCGGTCTGAAGCAGATCCAGCCGGATCCGTGGATCGACGCGGGCATGCGATATCCGATCGGCATGCGGATCCAGGGCAAGGTGGTCTCCCTGACCGATTACGGAGCCTTCATCGAGCTCGAGCCCGGAATCGAGGGACTCGTGCACGTTTCCGAGATGTCCTGGACGAAGCGCGTGAAGCATCCCTCCAAGGTCGTCTCCATCGGAGACATGGTCGAAGCGGTCGTTCTCGACGTCGACGAGCGGGACCGCAAGATCTCGCTCGGCATGAAGCAGATCGAGGAGAACCCGTGGACCGTGATCGAAGAGCGCTACCCGGTCGGAACGCGGGTTTCCGGTCAGGTTCGCAACATCACGAACTTCGGGATCTTCGTGGGTCTCGAAGAGGGGATCGACGGTCTGGTCCACGTCTCGGACATCTCCTGGACCGATCAGGTGAAGCATCCCTCCGAGCGCTTCGAGAAGGGGGACGAGGTCGAGGCCGTCGTGCTCAAGATCGACAAGGAGAACGAGAAGTTCTCTCTGGGTATCAAGCAGCTGACCCCGAATCCCTGGGAAGACATCCTCCGGAAGTACAAGGTCGGAAGCGAGGTCACGGGACCGGTCAGCAGTGTGACCGACTTCGGAGTCTTCGTGCGCCTCGAGGACGGCATCGACGGACTCGTCTACAGCTCGGAGCTCGCCAGCGAGCGGATCGAGAATCCGGCGGAGCACTTCTCGGAAGGACAGGAGGTGACGGCCATCGTCACGAAGGTCGATGCCAACGACCAGAAGATCTCCCTGTCGATTCGAGCGGTGAACGACAAGGCGGAACGGGCTGCATTGAAGGAGCTCGCCGCGCAGCAATCGGCCACCCAGACCACGACGCTGGGTGATCTGCTGGCGGAGAAGCTGCAGGCGCAGCGATCCGACGAGTCGGACGAGTAGGGTGGCCCGGGGCGGGCACTGCGGGTGCCCTCGTCCTCGTCGCCATGGTGTCGCCGAGGCATCGATGCGGGTTCTGCCCGTCGATGCCTCGGCTCGGGAGCGGGAATGACGAAGAGCGGTTTGATCGAAGAGGTGGCGAGGCGCACGCCGCATATCTCGAAGAAGGACACGGAAATCGTGGTGAACACGATCTTCGACGCGATGATCGAAGCCCTTCGAACCGGAGACCGCATCGAGATCCGCGGCTTCGGGTCCTTCCAGGTGAAGATCCGAGAGGCCCGCGACGGGCGAAACCCGAAGACGGGCGAGCCCGTCCACATCAGCGCCAAGAGGACGCCCTTCTTCAAAGTGGGGAAAGAGTTGAAGGAGATGGTCGACTGTGTGCCCAAGAAGCACGGTGAAGAGCAGCCATCGTCCGAGGCGGAGGATTCCAGCGAGTCGGCCACCGCCTAGCGCCCTTGAGCGGCTGGAGTGATGAGCCGGCGTCGGCCGAGGGACGGAACGCCTTCTTCGGGGGGAGAGGCAGAGTGAAGCGATCGCTGTTCTGGGTGATGGGGTTGGCGCTCTTCGTCGCGGCCCTCTGGATCGGCTGGACCTTTCGAGCCGGCAATGCGGATTCCGTGGATCTCGATCTGATCTGGCTGAAGCTGCGCGACGTCGCGCTGTGGCGGCTGGTGCTCGCTTCGGCCGGTGTCGGTGGATTGCTGGCGAGCTCCCTGGTCGGGCTGGCGTGGCTGCGGGTTCGGCTGCTCAATCGCCGCTACCGCTCAGCGATCAGGCGGCTCGAGTCGGAGCTGCATCAGCTTCGGAGTCTGCCACTGGCGGGTAGTCGGGACGCGGCGCTCGAAGACGAGCCGGAGCCGGAGCCGGCCCGATCGGTCCGGGGCTGATCGATGTTCGGCAGACGACGACGTCGGGAAGAGATGAAGCGTCCGGAGCGGGCCTGGCGGCGAGCCCTGGGTGCCGCGGTCGAGGGTCGTTGGGACGCGACCGAGACCTGGCTAGAGCGACTCGTCGAGGCCGACAGCAACGACCTCGAGGCCTATCACGCGCTGGCCCGGCTCTACCGCCGACAGGGCGCGGTGGGGCGCGCGATCCGGATGCATCAGAACCTGCTCTTGCGTCCTGATCTGGAGGGCGAGGCGCGGGTCGAGGCGCTGGACGAGCTCGCCCGCGACTTCGATGCAGGTGGGTTCGTCGTCCGAGCGATCGCTGCCTACGAAGAGGTGTTGGCGCGGCGTCCCCGGGACGCACGGGTGCTCGAACGCCTGGTGGAGCTTCACGCGGATCAGGGCGATCGGACCCGCGCGCTCGTGCTCGTCCGTCGTTTGCGGCGCCGCAATCCCGAGTGGACGCATCGGTGGGAGGTCGAGCTGCTGCTGGCGCAGGCGAAGGCGGCCCACGCCGAAGGCGAGGCTGCCGCGGCGCGGCGGACGCTGAAACGGTGCTTGCGAAGGGATCCGGGCTGCGTCGAGGGCTGGACCCTGATGGGGGAGATCGAGGCGGAGCGGGGGCGGGACGCGCGAGCGCTCGAGGCCTGGAAGAAAGCCGCCGCGGCCGATCCGGCGCGGGCGGCGCCTCTCTATCCCCGCATTCAGGCGACCTTCGCGGCCCGGGGCAAGCCGATGGAGTTCGAGCGGTTCGTGCGCGAGCTGCTCGAGCGGAAGCCGGGGAATCGTTTCGTGACGCTGGCCCTGGCCCGGAGTCTGGGCAGTCGCGGCGAAGCAGCGGCGGCGGTCGAGGAGCTCGAGCGGGCGATCGCGGCTTCGCCTGGGGACTACGCGCTCCACGCGGAGCTCGGCCGTCAGCTGCTCACCGCCGGTCAGGAATCCGAGGCGCTGAAGGCCTATCAGGATCTGCTCGGCACGATCGAGCGTTTCGAGCGGGATGCTTCGGGGGAGACGGTCGGATGAGCAGCTCCGCGCTCGAGACGCCGATGATGCGCCAGTTCCTCGAGATCAAGAGGCAGGTGCCCGATTCGATCCTGTTCTATCGGATGGGCGACTTCTACGAGATGTTCCTGGAGGACGCCGAAACGGTCGCGCCGATCCTGGACATCACGCTCACGACCCGGGACAAGGGCAAGCCCGACGCGGTGCCGATGTGTGGGGTGCCGGTCCATGCGGCCGAGGGCTACATCAAACGACTCGCGGAGCTGGGACATCGCATCGCGATCTGTGAACAGGTGGAGGACCCCAAGCAGAGCGGCGGACGCCGGCTGGTGCGGCGCGAGGTGGTGGAGGTCGTGACGCCGGGTCTCGTCGGGGATCCCGAGGGCCTCGACGGAAGGGCCGTGGTGGCGCTTGCGGCGCTCTGCGTGTCGGGAAAGGACGGAGCCTTCGGCCTGGCCTCCCTCGACGCCTCGACCGGGGATTTCCGGACGACCGAGATCGGGAGCGAGATTTCGACGGCGGCGGGAGAGCTCGCCACGCCACCCGACCTGCTGCTTCAGGAGCTCTCGCGGATCGCGCCACGGGAGCTGCTGCTGCCGGAGGATCGCGTCGCCGACTGGGAGCCCCGGATTCGGAAAGTCCTGCCGGAGCTGGCCCTGACGCCGGTTGCGGACGATCGCTTCGAGGGACGGGGCGTTCTCGGGAGCTGGCCGGGGGATTGGCGGGACGGGGAGAGCGCGGCGGCTGGGGCCGGCTTCGCGGTGGCCCATTATCTGACGGCCAACCAGCCCTTTTCGATCCAGAGTCCGCCCCGGCTGCGCCAATACGAAGTGGCCGACACCGTCGTGATCGATCCGGCGACGAGGCGACATCTCGAGCTGCACGAGAATGCCGAGGATCGCAGTCGGGCGGGGACCCTGCTCGCGGAGCTCGACGCCACGTGCACGGCGCTGGGGGCGCGTCGGCTTTCCCATTGGCTCGCCTATCCGTTGCGATCGCCGACCGAGATCGGCGCGCGGCTCGATGCCGTCGAGTTCCTGGTGGAGAACGATCGCCTGCGTGGCCGCCTGCGTGAGGCGATGGGGCGGGTGCGGGATCTCGACCGCCTGCTCTCGAAGGCGACGCGACCCGGGAGCGTGCCGCGTGATCTCGGCGCCCTGCGCAGCTCCCTGGCGGCCCTGCCCGAGGTGGTGGCGGCATTGTCGGAGGAGGGGACCGATCCCGCTCGCAGCTCCGAGGCGCTGATGGGCGAGCGAAGGACCGCTCCGCCGATGCTGGGCGCGCCGGAGCCGCTTCCGGATCTGACCGGGCTGCTCGAGGAGGCGCTGATCGACGATCCGCCCGTGATCGCGCGAGGCTCCCGGGGCGCGAACGAGACCGGCTACATCCGCGCCGGCTATCGCAGTGATCTCGATCTGTTGCGAGAGAGCGCCGTCAAGGGCCGGGAATGGATCGCGAGCCTCGAGGCGGAAGAGCGCGAGCGCAGCGGCATCTCCTCGCTCAAGGTGCGCTTCCACCCGGTGCACGGCTACTCCCTCGAGGTCGGAAAATCCCATCTCTCGAAGGTGCCCGAGGACTACGAGCGCAAGCAGACCCTGGCGAGCGTCGAGCGCTTCACGACGGAGTCGCTGCGCGAGGTCGAGTCGAAGGTGATGGGCGCGAACGAGAAGGCGGCCCGGCTCGAGCGGGAGCTCTTCGATTCGCTGCGGGAGCAGGTGATCCAGAACTCAGCGGCCGTGCGCGAGGCGGCGGACGCCGTGGCCCGCCTCGACGCCCTCGCTTCCCTCGGCGAGGTCGCCCGGCGCCAGCGCTGGGTGCGTCCCGTGGTGGATCAGGGCGAGGTGCTGGAGATCCGGGGTGGGCGCCATCCGGTGGTCGAGGCGGTTCTCGGCCGGCAGGGGGCCGACGGCTTCGTGGCGAACGATGCGAAGCTTGATCCCGCCGGAGACCAGATCCTGCTGCTCACGGGACCGAACATGTCGGGCAAGAGCACCTACCTGCGACAGGTCGCCCTGATCGTGTTGATGGCCCAGATCGGCAGCTTCGTGCCGGCCGATTCGGCTCGGATCGGCGTGGTGGATCGGGTCTTCACCCGGGTCGGCGCTTCCGATCGGCTGGCCCAGGGCGAATCGACCTTCATGGTGGAGATGCGCGAGACCGCCGACATCCTGAGCCAGGTGACCCGCCGCAGTCTCGTCATCCTGGACGAGATCGGTCGCGGGACCTCGACCTTCGACGGGCTCTCGATCGCCTGGGCGGTGGCGGAGCATCTGCACGATACGCGCGGACGGGAGGCGAGGACGCTCTTCGCGACCCACTATCACGAGCTGATCGCCCTGGCGGATACGCGGCCTCGCCTACGCAACGCCCACTTCGAGGTCCGGGAGTGGAACGACGAGGTGATCTTTCTCAGACGCCTGGTCTCGGGTGGGGCCAGTCGTTCCTACGGCATCCAGGTGGCGCGTCTCGCCGGTCTGCCCCGATCCGTGATCGATCGCGCCCGGGAGATCCTGCACGATCTCGAGGCGGGGGCGCTGCCGGGCGGGCGGATGGCGCCGGATCCGCGCAGGAGAGACGGTCAGCTCAGCCTGGCGCTGAAGCCCCTGCGATCGCCGCGCAGCGAGGCGGAGGCCGAGCTGTCGCGGAAGCTGCGGGCGATCGATCCCGACGCGTTGACGCCCATCGATGCCTTGACCTGGCTGGCCCGCGAGCGTGCGAGTCTGCTGCGGCACGATCCGCATGGGGAGGAAGACATTTGATCCCGTCCCCGCGACGAGGGGCAGGCTGGCGGCTGCCCCTGCCGTCGATGCTGCTGGTGCTGCTCGTGCCCGCGTTGCTCGGAACCCAGCGGCCGACCGGGCTCGGAGACGTGCAGGACGTCCGGACCTGGTCGTATCCGACCTACACCCGGGTCGTGTTGGAACTCGATCGGGAGGTCGCTCTGCCGGACGCGGGGATGGTACGGCTCGCAGCCGATCCGAAGGCCGGGCGGCCCGAACGGCTCTATCTCGACGTACCCGGGATCTGGGTGGGGCGTCGTTTCGAGCAGGGCATCCCACTCGGAGATGGGCTGCTGCAGAGCGTGCGTCTGGGACAGAACACGCTGACGCGATCCCGGATGGTGATCGATCTCGAGCGCTACGACCGACATCGGCTCTTCGTGCTCTCGAGCCCGACGCGCATCGTCGTGGACATCTTCGGGGATCGGCACGGCGGGTCCAGGGATTCCGACGGCCGACTGCCTGCGGAGCTGCGTCGCGTGCATACGGTGGTGGTGGACGCGGGACACGGCGGTCGCGATCCGGGAGCCAGCGGCGTGGGAGGGCTTCGGGAAAAGGACGTGACGCTCGCGATCTCGAGACACCTCGCTCGAGCGCTCGAAGAGCGGGGCTTCCGGGTCGTGATGACCCGGGACGACGACCGCAGCCTCGATCTCGAAGAGCGCACGGCGATCGCCGAATCGGCGGCGGGCGACGTCTTCGTCTCGATCCACGCCAATGCCTCCCTCCGGCGCCAGGCTCGTGGAATCGAGATCTATACGCTCGATACGAACCATCAACGCCACAGCCTGGACGTGGCCGCCCGCGAGAGCGGCGTGCCCGCCGCCCGTCTCGACGCCCTACAACGTGCCCTGGCCAGCCTGCGCGTGGATCAGGCGGCGACCCATTCGGAGCGCCTGGCGGGTCTCGTCCATCGCAACGTGCTGTCGGCGGCTCGCAAGCACGACGTCGCGATCCCGGATCTGGGTGTGAAGCGGGGACCGTTCTACGTGCTCTTCATGTCGAGCATGCCGTCGGTGCTGGTGGAGACGGGCTTTCTCACCAATCGGCACGACGCTTCGCTGCTGGCCACGGACCGCTACCGTCGTTTGATTGCCCACGAGATCGCCGAGGGGATCGATCACTATCGTCAGCAGACGGAGCTCGGGTTGACGACGCGGGGACCGGGCCCGTCCGGGGTCCGCTGAATGCCGGACGCGCCCTCGATCGATCAACATCTCGCGCGGCTTCCGGTGGATCCCGACGCCCGGGAGGCTGCCGTTGCGCCGGTCGTGAAGGCGTATCTGGCAGAGGTCCGAGCGCATCTCGAGGCGCTCCATCGCTCGTCCGCTTCGGGCCGGCTGGTCAATGAAGCGAACTCGGACCTGACGGACCGGCTCGTGCGCCGTCTGTTCGGGTTGGCGGAGGAGATCCATCTCGCTCGGGGTGGCCAGCTGGAATCGGGCGTCGCCGTCATCGCAGTCGGAGGATATGCGCGCCGTGAGATGTCGATCCATTCCGACGTCGACCTGCTGATCCTCTACCGGGACGAACTTTCGCCCTTTGTCCGGTACATCGCCGAGCGCCTGCAGTACTGGCTCTGGGACGCGGGAGTGACCGTCGGGTGTGCGACCCGGACGATCGCCGAGACGGTCGCGCTCGGATGCGAGGACGTGACCGTTCGGACTGCCGTGTTGACGGCGCGATTTCTCTGCGGAGACGGCGAGTTCTTTCACGCCTTCGCCGACCGGATCCGGGACGAGCTGCTCCCGGATCTCTGGGCCTTCGTATCGGAGCAACAGGCGCTGATGCGGGAGCGCCGACTCGAGTATGGGGATACGCTCTTCCTGCTCCAGCCCAACGTGAAAGAGGGTGCCGGAACCCTTCGTGACTATCACGCAGCCTACTGGATCGCGCGCGGAGCCCAGCCTTCGTTGCGGAACATCGACGACCTACTGCACTTCGGCCTGCTCACCGAGGCTGAGATGGACGAGTATCGCGATGCTCTGGACTTCCTCTGGCGGACACGGAACGAGCTTCACATTCGCTCCCGAAGAGCCAATGATCAGATGAGCTTCGAGCTTCAGGAGGAGGTCAGCGAGGGGTTGGGCTACGGCTCGATGGCCGACGCAGTGGCGCCGAGATCGTCGACGTCGACGCCGAGCCCGTCGGCAGCCGGGGGCAACGAAGGTACTCTCGCCGATCTCCGATTCCAGCCGGACGATCCCGATCTGCCGGTCGAGCGGTTCATGCGCGACTACTACCGGCATGCGCGTGCGATCAAGTCCTATTCGGAGCTGGTGATCGAGCAATGCGCACGACGAGTGGATCCCGAAGCCCGGAAGCCCGTCGACGAGACGATCGTCGAAGACGGCTTCCGGATCAGTCGCGGACAGCTGCAGATCCCCCACGCCGCCCATCTCCGTGAGGATCCGATGCGGTTGCTCCGGGCCTTCGTGATCGCTCAGCGTCATCAGGTGGGCCTGTCGCGGATGGCTCAACGCCTCGTTCGGGAGAACCTCGCGCTGTTCGACGGGGATTGCCAGAGCGCCGCCGAAGCCTCCGGCCTCTTCATCGAGATCCTGGAGAGCGAGAACCGCGTGGCACGGACGCTGATGTTGATGAACGACGTCGGCATGCTGGCGCAGCTGCTGCCCGAATGGGAGCACGTCGTCTGTCGATGGCAGCACGTCATCTACCATACGTATACCGTCGACGTGCATTCGATCTTCCTGATCGAAGAGCTGCGTCGGCTCTGGCGCGGGAAGTACGCTCGGGCCCTGCCCGAGCTCACCGAGCTGATGCAGGAGGTCGATGATCGGGCCGTACTCTTCCTCGGCTGCTTGCTGCACGACATCGGCAAGGGCTTCGGCGGGGATCATTCGAACAAGGGAGTCGTGCGTGCGGAGCCGCTGATCGAGCGACTCGGGCTCACTCCGGAGCGGAAATCGCGGGTGCTGTTCATCGTGCAGCATCATCTGTTGATGTCCCATCTCGCCCAGAGCCGGGACCTCTCGGATGCGAAGCTGATCCTGGAGCTCGCCCAGATCTGCGGCGATCGGACCAACCTTCGGAACCTCTATCTGGCGACCTTTGCGGACATCCGGGCCTCGTCGGTCGATGCCTGGACGGATTGGAAGGGCCAGCTGCTGCGCGAACTCTACGAACGGACGGCGGAAATGCTCGAGACCGGCGCCGAGCGGGAGGATCAGGCGGTCGCCTTGATCGAGGCCCGCGTCGAGCGCAGGCGGGAGTCCGCGCGGGAGGAGCTGGTGCGGCTCGGGGTCGGAGCGGGCAAGATCGAGGCTCTGTTCCAGGAGTTTCCACGGCGTTATTTCGTATCGCATACCCCGCGGCAGATCGCGCGACATGCCCAGGTCGTCCTGCGCTTCGGCAGCGGCCAGCAGGCGGCGACGGGTCATCAGGCCATGCGAGGCGACTTCACGGAGTTCATCGTCTGCACGCGGGACGTGCACGGGCTCTACAGCCGGGTTTCCGGTGTGCTCACGGCCTGCGGCATGAACATTCTCGGTTCCCACGTCTACACGACCCACGGCGGGCTGGCCCTGGAGATCTACCGGACGAACACGCCGCGCGGTGGTCCCGAGGAGCGGGAGATGGCCTGGGGACAGGTGGAGCAGATGCTCGAGTCGGTCCTGGCAGGAGAACTCGACGTCGGCGACGCGGTGAGGCGGCGTCGGCGGCCCGTCGGAGTGACGCGTCCGCCTTCCCGCAAGCCACCTCGTGTTCTGATCTCCAACACGGAATCGGAGTTCTATACGCTGGTGGACGTCGTGGCGGACGATCGCATCGGCCTGCTCTACGACGTGACCCGCGTCATCGGGGAGCAGGGCTTCGAGATCTACATTTCCAAGGCGGCCACGATCAAGGACCAGGTCGCGGATGCGTTCTACCTGAAGGATGCAGAGGGTCGCAAGATCAAGGATGGCCAGCGTCTGGAGAGGCTGCGCGAGGCCCTGCTGGAGGCAGCTCGGGGTGATCTCGACGGGAGGGGCCATGGCTAGCAACGGCCCGGGGGCAGGACCGACGCCGCTGGAGCAGGCCTGCGACGCCTTCTTGAACGGATTGGCGGTCGAGGAGGGCTTGTCCGCGCGCACGGTCGAGGCCTACGCGTACGATCTGCGGTCTTTCCGGGAGTATCTGGCGGAGCACGGAGTGGAGGGATTCGATCAGATCGATCGCGAACGTCTCTCGGGGTTTCTCGGACATCTCCATGATCGGGGCCTCGCCGCCAGCTCCCGGGCGCGCATGCTCGTCACAGTTCGCCGACTGTTGCGCGAGGCACAGCGGATGGGCGAGATCGAGGAGTCCTCGCTCGAGGTCCTGCGTGCGTCGAGGCAGATCCGCACGCTGCCCCGGATCCTGCGACCGGAGGAGACGCTGGCCCTGATCGAGGCGGCGCGGACACCCGACGCGCTCGGCCTGCGCGACGTGGCGATGCTCGAGACCCTCTACGGGGCGGGCCTTCGGGTGAGCGAGCTCGTCGGGCTCCCCCTCTCGGGTCTCGATCGTCGGGCACAGATCCTGCGCATCGTGGGCAAGGGTCGGAAGGAGCGCGTCGTTCCGCTCGGTGCGGCCGCCTCCGAGGCCATCGAGGCCTATCTCGAAGGGGGGCGCGTCGCCCTTTTGGCCGGGCGTCCGGACCGATCCCACGCGCTCTTTCTCAGTCGTCGGGGCAACGCGATGACCCGCCAGAACTTCTTCGACCGGCTCCGGGGCCACGCGCGCAGGGCGGGAATCCCGGTCGATCGGGTCTCTCCCCATGTCCTGCGCCATGCCTTCGCGACGGATCTGCTCGGGGGTGGGGCCGACCTCCGGGCGATCCAGTCGATGCTGGGCCATGCGGATCTCTCGACGACGGAGATCTACACGCATGTGAGTCGATCGAAGCTGCGGGAGACGGTCGAGGCACGCCACCCTCGTGGCGCGGGAAGCGGCCGGCGATGAAGCGGACGATTCGTCTGGACGATCTGCTGGACGCTTCGCCGGAGGGCACCGCCACCCTGCTCGCCCGGGTGGTCGAGATTGCCAATCGGGAGGGCTTCGCGCTCTATCTCGTCGGAGGACCGGTCCGCGACCTGCTGCTGGGCCGACCGCTTGCCGACGTCGATCTGATGTTGGAGGTCGACGCGCGTCCGGTGGCGGAGACCGTCGCCGCGTCGGCAGACGGGATCGAGGTCAGGGCACACGATCGCTTCGGGACCGTACGGATCGAGACGGCGGAGGCGCGCCTCGATCTGGCCCGGATGCGCCACGAGAGCTACGCCCATCCCGGCGCGCTTCCGGAGGTCGCTGAAGGGACCCTCGAGCAGGACCTGCATCGGCGGGATTTCAGCGTCAACGCTCTCGCCTGCGGTTTGCACGGGGGGAGCCGGACGTCGGAGCGCGAGGTGATCGATCGGACGGGAGGTCTCGAGGATCTCGCACGACGGCGACTTCGGGTGCTGCATCCCCAGAGCTTTCACGACGATCCGACCCGGGCCTGGCGGGCGGCGCGCTTCGCCGTTCGCCTGGGCTTCACGCTCGATCGACGATCCCGGAGTGCCCTGCGCGACGCCCTGCGCGACGGAGCCTTCGGCGCCGTGAGTGGCGAACGCCATCGGCGCGAGCTGCAGAGCGTGTTCTCCGAGGCGGAAAAGGGCGCTCATCCGGGTCGGATCCTGCGGCTGCTCTCGGATTGGCATGTGCTCGCCGCGCTCGAGCCCGGATTGACGCTGCCCAGAGACCAGATGCTCGCCTTGCGCCGGTTGGGTCGGGCGATCGAGAAGCCCGAGTGGCCGACGTCGCGTTGGCGCCCGTGGATCGCGGGTCTGTCCATCTGGCTCGCGCCCCTTCCGGCCGCCCTGCGGCGGCGGGTCCTGGAGCGCTTCTCGATCCGGGGCGATCAGGCCGCGCGGATCGTCCGCTTCGGTCGGGATGCGGATCGTCTGCTTCGCGCGCTCGCCCGGGCGCGGGGGCGGGGCGCCGTGGACGCTCTGTTGTCGGAGCAGTCGGAGGAGGCCTTGCAGGCACACTATGCGCTCGCGGACACCGCCGTGCGTCGCCGCATCCTGCGTTGGGCCGCAGAGGATCGGCGGCGTCGATCGCCCGTGAGCGGGGAGGATCTGACGCAGCGCGGTCTGGCCGGTCCCGAGGTCGGCCGAGCGCTCGCTCGCATCCGCTCGGCGGTGCTCGACGGCGAGGTGGCCAATCGGGAAGAGGCGCTGGCGCTGGCCGAGGAGATGGCCCGCCGCGCGTCCCGGCGAACGCGCCCCGCAGCGGCCCGGCGGCGGTCCGGGAAGAGGGAGAAGACGGAGCCCAAGGGGGGGCGGCAGGAGGGCTCCGGCAACGAGGCGTCCGAGGCGCTTGATCCGAAGGCTGCGATCGCGGATACTTCGAGCGAACGTCGTCGATCGACGACGTCCCCCGGCAACGCCTCCCCCCAGGCGGATCCGAGCCGATGACCTCGATAGAGACGACAGCCGATGGCCGGGAGGAGCTTCCCGTGCCCCCTGCTTCGAATGTGCTGGAAGACCTCGGTGAAGAGCCGGACGAACGGACCGATGGGCTCGACGGCTATGCGGTCAAGCTATCGGTCTTCGAAGGTCCCCTCGACCTGCTGCTGCATCTGATCCGGCAGAACGAGGTCGACATCACGGACATCCCGATCGCTCGCATCGCCGAGCAGTATCTCGAGACGATCGGGCTGATGCAGGATCTGAACCTCGACGTCGCCGCCGAGTATCTCGTGATGGCGGCGACGCTGGCCCTGATCAAGAGCCGGATGCTGCTTCCGGACGAGTCGGAGGAGGACGAGGAGGAGCGGGATCCGCGCGCCGAGCTGGTCCAACGCCTGCTCGAGTATCAACGCTTCAAGGAGGCTGCGGAGACGCTCTCGAAGCGGCGGCTGCTGGGACGCGACGTCTTCTCGGTCGTGGGCCCGGGGCCGGAACGCACGCCGGACGGGCTGCGCGAGATCGAGGTCGGACTCTTCGAGCTGGTGGCGGCGTTCAAGACTCTGCTGGATCAGGTGGACTCCAGCGGCTTGAGACATGAGATCGAGACAGAGCACGTCACGGTGCGCGATCGCATGATGGACGTGATGGAGATCCTGGAAAGGAACGAGTCGATCGAGTTCATGCAGATCTTCCGCGGCGCGGACGGGGAAGGCATACCGTCGCGTCCCGTCCTGGTGGCGACCTTCCTCGCGATTCTCGAGCTGGCCCGGCTGGCGGCGCTGCGGATCTATCAGGGGTTGAGCGAACGGGGCACGCCCGAAGGCGCCATCCGAGTTCGTCGTGCCACGATCCCCGTCGATGGTTCGGAATGGCAGGACCGCATCACGGAGTCGATGTGAGCAGAATGGAATCCAACGAGAAGCGCCGGATCGTCGAGGCCCTGATCCTCTCCTCACCCGAGCCGATCGCTGCGGCGCGATTGGCGGAGATCATCCCCTACTGTGATGCGGGACAGGTCAAGGATCTCGTCAACGAGCTGAATACCGGGTACAGCGAGCAGGATCGGTCCTTCGAGATCTGGGAGATCGCAGGAGGCTACCAGATCCGGACACGCGCGGAGTTCTCGGGCTACGTCCAGAAGCTCCAGAAAGAGCGCGCCCTGCGCCTCTCTCAGGCCGCACTCGAGACCCTCGCCATCATTGCCTATCGGCAGCCGGTGACGCGGGCCGAGATCGAGGAGGTGCGCGGCGTGGATGCCGGGGCGGTCGTGAAGAGCCTGCTCGAGCGCCATCTGATCCGGATCGCCGGCCAGCGCGAGGTGCCGGGGCGACCGATGCTCTACGCGACGACGCGACGTTTCCTCGAGGTCTTCGGGCTCGAGCGGCTGAAAGATCTCCCGACCCTGCGCGAGCTGGACGAGCTGGCTCGGGAGCACGGTCTGCTCGAGAAGACGAGCGAGTCGCTCCAGGTGACTCCGCCAGATGCGGCGGAGGGTGAGGGCGCGGCGTTGGAAGGAGGCGTGAGCGGCGACCCGGGCGACGGAGCCACAGACGTGCCGGAGCCGGTCGAGCCGGGCGCCGGGGAGCGCTGATCCGTGCCTCATGGCGAATCGCCCAGGCACGTCCGGAAGAAACGGGCCGGCGGCCAGGGTCGCCAGGGTCGACCTCCGACTGCGGATGCGGCGAAGCCGGCTGACCGCAGGTCGGGTACCGCATCCTCCGGTTCGTCGGCGTCGGCGTCCGCGTCCGGGCCGGCGCCGGCGTCAGACAGCTCCATTCGACTGCAGAAGCTGCTGGCCGCCGCCGGCTTCGGATCCCGTCGCCAGGTCGAGCAGTTCCTCGTCGAGGAGCGCGTCACCGTCAACGGGCGCGTCGCGCGCCTCGGAGATCGTGCGGATCCGGTTCAGGACGAAATCCGAGTCGATGGCGAGCGACTCGCGCAGGGGCGTCCCAGCTACTGGATCGTGAACAAGCCCCGGGGCGTGATCACGACCGTGCGTGACGAAGAGGGCCGCCGCACCGTCATGAGCCTGCTTCCGAAATCCGTAGGCCGCCTGTTTCCAGTCGGGCGCCTCGATCGCGAGACCGCCGGGCTGCTGCTGATGACGAATGATGGCGATACCGCGCATGCCCTGCTGCATCCGTCGCTGGGCAACGAGCGGGAGTACCGGGTGCGCGTGAAGGGAGAACTCGACGAGCGCGCAGTGGCGCGGCTGGAGAAGGGTGTCACGCTCGAGGAGGGGCGCACGGCACCGGCGAAGGTGAGTGGGCTGCGCTTCGATCCGGATCAGGGGAACTCGTCGTTCCTCCTGACGCTGGCCGAGGGTCGCAAACGGCAGATCCGGAGGAGTTTGTTGATCCTGGGATTTCCCGTGCGCCGTCTGGTTCGGATCCGGATGGGGCCCCTGCGATTGGGTCGTCTGGGCGTGGGCGATGCCCGTCCGCTGCGGGCCGAGGAACGTCGCGCTCTGCTGCAGCACGTCGAGCAGCTCCGCCACACGACCGACGCTTCGACGTCGCGTTCGGGTCGTCGGCGGACTCCCCCGCCTCAGCGACGCACGAGCTCCAGGAAAGGCGTCAGCAAGTAGAACGCGAGCAGCAATCCGAGCAGGAAGCAGAGGCCCTGGGTCTCGTTGCGCGGCATTGTCCGCTCCTCCGTGCTCTTCGTGCTCGCGGGACGACTCCCGGGCGAAGTCCGCTTCGTCGAGCGCCCCCAGACCGGGCCTGTCCCGCCGCTGTCGCCGTGTCCGCGACTGTCACGCTCCGCGACTGTCAAGCAAGGAACGTGCGCGCCCTACGAGGGTGCGGGAGTTTCCGGATCGGGGCTGCGATAGACGTGGGCGGACGGCAGACTCCGAGCTTCGTTGCCGGTCCGCTGCCGGGAGCCGGAGCGGGGAGCGCCGAAGGAGCGCGGAAGTGGATTGCCCAGATGCGGCAGCCTGCGACAAGCGCGTCGTCGTCGGCGGGCCCCGCCGCTGAAAAGAGAGCCGCGTCGCACGCTGCAGGTCGGGTTGGACGAATTCTCGTCTCAGGAAGGGGGCGTGGATCGAGCCTCCTCGACGATCTCCTCGCGCGACTCGCCGACGCGAGAGATCGCCAGCGTGAGCAGGAGGCCGGCGAATCCCACGCCACATGCCGTTGCCAGCTCCGCCGCAGTCGGCGTGAAGCGCTTCAGCGGCCAGTCCTCGATGGGCACTTCGGCGAGGGACTCGTCGGCGATGGGGATCCCCCGATGCAGGAATCCGGGCTCGGGCGGAATGGCTTCCTGGAAGGGATAGAGGCCGACCACGGCCCCGAGCAGCAATCCGATCAGCAGCCCTAGAGTCGGCTTCTCATGTCGCGCCAGCAGCCAACGCAGGGCGTTGCTCACGGCGACGATGCCGACCACCACTCCGATGCCGACCGGCACGAGCACGCCGAGCGCTTCTCCGATCCCGGCGGCGTCGAGTCCCGCGGCGCCGATCAGGCCTTCTTTCAGCTGCTCGATCGCCCCCAGGATCGCTTCGTACTGACCCAGCAGAAGCAGCAGATAGCCACCCGAGATGCCCGGCAGGATCATGGCTGAGGCACCCGCGACTCCCGAGAAGGTGAGCAGCAGGAGGTTTCGCGGCCCGCCACCGCCTGCAGCGTTCGATCCGTAGGCCATCACGACCATCAGCACGAAGGCGACGAGGGCGGCGATCCAGACCGAGCGTGTGAGGGGTCGCGCGAGGCGCCAGACGAGCGGCAGGCCGCCCAGGGTGAGGCCGATGAAGAAGCTGTAGGTCAAGGAGCGATGCTCGACCACGAGATCGCGAGTCGGCCCTGCCAGCAACCCGATCGCCGCCACGGCCGCGCCTCCGATCGTCGCC
>CAYWGW010000008.1:0-48890 GCA_964457385.1 uncultured Spirochaetaceae bacterium
GGCGACGGGATGACCTGGGGTTCCTGAACCGTCGATTTCGTATGACGACTCTATTCACCTCTACTCACCTTTGTTCAACTCTATTCAAATCTACTCACCGCTCGGAGACGCCTCCCACCGCTTGCTACGGAACCCGGAGACCCGCAGCGGGTTCCGGGTGGGGTCCGTGCGGGGTCCGTGCGGGGGGAGCCCGCTTCCGTCTAAACCCTGGACTGAGTCGTCTCGCTCCCGGGCGGACTGTAGCCTAGCCTTCGAGGCAGACCCTGCTGATCAGTGCTCGCGGCCCCGCCACTGTGGCGGCGGCCGCCACCGGCGCTCGGCAGGCGTCCTGAAGGAGGATTCCATGACCGACTTCTCGACCATTCCCTGGATCCAGGAGCATATCGAGCTCTACCAGACCGACCCCGAGAAGGCCCACCTCTGGGACTCGACACCGCAAGGCGGCCCCGGGGTGCTGCCCACCCTGCTGCTCACGACGAAGGGACGCAAGACCGGCAAGCCTCGCCCGGCTCCGCTGATCTACGGAACCTCGGGCGACAGCTACGTCGTGATCGCCTCGAAGGGGGGCATGCCGAGCCATCCGCTCTGGTTCCGCAACCTCGAGGCGGATCCCGAGTGCGAGCTGCAGGTGGCGAAGAAGCATCTGAAGGCCCGGGCTCGGGTGGCCGAGGGCGAGGAGCGCGAGCAGCTCTGGCAGAAGCTCGCCGAGATCTATCCGCCCTACGAGGACTACCAGAAGGCGACGGAACGGCGGATCCCGGTGGTGGTCCTCGACCCGATCGACTGACACGGGTTGCGCGGGTGGCGATCAGTCGCTCGGTCGCAGTCGAGCCAGCGCCTGCACGACGACGGTGAGCGCGCTGGCCGAGGGCGTCGTCTGGGCCTCGGGCAGCAGCGCGTGGACGCGCCGGAGGGACTCCTCGTGGGCGGCCAGGAACGCCTCCACGGCGGCCTCGGGATCGCCGGGGGTCGCCGGGTCCATTCCGTGTTCATCGTGTCCGCCGTGCCCGCCGTTCTGGCGGAGCGCCTGCTCGGCGAGTACGCGTTGGAGCGACAGCACCTCCGTGCGCAGGTCCATCAGCACCAGCCGATCCCAGGCGTCGTCGCCCGCGGCGCGGGGCAGGTTCTGGAAGACCCAGTTGATCCCGCTGGCGTCCCCCAGGCGGGCGTAGGCGCGGGAGACGGCGAGGATCGGCTGTCCCGTCCGCTCCACCAGCCGAACGATGTTCAGTCCGCGATCGGCCAGGGGCGCGCCGGCGATCAGCGACGCGAGATTCTCGGGAATACCCTTTTGCACCAGGCTCCGCTTGCGGGCACCGAAGCGATCGGCCTCCTCGCGCGAGAGAAAGGACTCGACCTGCTCGGCCAGACCGAAGAGGGCCTCACTCCAGGCTCGGGTGCGGGCCGGCTCGACCGGATCGAGATCCTCGGCGATCAGGTAGCGCGCCACATCCTGCACCGCGGTGCCGATCGAGAGCAGCGCATCGTCGATCTCGTCGAGCTCGGCCCGCCCCCGCAGCGCCATCAGCGCCTCACGCAGGCGCGGGCCCTCGAGGATCTCGTCTGCCGCCAGCAGCGCCGCCGCCGCGGTCGCCACCGGCAGGCCCCGCTTGGCGGTCATCGTCGTGATCGCGGTGACGCCGCCGACGTCGACGATGCGATTCGTGACGGCCAGGGCCGTGATCTCGCGTCGCAGGCGATGGCCCGCCAGGGCCTCGGGAAAGCGGCGCTTCAGCGCGGCCGGAAAGGCTGCCTCGAAGAGCGGCGTGAGGCTCGGCCGATCGACGAAGGGATCCCTCGCAATCGCCTGCCGCGCGTGGAGCTTGGCGAGGCCGAGGAGCACCGCCAGCTCCGGGCGGGCGAGTCCCTCCCCGGCGGCCCGCCGCGCCTGCAGCGTTGCCTCGTCCGGCAGCTCGAGATCCTTCGCCGAGACGGCCTGGGACTCGCATAACGTCGAGATCGCCCAGCGGAACGATTCCAGGTCGCGCGCCGAGCGCCGCTCATCCAGGGAGATGCTGAGCGCCTGCGCGCGGTTGTGGGCGAGCACCGACTCGCAGGCCTCCTCGGCGACCTCGATCAGCTGTGCGGCCCGATCCCCGGCGGAGAGTTCGCCGACGCGCAGCGGCTGGGCAAGCAGGATCTTGTAGTTGACCTCCTGATCCGAGAGATCGACCCCGGCCGAGTTGTGGATGGCGTCGGTATCGAGGCGCACGCCACGGCGCGCCGCCTCGACCCGGGATGCCTGGGTCAGACCGAGATTGCCGCCCTCCCCCAGCACCCGGGCCCGCAGCTCGTCGGCGTCGATGCGCACCGACTCGTTCGCCCGGTCGCCGACGCTCGCGTGGGTCTCGGCGCTCGCCTTCACGTAGGTACCGATGCCGCCGTTCCAGAGCAGGTCGACGGGCGCGCGCAGCACGGCCCGCACCAGTTCGGGACCCGTCACGATTGGCGTCTCCAGGCCGAGCCGCTCGCAGGCCTCGGGCGAGAGCTCGATGCGCTTGGCCGAGCGTGGCCAGACGCCGCCACCCTTGGAGAGACAGGCCGGGTCGTAGTCGGCCCAGGAGGAGCGCGGCAGATCGAAGAGGCGGCGCCGCTCGCTCCAGGCCCGTTCCGGGTCGGGATCCGGATCGATGAAGACGTGGCGATGATCGAAGGCGGCGACCAGCCGCGCCTGGCGCATCAGCAGCAGCCCGTTGCCGAAGACGTCCCCCGACATGTCGCCGATGCCGGCGACGCTGTAGGCGTCGCGCTCGGCGTCGAGACCGAGCTCGGCGAAATGATGCTTCACGCATTCCCAGGCACCGCGGGCCGTGATCGCGTACTTCTTGTGGTCGTAGCCCACGGATCCGCCCGAGGCGAAGGCGTCGCCGAGCCAGAACCCGCGCTCGAGGGCGAGGGCGTTGGCGGTGTCGGAGAGATGAGCGGTCCCCTTGTCCGCCGCCACCACCAGATAGGGATCGTCGTCGTCCCGTCGAAACACACCCGCCGGCGGGACCACCACGCCCTCGGCATCGATGTCGTCGGTCACGTCGAGCAGCCCCGCGATGAAGACTTGATAGGCCTCGTCCGCCTTCTGACGCGCTTCTGCCTGGGGAAGGTCCGCCTCCCGCAGCACGAAGCCCCCCTTCGCCCCGACCGGGACGATCAGCCCGTTCTTCAGCTGTTGAGTCCGCATCAGGCCGAGCACCTCGGCGCGGAAGTCGTCGAGGCGATCGCTCCAGCGGATGCCACCGCGAGCGACCGGTCCGCCCCGGATGTGGATGCCGTCGACGCCGGAGCCGTGGACGAAGATCTCACGGTAGGGATGAGGTGGCGTGAGACTCGAGACGGCCGACGGATCCAGTTTGATCGCGATGCGATGGACGCCCGCCGGCTCGGCGTAGAAGTTGGTCCGCAGGGTCGCTCCGATCAGCTCGAGCACCGAGCCGAGGGCGCGATCCTCGTTCAGACTGGCGATGCGATCGCGATAGCCCTCGAAACGCTCGCGGATCCCGGCCTCCCGCGCGGCCCGCTCCTCATCCTCCGGCCCCGGTCGAAGCCGCGCGGCATGAAGCTCCACCAGCAGTCGCACGGCCTGGGGATTGTGAAGCAGCACGTCCCGCACGAAAGCCCGGGTCAGCGTCGTCTGGATCTGGTTGAAGTACTCGAGGTAGGCCCGGATCAGGTCCACCTCGCGCCAGTCGAGACCGGCCACGAGCACGAGGGCGTTCAGGGCGTCGTCGGGCACGACCCGGAGCAGAGCCGCGCGCAGCGCCGCCTCGAGCCGCGGCGCGACCTCATCGAGCTCCGCCTGGGTCTCACCCATCGAGACGATGCGCAGCGCGTGCACGAAGGCCTGGCCCCGATCCTGGGTGGTCACGGGCGTCTGGCGGGCGTCGATCACGCGGATGCCGAAATGATCCACCAGCGGCAGCAGGTCCGAGAGCAGCCACTCACTCCCGAGGTAGACGCGCAGCATCGTGAACTCGACGCCGGACATCCGATCATCGATGAAGAGCGCCATCTGGGGTCGCTGCTCCGCATGCAGGGCTTCGAGCGCCCGCACGTCGCGCACGGCATCGACGGGGTGCGTCGCGACCCGCAGCGCCTCCGGAAAGGCCTCCGCATAACGGGCCGCCAGTTCGCCGCCGATCGCCGACCCGTGGTCCGCGATCAGCGCGTCCGTCAATTGATCCTGCCATCGGGTCGCGAGCTGTCGCACCCGGGCCTCGAGCGCCGCCGCGTCCGGTGGCTCCCCCTCGCGCAGCGTGCAGAAGAAATGCAGCAGCGCCGTTCCCTCCTCGAGGAAGGAGACGCGGTCGTCGATGTGCCCCGTGCGCGGGTCCGCCTCGAAGAGCTTGCGCACCTCGCCCCGTAACACCTCGCCATAGCGTTCGCGGGGAAGCAGCACGGCCGCGTAGTAGGAGCGCCCGCCGGCGTCCGTATGCAGCACGACCCGCGGCTCCTCGGCCCCCTCCGCGTCCACGATCTCGCGGATCAGCGCGGCGTTCTCGGCCACCTCCGCCCCGAAGAGGAACTCCATCGGCGCCGAGTCGAAGGCCGCCACCAACGCCTTGTAGCGATGGGAGCCGGGCTCTGCCCCCTCCGCCTCGAGGATCTGCTCGAGACGCTCGGCGAGCAGCGGTACCTGGGAACTCGGCATGCGCAGAGCAGCGAAGGTAAAGAGGCCCGAGAGGATCGAGAAGCCCGAGAGCCGACCCTGCTCGTCGTGCTCCTTCACGAGGATCCGGTCGATGCGGCCCGACCGGTGGATGCGGGACTCGGTCCAGCCCTTGCTCACCTGCACCAGGCGTGGGTCTGCGAGCGAGTATCGCAGCACCGGCGGAATCTCCGCCCCCCGCCGCGGCTCCCGGAAACGGCTCTCGCCGTCGGATCGCCACATGCCCAGCCCCGCCTCCGGACGCAGCACGATCTCCATCTCGTCGCCCAAGCCGCGGATCTCGTAGCGCCGCGCGCCCATGAAGACGAAGTGATGCTCGACCAGCCAGTCGAGGAAACGGCTGATCTTGGCGACCCGTTCCTCGCCGCCTTCGATGTGGTCCCGGGCGAACTCGACGTTGGCCCCGATCTCCCGCACGAAGCGGATCATGCGGCGATGGTCGTCGGTGACGTTCGCGACCCATCCCATGATCTGCGCCAGCTCGCTCTCGAGATCCCGCGCCCGGACCTCGTCGACCCGGGGATAGACCTCTACGTAGATCAGCGACTCGAGAACGCCTTCTTCGTCTCCGACCGAGCAGAGCCGGCCGGCGGCATCGCGGCGGATCCGGATGGTGGGATGCAACAGCATCTGCTCCTGCAAGCGATGGCGCCGCAGGAAGAGTCTCAAGGTATCGACCAGGAAGGGACGATCCGGCTGGAGGACCTCGATCACGCTGCGCCCGGGCAGGTCGGCAGGCAGCCGCACCCGCACGTGTCGCTCGTCCCCACGGCGCTGACGCGCCAGCTCGAAGCCGTCGCTGGCCGCGCTCACCAGACCCGCCGTCCCGTGAGTCTGGAGCGGACGGCCCTCCGCCCCCGCCAGGAAGGCGCGCGCGAACTCGGCGAAGCAGGATCCATCCTCACCGCCCCGCGCCGTGGCCTCGCGGTCGATCGCCTCGATCAGGCTCTTCCGGGCTTCACGGGACTCGCTCTTCACGGGGGCTGCCGCACTCATTTACGAAAGGGTAGTGCGGGATGCGCCGCACTGCGATCGGGCAGGCTGCGACCAGGCGGAACTCGGAAGCCTCAGTCGATCGAGTCCGGAAGACTTCGTCGGATCACATCGAGGCTCGGCGCCCGTTCGAGCAGCTCGACGATCCGACGCGCCGGCCGCCGATGGATCCAGGGCAGGAAGCTCTCGCCGCGCTCGACATCGGGCGCGCAGCCGAGCTGCCAGGGAGGCTCGAAGCGGCAGGCCGACTCCGCCGCTCGGCCCGGGCCGGGGCCGGGGCCGGACGCTCGGCCCATCTCCGGCGCGCGCGGCCGCCAACGGCCCGCCGCGTCCAGGTAGATCCAGCCTCCGGTCGGACTCCAATGAACCGCGTTGAACCCGTGCAGGACGAAGCGATCGGGGCGCTCGGGATCCCGAAGCCGGGCATAACAGAATCCGGTCGGAAAGCCCGCGAAGCGCAGCAACGCCGCCAGCAGATGGCTCTGGGCATGGCAGACACCGGCCCGTTCCCGGAGCACCTCGCTCGCTCGGCACGTCCGCGGATCGATGTCGCTGGCGATGCCGATGCCGATGCCGTCGATGTCGATGTCGATGTCGATGTCGAAAGAGTGGACGATCTCGTCGCGTACGAAGCCGAAGATCCGCTCGACCTGCGCCTCGGGTGTCCCGACCCCCTCGACCAGACGGCGCCCCGTCTCCGTCACCGACGGCGTCTGCCAGTCGACCGTGATCGTATCCTCGAGGTAGCGCCCGAGATCCCCGCTCTCGGGCTCGGGCAGGCTGCCGCTCATCGCTCGGCGGCCCCGGGCTCCTCCCGACGCTGCTCGAGCAGGTCCCGCACGATCACCGCCGGCACTCCCAACGCCCGCAGCGCCGTCGAGACGACATTCTCGATCGAGCGCCCGAGGTCGAAGGTCCGCTCGCCCTCCCGCTCGCTGAAGGCCGGCTGATGGGCGTCGATCAGCGCCACGCGGTCTCCGCCGAGCTCCGTCTTCAGATAGTCGATCGAGGGCTGCACGTTCTCGACGTAGAAATCGAAACGACTGCGCAGGGCCTCCTCGTCGTCGTCCGAACGCCCCCGCCGACCCGCGCGGTGGGTCATCTCCGCCCTGCTGATCGACAGATGGAGGACCTTCAGCACCGGCACCCCGAGCTCACGCAGGAAGGCGAGCAGATGCTTCGTGGCGCCCACCGTGCGCGGATAGCCATCGAGGATGAAGGGCCGATCCCGAGCGCCCGCCTCGCTCGTCAGAACGCTCTCGATCTCCGCCGCGATCAGATCCTGGGTCCAGCGATTCGGGATCAGCAGGCCCCGCGCCGTACAGTATTCGAGCCAGTCGAGCTGGCTCACGTCACCACGGCCTCCGACTGCCTCCGACGAGATGAAGCGACTCGGCTGACGGCCGAAGAACTTCTCGAGATCCGTCCGATGCCGCTCGACCTTCTCGCTGAGCTCGTCGGTCGTATCCAGGCAGTCGAAGAGGCTGGTGCTGCGCGAGAGCGCGTAGCGGCTCTCGAGCAGATCGAGGAAGGCCGGATCCTCTCTCGAGCGCTCGATCGTGGAGCGCAGGATCCGACCCATCGAGAGATGCCGTCGGGCGTCGATCGAAAGCACGTCGCAGAGGGCGTTCGCGACCTCTCCCTTGCCGCAGCTCGAGGGTCCCGTCAGGATCACGACCCCGGGTCCCTGGAGCGCGATGCGCTCGATCCGGATCAGCGAGCGCGGGCCGCGGGTGGCCCCCGGAATCGTCATGCAAGCGTCTCCTGACTTCTTCTGCGGCCTTGGCTCCGCTGGACGGTACCATGATTGCCGATCATGGCCGAGCACCACCCCGACACCCGAGACGCGCTCCCGGAGACGTTCCACAAGCGCGAGGCCGAGGAATGGCTGCTGGTTCTCCGCGCCGAGGGACTCGAGGCCACGCTGCAACGCACGGCCTCGGGCTTCGGCGTCGAGGTGGCCGAGCCCGACCGTGGGCGGGCCGGATCCATCCTCGTCGCCTATCGAGAAGAACGCCGGGATCGACGGGAGCGCGCCGAGCAGGCCCGACGAGCCGAGCGGGCCATCGCCAATGAAACGTCCCTCTACCAGACGGCCGGTGCCTACGCCCTCGCCCTCACGCTGCTGGCGTTTCATCTCGGCCTGGAGCAGTCGGGACGGCGCGAGGCCCTCGTCCAGATGGGGCGTAGCCAGGCCGTACTGGTCCTGGATGGAGAGCCCTGGCGACTGGTCACGGCGCTCACGCTTCACGCCGATCTTCCTCACGTCGTCGGCAACACGCTCTTCGGAGGCCTCTTCCTCGCCGCCCTGGCCGGTCGCCTGGGCCTCGGGCTGGCGCTGCTCTGCTTCCTCGTCTCCGGCACCCTCGGCAATCTCGCCAACGCGCTCTACTACGGATCCGGCCACAGCTCGATCGGTGCCTCGACCGGCGTCTTCGGACTGGTCGGGGTGCTGGCCGGACTCGCCGCCTGGCAGCGGCATCAGCGGTCGGTCCCGGGGCGAGGGGCCTGGGTCGCCTTTGGGGCGGGGCTCGGGATCGTCGCGATGCTCGGCTCCGGCGGCCCCGGGATCGACTTCTCTGCCCATCTCTTCGGACTCGCGGCCGGCGGGCTGACGGGCCTGGGGCTCGCCGTACCGCTGGCGCGACGGGCCCGGCCGGGCCCCGCGCTCCAGGCGCTGGCGGCGGCCGCGGCCCTGTCCGCGATCGCAGTCGCCTGGCTCCGCGCCGCGAGCGCCTAGCAGTCGCACGCTCGCGCGATGGCGCCCTGGCTCAGGCGACGCCGGTCGCAGCTCGGCGTCCGGGTGCGGCGGGCGGGCGGAGGCCGGCTATGCTTGACCGTCGCTTTCCCAGATCCCGCGATGCGAGAGCTCCCGGCGAGCGCGGTGCTCCATCGCAAGCCATTCCACGGCAAGAAGGCCCATGAAAGAGAACAGCCTGATCACCGTCTCCAAGATCATCGTCGGCTCGACCTGGCTCTTCGCCACGGCGGGCTTCTTCGAGCCGCTCCAGAGCACGAGCGTGGGCGCCTTCGGGCGGACGCTCTTCACGGTCCTGGCGGCCGTACACGTGATCGAGTGCATCGCCTTTCTCGGCGTGCTGCGAAAGAGTCCCCGACCGCTGATCGGAGAGCTCTGGCAGACCTTCCTCTTCGGCATCGTTCACGTGTCGCAGCTGCGCCGGGAGATCGCCAGCGGCGGGCCGCGCTGAACCCGAGCGGATGGATCCGACCGGACGCGCCGCAGGGTCGTCCGCGACGGCCTAACGTCGATCCCGTCCGCGCTCGCGCGACGGCCGCCGATAGCCGGCCGGCTGCCTCGTCCCACGGCCCGGCCGATCCGTCGACCCCCGATCCGCGGAGGCCCGATCCGTCGAGCCTCCGCCCGGAGCGACGGGCTCGTGCGTCCTCGCTCCGGCGGAGCCCCTGCCCGAGCGCGCACGGCGCGGGGGCTGCGCCGGAATCAGGCAATCCGGGCCGTCTCCGATCAGGTCCTCGCGACCGGCCCGGCGCAGGGCGTCGCGCACGGTGGCCCAGTTCTCGGGCGCGAAGAACTGCAGCAGCGCGCGTTGGACGTTGCGGTCCCTCACGCGCCTGGCCGTCTCGACGGGCTTCATCGTCGTCGGATCGAGTCCCGTCCAGTACATGCAGGTCGCGAGGTCCATCGGCGCCGGGATGAAGTCCTGCACCTGACGCGGCCGGTAGCCCCGCTGCTTCAGGAAGATCGCCAGCTCGATCATCTCTTCGGGCGTCGAGCCCGGATGACTCGCGATGAAGTAGGGGACGAGGTACTGCTCCTTGCCGGCCCGCTTCGAGGCGGCGGCGAAGCGCTCGGCGAAGATCTCGAAGCTGCCGCGGCCGGGCTTCTTCATCAGCTCCAGCACGCGATCGCTCACGTGCTCGGGGGCGACCTTGAGATGTCCGCCCACGTGATGGGCGGCGAGCTCCTCGAGGTACTCGGGCGCGTCGGCGGCGAGGTCCATGCGGATGCCGGAGGCGATGTGGACGCGCTTCACGCCCGGCACCGCGCGCGCCCGGCGCATCAGGTCGAGGATCGGACCATGGTCCGTCCCGAGCAGCTTGCAGACCTTCGGATGCACGCAGGACAGCCGCCGGCAGATCCGCTCGACCTCGGGCCGGCTGCAGCGCATCCGGTACATGTTGGCGGTCGGGCCGCCGAGGTCGCTGATGCCGCCCTTGAAGTCGGGCCGCGCCGCCAGGGCCTCGACCTCGCGCAGGATCGAGTCGGGGCTGCGGCTCTGGATCTCGCGTCCCTGATGCATGGTGATGGAGCAGAACGTGCAGCCGCCGAAGCAGCCGCGCATGATCTGGACCGAGTCCTTGATGGTCTCCCAGGCCGGCGGCGGCGCGTCGTAGTCAGGATGGGGCTGGCGCGTGTAGGGCAGCTCGTGGAGCCGATCCATCGTGGGCTCGTCCAGCGCCAACGCGGGCGGATTCACGACCAGCAGCCGATCGCCGTGGGGCTGGACGATGCGGCGGGCGTTGGCGGGATTGGTCTCGTGATGGAAGGCCCGGGTCATCTCGGCAAAGGCGCGTCGGTCTTCCTTCACCGTCTCGAAGGCCGGCAGCTCGATCGTCTCCTCACCCGCCGCGCCGCCGAACGCGGACTCCGGCAGCGCCTCGTTCTTCCCGAGCAGATACGCGACGCCCCGCAGCGAACGCAGCGAAGCCAGGTCCTCGCCGCCCTCGAGGCGCCGGGCGATCTCGAGGATCACGTCCTCGCCCATCCCGTAGGCCAGCAGATCGGCCTTCGAGGAGACGAGATTCGAGGGCCAGACGCGATCGCTCCAGTAGTCGTAGTGCGCGATCCGCCGCAGCGAGGCCTCGACCCCGCCCGTGATGACGGGCACGCCCTTGAAGGCCTCCCGACACCGCTGTGCGTAGACTGCGGTCGGCCGATCCGGTCGCAGCCCGATGCGGCCGCCGGGCGAGTAGGCGTCGGCGTTGCGCCGCTTCCGGTTCGCCGTGTAGTGGTTGATCATCGAGTCCATGTTGCCGGCCGAGACCCCGTAGAAGAGCCGGGGCCGGCCGAGGGCCCGCCAGGGCTCGGCGCTCTGCCAGTCGGGCTGGGCCAGGATCGCGACCCGGAATCCGTGGGCCTCGAGCCAGCGACCGAGGATCGCCATCGCGAAGGAGGGATGATCGACGTAGGCGTCGCCGGTCACGAAGACGACGTCGACCTCGTCCCAGCCGCGGGCTTCGAGGTCGGCCCGGGTGGTCGCCAGGAAATCCGCCCGGGAGGCGGACGCTGAAATCGGCCTCTTCTGTGGGCGTTGCGGCGACTTTACGGGGTTCATCGATGCATCGTAGCAGCCCGCTCCGGGCGCGTGGGCGCGTGGGCGCGGGCGAACGTGACGCGGGCACGGCGACGGGCGCGGGGACGCAGGTCCGCCGCGGGAGGGTCCGGTGCGATCCAGCGCTAGAGTCGCCCGGTGTCCGTCCCCGACGCCTGCCCCCATCGTCCGCCCTGCCCCGGCTGCCCGCGCTTTGGCGCGTCCGCGCTGCCGGAGCGCGCCGTCACGCGAGTCCGCGCCCTCGCCCGGCAGGCGGGGCTGCCCGAGCCTCGGATCCATCAGGCGCCCGCGCAGGGCCATCGCCACAGGGCCCGCCTCGCCGTCCGCGGCCGCCCCGGCAACCCTCGCATCGGACTCTTCCAGGCTGGCTCCCACCGGATCGTCGCAACCCCCCACTGCCCGATTCACCATCCAATGCTGAACGAGAGCGCGCGGGCGATCCGCGAGGCCATCCGCGAGAGCGGCGTCGAGCCCTACGTCGAGTCCTTCCATCGCGGCGAGCTGCGCTATGTCCAGCTCGTGGTCGAGCGGACGAGCGATCGCGTGCAGGTCGTGCTCGTCGGCCGCGCCACGACCCCCGCCGTGCTGGGCGGGCTGCCCGAGGCCGTCGAGCGACGACTCGGCGAACGACTCCAGGGACTCTTCTTCAACGGCCAGCCCGAGCGCAGCAACACGATCCTCGGCCCGACCTGGGTCCAGCTCGCCGGCGACGCGCCCTGCGTGCGCGAGCACCTGGATGGAACGGACGTCTTCTATCCGCCCGGCGCCTTCGGCCAGAGTCATCTGCCGCTCTTCGACCGCGCCCGCCGCCGGATCGCCGATCTCACACCGCCCGGCCTCTGCGTGGCAGAGTTCTACTGCGGCGTCGGGGCCATCGGGCTCGGGCTCCTCGGCCAGGCCCGGGAGCTGCGCTTCAACGAGCGCAGCCCGGACGGGCTCGCTGGCCTCGAGCGCGGTCTGGCTGCCCGTCCGGAGCCCGAGCAGCGACGGGCGAAGGTGCTCCCGGGCGCCGCCGGGGAGCGGCTGGGCGCGCTCCGGGGTGCCGACCTGGTGATCGTCGATCCGCCCCGCAAAGGGCTCGATCCGGCGCTGCGACAGGCGCTCGTCCGTGATCCACCGCGCCGTCTCATCTACCTGGCCTGCGGACTCGACGCGCTGCTCCGGGATCTCGAGGCGCTGCGGCAGACCGGGGCCCTGAGGCTGGCGGGCGTCGAGATCTTCGACTTCTTTCCGTTCACGGAGCACGTCGAGACCCTTGTCTGGCTCGACCGGGTTGAGGAACACTCCGGGCTTCGAGACGAACGAGGCGAAACGCCGTGAATCCCCCCGAAGAACAGGCCGTCTTCGAGTTCGGCCCGCCGCAGCCGCGCGTTCGCATCGCGCGGCCACAGGATCGCGCGGCGATCCACGACGCGATCGGCCGCGCCTTCTTCGACGATCCGGTGGCGATGCATCTCTTTCCGGACGAATCGACCCGTCGACGGCGCTTCGGTCATTTCGCCCGGCTCGCGATCGATTCCTTCGTGGGCCACGGCGCGATCCACACCACCGACCCCGTGCGCGGCGCGGCGATCTGGCAGGCCCCCTCGCCCCCGCAGCTCGGCTTCTGGACCCAGCTGCGATTCGGTCTCGAAGTGGCCGCCGCCACGCGCCGGCGATTCGGACGCGCGGTCGAACTCGGCCGGACCATGCGTCGACATCATCTCCGGGAGCCCCATTGGTACCTCGCAATCCTGGGGACCGTGCCCGAGGCCCAGGGCCGGGGCATCGGTTCGGCGATGATCCGTCCGATCCTCGAACTCTGCGACGACCAGCGCAGACCGGCCTATCTCGAGTCCTCGAAGGAGACCAACATCCCCTTCTACCAGCGCCACGGATTCGAAGTGGTCGACGAGATTCGGATCGAGGCCGGCCCTACGCTCTGGCCGATGCTGCGACGCCCCGCCTGAGAATCGCTGTCCCCGCGACGCGCCGCCCGCTGGAGCCGTCGCAGCCAACGCATCCCGACATCGTCAATCGCCTGCATCGCCGTGACCCGGGACGGATGCTCGGCGGTAGCGCAGGAAGCTCCAGGAGCCGCTCGACTCCTGCGTGCGTCGCTCGCTGGGCGGATCCGGAAAGCGGGCCCGGACCGCGGCATCGGATACGAAGGCCCGGCCGACGGCCGAGGGGTCGAGCCTCCCTTCAAAGCGGGAGAGCAGAAGCTCGTCCAGCAGCCCCGGTGGCTCGGCGAGCGCAGCTCCGGCCCCATCCGCTCGTCGCGGCCCGGAGTAGAGCGCCCGGGTCAGGGTCGGTCCCGCCTCGACGAGCACGGTCGCGGCCCCGAACGACCGCGCGTAGGCGATCGCCCCGCCGAGATTCCCCGCCCATCGGCCCCCGGGCCAGCGCGCCGCCGGATATCCGGCCGCGGTCGCGGGCACGGGTCCAACTCCGACCCCGACCTCAACCCCGGTCGATCGATCCCCGACCGAGTCGATCACCGCGAGCGCGCCGACGCGACCGCCGAGTCGCGCCCGACCCGATCGGCCCGTCCAGACGAAGCCCGCCTGCGCGAAACGAAACGCGGGATGATGGCCGGGAATCTGCCCACTGCGACTGAGCACCCCGAGAGCCGGCGGACGATCCCGGCCGAGGCGCTCCCGGCGCCAGCGCTGCAGGGCGTCGTCCTCCGTGGGATCGTCGGAGAAGCGATGCACCAAATCCGGCTCGGCGCGCAGGATGGCACCGGACGTGAGCACGAGATCGGCCCGCGCCCGTGCCACGCCGAGCACGAAGCGGTCGGTCCCGCTCGTGGGCGCAGCCGGGCCGAGGGCGATGACCACACGCGGCGACGCAACGATCGCCATCACCTGGAGCACTCCTACCTGTCGCGACCAGTCGACGGACCCGTAGAGGTCCTCCAATCGTCGCTCGATCGTCTCGAGCTGCGGATCCAGCATGCACGACACTCCTCATCCTGCCTCGCACTGCCACGCACGGGCGTCCGCGCTCGGGCTCACCTCGACTCGCTCCCGCTGCGTGCCATCATGGAAGCCGGCGACGTGTCGCTGCATTCCCCACGATCCCCGCCCACCGAGGGGGACCCGACCGACCGTCCGACCGTCCGACCGTCCGACCGAAGGAGGAAGACCCACGATGACTCCCGAGCTCGCGCTTTGGCAACAGCTCCTGTTGCTGGGACTGGCGACGATCTCGCTGGTCTACGTCCTGTACTTCAGGATCTGGGTCGCCCTGGCGGCGGGCTCCGACCTGCTCTTCGTGGCCGCGCTCGCCCTGTCGACGGCGAGCGTCGTCTTTCCGCCGCTCTTCGAGACCGCTTCGCGCCGACTCGTGGACTACAGCCCGCTGCCCGCGGCGCTCGCGGGCGCCGATCGTCGGGTGGCGGATCTCGAGGCGCTCCCGGGCCGCCTGATCGATCGGGCGCTGGCCACCATCGGCTACGAGCGCGAGATCGATCCGGCCGATCTCATCGTCCACGAGCCCGGTCCCTTCGAGACCCGGATCCGGCCCGCACTCGATTCGCTGCTCGCGACCGTGCTCCGAACCACCAGCTTCTTCTGCGCAACGTTGCTGCTGCTGCTGGCTCTCGCCCTGCGCTCCTCCACCTCGACGGCCCGCCAGCTCCAGCGACTGACCCGACGACTCGAGCGGCTCGAAGCGGAGTCGAGACGGCACGAGCTGGACTCCGTTCCGGAGCCGACGGCATGACCCCGCCCGAACGGCCCCGGGACGAGGGCTGCGTCGTGATCGTCTCCGGCCTGCCCCGCTCGGGCACCTCGTTGATGATGCAGATCCTCGCACGGGCGGGATGGCCCGTGCTATGCGACGGACAGCGCCCGGCGGACGACTCGAATCCCCGGGGCTACTACGAGTTCGGTCCGGTCCGGAGCAGCCTGCGCGACGCCTCCTGGGTGGCGCAGGCGCGGGGCCACGCGGTGAAGGTGATCCACGCTCTACTGCCCGCGCTGCCGCCGGAGCCGCGCTATCGGGTGCTGCTGATGCAGCGCGCGATGGAGGAGGTCCTCGCCTCCCAGGAGGCCATGCTCGAGCGGATGGGCCATGCCGCGCCCGCGCCCATCCCGCGCGAGCGCCTCGGAGCCCTCTTCGCCCGCCAGCTCGAGCAGACCCGGAGGCTGCTCGACGAGCGACCCTGCTTCGAGTGGATCGAGGTGGATCATGGGAGTCTGCTCCGGACACCGGAGACGGAGATTCGTCGCGTGGCTGCATTCCTCGACCTCGATCTCGGCGCCGACCTCGATGCCGGCCACGAGGCCGCAGACGATCGGACCGTCGCGACCCTGGCCGCCTGCGTCGAGCCGGGTCTGTACCGCGAACGGCGCTCGACAGCAGCGCCTCTTCAGGACCCGCTCGCGGACGGCGGGAAGGCCTCGAGGATCTGACGGACCCCCTTCTCCACATCCTCCAGATCCCGGACCCGGTCGCGCGTACCCACCACTTCGTTCGCCCATCCGCGCCAGACCAGCTGATTCGTCCGGGCCTCCAGGAAGTCGATCAGAAGCGTCGAATCCTGGTCGCTGCGAACGGTCGAGCTTCCCCCGGCGCCCGCGTAGCCAGGGTACCCGGAATGGAAGGGGTAGCGAGGACCCGAGTAGTAGCCCCCGAGATGGCCTCCGCTCACCCGCAATCTCTCCTCGAGGGTGACGTCCCAGGTGACCAGGAAGTCCGCTTCCTCGGCGGAGCCGACGGGCCGATACCCGCGTTCTTCCAGCGTGCGGAAGACCGCCAGGCGCACTCGCTTGCGTAGCAGGTCGTTGTCGGCGAAGGGGTCGGCGTTCTCGTGCCGGGGGGGCTCGACCCAATGGAAGCGCTGGAAGCCCGAGAAATCGACCGTCGAGTCCCAATCGCTGCGAACGTCGAGCGAGGCGCAGCCCGTCATCCACACGAGGGCGCACGCCAGCAGGACCGGTACGAGAGGATCAACGCTGCGACTGCCGAAGCCCATGACATGCCTCCTCGACTTCTTGCCAACTCTGGCGGCTTCCCGACCCTTCTCGCTACTGCTCGCTACTGCTCGCTGCTTCTCGCCGCTTCTCGGCGCCGATCGGCCTCCAGCTGGCGTTCCCCATGCGCCCGGCGCAACGACAATCCCGCTAAAGGATAGCGCCCACTCCCCACCCGCGGCGGCGACCGGATGCTAGCCTCGGGCGCTCGAGTTCGACGTCCCTGGCGGTCGCGTTCCGCGGCCCGCGTCCATCCCGGAGAGAGCGATGCCCCTGGATCCCGAAGCCGAAGCCATGTTGAGCGCGATGGGCGCCGTCGGTGAGATCGACCCCTTCCAGCTCGAGCCCGAGCAGCTGCGGGCGGCCTTCGCCCAGATGCCGGGGGAGTCGACCGGCCCCGCCCTGCCGCGGGTCGAGATGCACGAGGTTCCCGGCCCCGACGGGCCGATTCCCGTGCGGGTCTACACGCCGCCCGGCGACGGCCCGCATCCGGCCCTCGTCTACTTCCACGGCGGCGGCTGGGTGCTCTGCGGTCTCGACACCCACGATGCGACCTGCCGCGAGCTGGCGGTCGGCGCCGGCTGCGTCGTCGTCTCGGTCGACTACCGGCTGGCGCCCGAGGCGAAGTTTCCGGCGGCCCTCGAGGATTGTTATGCGGCCACGGTCTGGACGCTGGAGCAGGCCGACCGCCTCGGCATCGATCCGCGGCGCGTCGCGGTCGGCGGCGACAGCGCCGGCGGCAATCTGGCCGCGGTGGTCTCGCTGCTCTGTCGCGATCGCAAGGGGCCGGAGCTCGTCCATCAGTTGCTGATCTACCCCGTGACGAACCACGCCTTCGACACGCCCTCCTACCAGGAGAACGGCAAGGGCTACTTCCTCAGTGCGGACATGATGCGCTGGTTCTGGCACCACTACCTCCCGGACGAGGCCGAGGGCGCGAATCCCCTGGCCTCGCCCCTGCGCGCCGGGGATCTTCGCGGGCTGCCGTCGGCCACGGTCCTGACGGCGGAGTACGATCCGCTGCGAGACGAGGGGCGGGCCTACGCGGAGCGGCTCGAGGCCGCCGGCGTCGCGACCCGCCATACGAGCTACCCCGGTGTCTTCCACGGCTTCTTCGCCATGACCAACGAGATTCCGCGGGCGCGGGCGGCACTCGACGAGACCTGCCGCGCGCTGCGGGAGGCCTTCGGAGGCTGAACGAGGTGGAGCGGAGGCGGAATGGGCTGGCATCGGATCGATCCCCCCACACGGCTGGAGGTCGGCGATCGGTTCCTGGCGAAGATCGAGGGCCGCGAAATCCTGATCTGTCGTCTCGAGGACCGCTATGTGGCCGTCGCCAACCGCTGCACCCACGCCGCCTGGCCGCTGGACCGGGAGCCAATCGAGGGGACCGAGATCGTCTGCACCCTCCACGGCGCCCGCTTCGACCTGCGCGATGGCTGCCCGACTGGCGGGCCCGCGAGCAAACCGCTCGCGATCCATCCGATCGAGGTGCGCGAGGGCGCGCTCTACGTCAGTCTCTGAGCATGCCGATTCCGCGCATCGCCCTCCTCGTCTGTCTGGCCACGTTCGGCGCGGCCTGCTCCTGGCCAACTGCTCCCCCGCCGACGCCGCTCGAAGCCGGCGCGGGTCCGGATGAACTCACAGGACTCACAGGACTCACAGGCGGAGAGCTTCGCGAAGACGCCGCGGCGACCGGAACCGTCCCCGCGGAAGCCGGGCTCGCCTGGCACGACCTGGCCCAGCGCGCCCGAGCCCAGATCCGTCGCGGGGAGTTCGTCGAGGCCCAGGAGACCCTGTCCCAGGCAGCGATGCAGCTCGCCTCGCTGCCCGCCTGGAGTGCCCGTCGCCGGACCGTCTTCGGCCTGCAGGCCCGCCTCGCGACCGAGCTGGCCGAGGCGGAGGAGACCGAGCGGGCCGAGGCCCTCGCCAACCAGCTCCTGGAGATTGCTGCTGCCGAGCCCGAGATCGGGGGCGCCGCGCTGATCAGCCTCGCCAACGACGTGATCCGGCGGCGCAGCAACGCCCCCGAGCCGATCACGACGGAGGAGAAGCTCCGGGTTCTCGAGATCGTGCTGACGACCGCGGAGGCCGGCGGGGTCGATCGATCCCGTCTCGAGCAGGCTGTCACGATCGCCCAGCAGGCCCTCGCCGCCGATGCGCCCGACCTCGCCCGTCGCGCGATCGACCGGGCAAGCCTCGATGCCCGCAAGCTGCACCCGGACGACCAGCGCCTGCATGCGTCGATCGAGTTGCTGCGCGCCCGGATCGCCCTCGAGCAGCCCGATCTCGCGACCGCCGAGACCTCGGCACGCGCGGCCTACGAGTCCTTTGCAGAGAGCTCCGCGCCCACTGGCGAACGCGCCATCAGCGAGATCACCCTGGCCCAGGCGCTGGCGCGCAGGGGAGACCTCGAGCAGGCGCGCACGGTCGCCGACGAGGCCGCGTCCCGGCTCGACGTCGGGACGGCGACGAAGGCCCCGATCTCGGATTACGCCCGACGCACGATCCTGGCCGGCTTGTCCGAGATCGAGGAGCAGGCGGGCAACCCGACGGAGGCGGAGCGGCTGCTACGCGAGGCCCTGGCGGTCCCGGCCGTGGACTTCGAGGGTGACCGGTATCTGCTCACCCGGCTGCGCCGGGACCTCGAAATCCTCGAAGCCAGCCTGGCCGAAGCTGCGGCGACGCCAGCAACCACGCCAGCAACCACGCCAGCAACCACGCCAGCACCCGGGATCGGGACCGCGGAGAACAGCGAGTCGACGAACTAGCGTGATCGACGCTCGATCCACACGCCCGGAGTCTCGGCCTCAACCCAGGCGCTCGGCCAACAGCGAAAGATAGGCGGGGTTGCGACCGACACCGACCGGAAATCGTTCGAGCCCGCGGATCCGGAAGTCCAGCGGCTCGAGCAGTCGCGGATAGTCGAGGATCGGATGCAGATCGCAGAGGCCGAGCGCCCAGGCGATCCAGTTCACCGGGCGGTAGTAGGCCTCGCTGATCCAGCGGCCGAGCCATCCCCCCTCGCCGGGGGCGAAGTCCGCACACAACAGCAGGCCGCCCGGCCGGATCCGATCGGCCAGCCGCGCGAGCATCGCCCCGGCCCGCTCCGCTTCGAAGAGGTTCAGGAAGTAGTTGGCCACGACGGCGTCGAAGCGGACCGCGTTGCAGCGACCCCCGAGAGTCTCCTCCGCGACGTCGCCCTCGATCAGCTCGGCCTCGAGCCCCTCGCGCTCGAGGCGTCGGGCAAACCGCCGCAGCATGGCGCCGGAGAGGTCTACGGCGGTCACCCGGACCCCGAGTCGCGCGGCCAGGATCGCGTCCTCGCCTCGGCCGACCCCCGCGTAGAGCACCCGATCGCCTCGCCGGAGATGGCGGAGCTGGCTGCGCTTCGAGGCTGCGATCCGTCCCCAGGAGTAGAGCGCGGCCAGCTCCTCGTAGAATCCGGCCACGGCCCCGTAGCCGTAGTCGTCGAAACGCAGGGCGGCCATCCGGCCTAGCAGAGCTCGGCTTCGAGGAAGCGTTCGATGGCGTGCCAGGCCCGGGCCGCGGTCTCGGCGTCGAAGACATCGGGCCGCCCCTCGTTCAGAAAGCCGTGCCGCACGCCGACGTACGTGAGCAGCTCGGCCTCGACCCCCGCCGCCTCGAGGGAGGCCTCGAGCGCCTTCACCGCCGAGGGCGGAACGAACTCGTCGTTCTCGGCGAAGATGCCCAGCACCTTCGCCCGACAGCCCGCGAAATCCGGAGTGAAGTGCGGATGGACGCCGTAGCAATCGACGACCGCAGCGATCTCGCTGCGCAGACAGGCGGCGTGAAGCGCAAGCTGTCCCCCCATGCAGAAGCCGATGCAGCCGAGACGCGCGCCCGTCGTCTCCGGCTGCCGCCGGAGCGCCAGGGTGGCCGCGGAGAGATCCCGCTCCGTCCGCCCGATCTCGAGCGCCTCCATCAGTCGCGCGGCCTGCGCCGCGTCAGCGGCCTGCTCGCCCCGATAGAGATCCGGAGCGAGCGCCACGAAGCCCGCCCGCGCCAGTCGATCGCAGACGTCCCGGATCTCCGGCACGAGGCCCCAGGCCTCTTGCAGCACGAGCAGCCCCGGCCCGGCGGCGGTCGCCGGCAGAGCCAGGTAGGCCGCAAAGGCACCATCCGGGCTCTCGACCTCGATCTCCCGGCTCGCCCGGACACCCTGTCGCGCGCTCATGCCATTCCCCCTCGCTCCCCTCGCTGGCCGCGACGCTCCTCGCCCGGCTGGGCGACTGAGCGGGACAGACTCCCGGACTTGGTACGCGCCCGACGCGGAGGTCGTCAAGGCGTCGGACGGGTTCCCGGCTGGATCGGCGGATTGGGCGGAGGCACCGGTCGCACACCGGGACGGATCGGGGGATTCCCTGTTCCGCCCGCCGACACCAGATTCTGACAGCCCGAACCCGGCGTGTCGCAGGGGCGACGCAGGCTCGAGTCGATTCCGAACTGCTGAGCCGCCTGAATCCCGAGTGGCACCGGCCCGCCGCTCGCCACGGGGGGCGCGAATCGCTCGGCCGCGGCACCCGCCGGCCCGACTCCCACCTCGTCCCTGACCGATCCGAGCGAGGTCGCCCCCAATGCGTCATCGAAGACCGCAGCGGCGGTCGGGCTGGGGGGCGGTGCCGCCGAGACCGAGGGCAGCTCGGCGGGGACAGAAGGGGCCGAAGCCGCCGTCTCGACCGCAGCGGATGCACCGGCTGCAGCGGCTCCCGCGGCCGCAGCCGTCTCCAGAGCGACGTCGCCGCCCGCAGCAGAGTCGGATACGACCGGCATGGCGACCACAGCCGGACCCTCGACAGACTCCTCCACCGCCGGCTCGACTGCCGGCACCGGCGCAGCTTCGGGCGCAGCGTTGGGCGCGGGCTGAACCGGGACACGCTCCGCCGCCGGCTCCGGCGGTCCGGCAGCCACCGGCGGCAGCGGCGTCCCGGATCGATCGCTGCCGATTCGATCCTGGAGCGGCCCACAGACCAGCAGCAGGGCAATCACGATCAGCGCCCCGCCGATCATCAGGACTCGATTCCGGGAAGTCGGATCCATGTCCAGTCTCCTTTTCTCGTCGCTTGGATCGCCCCCCGACGACCCCTGCGCGAGACGCGCTCGCGCGCCTCGCACATCGCCTCATTCGAAGCGGAAGTTCAGATAGCCCCCGACGACATGCCGGTTGAAGTCGAAGACCTTGCGATTCGACTCGTTGTTCACGAAGGTCCATCGCGTGCTGATCGAGAAGAACCGGCCGAGCTGCTTCTCGAGCTCCACGAACGATTCGAACACGTTCTCCTCTCGGTCGCTGTCCTGGAGCGACGAGACGAAGGAGTCCCCGATCGTCTCCTGATTCGGAAACGTCGAGGGATTGGCGAAGTCCCGGCGTTCGTACGCAGCCCAGGAATCGAGGCGAAGGTCGAAGGGCAGGTAGAACTCGGCCCCGACCTGGAAGCGGTTGCTCACGTGCTCCCACTCGTCCCCCTGCGAGTCGTAGTACCGGACTCGATAGAGGCCGCGAAGCGTCAGCTCCTCGACGACGTTCTCGATCGACTGCGGAATCGGCACCGGATAGCGATGCTCGACGGAGAGGCCGACTCCGACCCCGTCGCGATCCCGTTCGCGCCCCTCGTCGACCCCAGCCGGACCGCAGCCACCGAAGGGATTGGCGCAGGTGCCGCCGGGGCCGGTATCCGTCACGTCACGGGTCGGAAACCGGAAGTCGTTCCAGCTCACGTCCCCGAAGACTTCCGTCGTGCCAATTCTCTCCCAGGTATGCACGATCCCAGCCTGCGCCAGCTGGCTTCGCAAGAAGGAATCCTCGTCGATCCAGGCCTGGCCGAACGTGTAGTAGGCGCGGGCATGGGTCTGCGGACCGAGCCGATGATCGAGCCAGCCTCCGATCGTGGGATAGTGGGAGTCGAACTCGGTGATGTCGAAGTGCGCCGATCCCGAGTAGGCGCCGAGCAGACCGCCGGTCCACTTGCCGGCGCTGAACAGCTGAACGCCCGCCTCGACGCTCCAGACCGCCCGCAGATCCTCCGTACCGCCATCCTCGCCCGGCGGGACGTCGATGTCCGCGCCGCGGAGACGGACGTTGTCGTCGAACTCGATCCCCGCGCTCATCCGAACGTAGGCAGGGAAGAGCCGGGTCGACTCGAGCAGCCTCTTCGCTTCACGACCCCAGGGCCCGTCGGGATCGAGATCGACCACCCGCTGGAAGGCGGCCCGCGCCTTGGCACGCTCATCCGCTCCCTGCCAGGCGAGGCCCGCATAATAGGACGCGACGGGCTCGGTGCCGGCTGCCGACAGCCGGGCCGCCGATTCCAGATCCGGCGCCGCCCGTTCGGCATTCCCGCGGCGCAGGGCGATCAGTCCCCGGTAGAGCGATAGCTGCGCCTCATCCCGCGTCAGCCCATTCGCGGCGTCGAGGGACGCCTCGGCTTCTGTGTACCGCTCGAGATGGAAGAGTGCGATGGCCCGGTAGAGCTCGACGTCCCCCCGCTGCGCGGGGCCGAGATCCGACGCTCCGCGGACTCGATCGAGATCGGCGAGGGCCTCGGGATAGAGGCCCTGACGAATTCGGCACTGTCCCGCGAGCAGGCGCGCTCGGGACTCGAGGCCTTCGATCGAGGCCAGCCGGCGATGGGCCTGCTCGCACTCTCCCCGCTCCGAGTCCGCCAGTGCTGCCGCGATCGCCGCTTGGATCTCGTCCGCCGGCGCTTGCGCAGCTCCGAGAGCCACGCAAATGCCTACCATCGCCCACAGCCTGCGCACGATTCCCCCGAATCCGGTTGCGTTCTTCTGGTCCGAAACGATGTCCGATCAGACCCGACGCCGGCCGGCCCAGGACAGACCGATCAGGCCGAGCCCCATCAGCAGCGCCGCTCCCGGCTCGGGTACGACCACGGGCGTCGCATTCGCGAAGAGCTGAGGAGTCGGCTGAACGGAGCCCGCAGCGTCCACATCGATCCGGAAGGTCACCCGATCCCCGTCCTGTACCGTGAATCCGAGATAGTCGTAGATCACGTTTTGGGCCGCAAACGTCTCGTCGCGCACGGCGATCGGAACGTCGAAGCCGCCCAGCCCGTTCGAGGGATCCAGAACGAAGGCCGGAACGGCAGACGAGTCGAAGCCGGCGGGCAAGGTCGGATCCAGCGCGATGCGAACTACGTTCGGGTCGTCCGCCAGGTCGATCGAGGTCAGGAGCAGCGTGAACGGCCCGTTCAGGAGAAGGGGATCGAGCACGTTCACCTCGAAGCTCATGATCGCCGAGTAGGGTGTCGTGATCCCATCGGCGTTGACCCGACAGGCCGAGCTACCCTGGGCCAGCACGCAGAGGTTGCTCGTACCGATCAGCTCGACGGCCAGATCTGCGGGGAGACCGGGCGCGATCGGGTCCGCAGCGGTGAGGAAGGGGTCGCTCTCGCCCATTCGGAGCTGCTGAAGTCCCGCCAGATCCTCCGGCACGAAGCCGAACCCCGTGGACGAAAAACGCGCCGATGTGGCCGCGGCCGGTCCGACGGCCAGCGCGAGCCCCACGCAGACGAGTGCCGCAGCAACCCAGGCATGCCTCTTCCTCTGCCGCCGTCCATCGAGTTCTCGCCCGGCGAGGATCCGCAGACTTCGCCCTCCCCTCATCGTCGCGACCGGCAACACTCTCGACGCCTCGACCGATCTCATGCCCAGCACTTCCATCCCCTTCTTTCTTTCCCGCAGTCGCGCAGTCCCGGCTCTTCCGCAGGGCCCTGCCACAGCCTCGATCCGCGACGCCTGCGCGGGATCCAGCTCGTTTGGCGACCGGCTAAACCGGCCTCGACCCCCGAGGCCCATGCGGCCGGGACTTCGGGGCGTTGGTCAGAAGTGGTGGCCAGAGTGGCTTTGTGTCAGGACTCCCACCCAAAAAATGAGTGGTTTTCACTTCGAAATTTGGAAATCAGCGAGGAATCTGCACATCTTTCCGACGGCCGTGTCTCGTATCAGTGGACGGCAGAAGGCGGATCGTCGTCCGCATGCCCTGAGGGAAGAGCAATCCCGGATGGATCCCCACCGCAGGACGAGCTCATTCGAGGGTCAGCAGCCAGCCCTCGAAGGAATCGCCCTCCGGAAATCCGTCGCGGCGCGGGAAGTCCGGACCGGGCGGTGCAGGCGCGAGCCGCGCGAGGGAGCGGCCGGCTTGCGCCGCCAGTCGCTCGAGAATCCGATCGAGCCCGAGCGGCCCGCCGCGCCGATTCTGTGTGACGAGCAGGGATCCTCCCGCCTCGAGCCGCCCGAGGCAGAGCGCCAGCAGCGGCTCGAGGTCCCGCTCCACGGACCAGAAACGTCGACCGGCGGCGGCCGCCGTCGGCGGATCGACGACGATCCCCGCAAACACCCGATCCCGCTCGAGCGTCTCCAGGTAACGACGTCCGTCCATCCTCACCGACGCATGCCGCCCCGGGTCCACCCCGCGATCGAGGTTCGCTTCCAGATTCTGCTGGAGCCGCTCCAGGTACGGCGCCGAGAGATCGACCGAGACCACGTGCTCCGCGCCCGCCGCCAGCAGCGCCACGCTGAAGGCGCCCGTATGGGCAAAGAGATTCAGCCAGGCGCCGCCGCGAGCGGCCGCGGAGTTGAGACGGGCCCGATTCTGGCGCTGGTCCAGGAAGAGCCCGAAGCCCGGACGCGTGCGCCGCGGCATGTCCCAGCCGGGATCGACCCAGAAGCGAAGACCCCGCTCCTGCACGCGAAGCAGTCCCTCCTCTCGCGGCACACCTTCTCCTGTCCCACGAGCGACCGCATCGAGCGCCTCGACACCGCCCACCCGCCAGCGCGCACCATCGAGGCTCAGGCCGCGGGGTAGATCGAGATGAAGGATTTCGAGCACACTCCAGGCCCTGCCGCACGGGGTCGTGGGCAGCTGGCGTTGCAACGCGTCCAGCGCCTCCACCCCGAAGCCCTCGACGGCCCGCCCCGTCACCAACACCCGCAAGAGCGGCCCGAGCCGATCGACGAAGAGACCGGGCAGATCGTCAGCCTCCCCATGCAGCAGGCGGAAGGCGTCCGTGGTCGCCGCGTCAGATTCCGGCCCGACTCCGGCTCCAAGCAGCGCGCGACGTCGTGCAAGGGCCCGCGCAACACGGGCATCGATCGATGGGATCTCACGCGCCGCGAGGTCCCCCTTCGCCCAGAGGCGCGCGGCCCGGTGCGGCCCATTCTCGACGTGGGCCCAGCCCACGACCCGCCCCGCTCGAGACTCGACGCGCACCCGGCTGCCCGGGCGGAACGCCTCGGCCGATTCGCTGCCCTCGTCCGCCAGGATCCAGGGATGCCCCTTCGCGAGCGCGCGAATCGTTTCCTCCGAGACCCGCAGCCGCAGCGGGACCTCTTCGCTCTCGGGCACCGGCCAGGCGGGCTCTTGCGGCCAGCCCGATTCCAGCAAGGCGGCTCCGACCCCGATCGAGGATAGGCGGGCATCGAAGGCTTCGGCCGCCGCTGGGACATCCCACTCCTGCAGACGCGCGCCCCCCGCCACGCCGAGCCCACCGTGAAGCAGGTCGCCGACGACCGGCATCGCCCCCCGCGCAAGCGCCTGAAGGATCCGGGTCGCGGACGCCGTCGGACCCACCAGATGGACCGCGGCAAGACCCTCGCGACGAGCCAGCACCGCAAACCCGACGGTGGATGCGGACGAAGTCCGAGCCTCGAGCGCGACCGAGCCCGCGTCGGCGGCCGGCGCGTCGACCCAGGCGATCCAGCTCGCGCTCGACGTCGTCGGCAGCCCCGGCAGCCCGTCGATCTCGGACGCCTCGACCTCGATCTCGATTCGGGCACCGGCACGACAGCGCCGTCCCAACCGGGACACCGGCTGCCCATCGACGCGCACGCGACCCTCCTCGAGCCAGCGTCGACGCGTCCCCCGGTCGATCTCGGGAAACAGCCGCGCGAGCCGATCGCTCAGGGTCTCGGCCCGACCGGGAAGACGAAAACGGAGGCGCATCACGCGCCGAGCTTAACGGAAGGCGGTCTCGCTGCAGAACGCTTCGATCCGGCAGAAGATCGGCGACATCACGCCGGTCCCCAGACGCCGGGATCGTCGGATGGCCCAGCGCAGCTTGCCCGGCACGTCTGCATTCGCGATTCGGTCCCCGAGTTCCGGGCGGCGCGAATCAGCGCCGGGCTCCACGAAGGGCTCGAGACCGGTCAGGACGACCACCGGCAGACGGTGGGCGAGCTCCGTCGCACACTCGATGATGGCCGAGCGATCACCCTCGGAGAGCGAGAGATCGATCAACAGCAGATCGAAGTCGCCGCTCTCGACCTGGTCGGCGACGCGGTCGAGATCCTGCTCCCGGATCACGTCGAAGGAGCCTCGGGCGGCGCAGCCCAGCGATCGATGGACCGCCTCTGCAAGCTCCGTCCGATCCTCCACGAAGAGGATACGCACGAACTCCTCGTCGAGGCGGGCCTCCGGTGCATGGGGTCGATGTCGCGCGAACTCGGCACCGGTGCTCATCTGGCCGCTCCGTCTGCGTTGCACTCGTCCAGTCGCGATTCGGTCCTGCGAAGTGGCGATGAAAAAGTGCGGGGCCCTCCTCACCCCGTCGGAGCTTTGCAAGGTGACCTTGAGCCATGCGTCGATGTTCCCGGCGCAAAGCGCGGACGCGATGAAGCCTGCATCGAAGCCGCTCGCAACTCGAGCGGAGGACCGGAACGCGGACTGCACCGGGCGCGCGGGATGCCTGCCCGAACGCTGCGAGCCGGCTGCCGGCTCCGGACGGGCGCGCTGCCCGGCAGTCTCCGCGTCGACATCCTAGACTCGACGCCATCCATGCAAGCTTCCACCCACGCCGCGAAGCCGCGTCCGGCTCCGGATGCGATCCGCCAGCTCGCCCTGCGCCTCGAAGAGCGGGGCGTCGCCGTCTGGCGCCATGGTGATGGCCTGCTCTCTGCGCTCGGACCCGCGCTCGACCCCGCGCGCGAATCCGCCCTCGGATCGGCTCGCGCGGACGGCCAGGCGTTGCTCTGCACGGCGGACGCCGCGACGCTGCTCTCCCTGCTCCCGACCGCCGTCGTCACCGCGAGCCAGGCGCGGCGACTCTCGCTGACGACCCCGGACGGGCCCGTCGACCTGCTGCCGATCGGCGACCGTCCGCTCGAGCGGGCGCTCGTCGGCTTCGGCCTCGGAGCCCACGGCCTCGCCTGGCGCGAGATCAGCGATCGCGAGATCGAAGACCGCTGGTGTGATCCGGTCGGGGCCCGGTCCGACTTCCTGGCTGGATTCATGGGCCCGACCGCCGCCGAGCCCAACCCGTTCCTGATCGATCCCGATCGCTTCTGGATCGCAGCCCGCCTGTTGGCCGAGCATGCGATCGAGGCCACTCCGGAGCTGATCGGGCTGGCAAGGGAGGCCGTCGATCGCGGCCGACCGGCGATGGCCCGGCCCGGTGTCCGGACGGGCCCGACCTTTCCTCCCCTCGGCGCCCCCGCCCGGCGCCAGCTCGCCCGGGTGCTCGCCGCGCGCCGGCCCGGATCGGGTCTCGCCTTTCTCTCTGAATCCGGCGTGAGCCCGAGGGTCTTCCCGCGCCTCGAGCGGAAGGGCGAGGCGATCGTCGCCGAGCTGCCCCCGCTGCCGGCACTGCGTTGGGCCGCGTGGCTGCGCGGTTGCAAGCTGCAGCAGGCTCTGATCGGGTTGCGCATGCCGCCGGCGCTCGGGAGCGCGATATCCCGTCTGCAGGCCGCCCATCCCCTCGACCGGACCCTCGGTCGCAAGCCCGGAAGCCGCCGCGATACGGGATTGCGAAAGCTGCTCCAGCGGCTGACTCCCGAAGAGCTCGATGGCCTGGTCCTCTGGCGACGGCGGGAGCTCGAGACGCAGCAGGCCACCCCGGCCGACCTCGACGTCCTCGACCGGATCCATCAGCGCATCGAGCAACTCCGCGAGGAACGCAGCCGCGCCGTCCAGGTGAGACGGCTCGCGCTCGACGGCGAGGCGGTGATGAGGCTTCTCGACGCCGGCCCGGGCCCCCATGTCGGCCGGGCGCTGGCCCATCTCGCCCGCTTCGCCCTGACGCATCCCGAGGCCAACGCCCGCGCTCCGCTCGAGGCGGAGCTGCGCCGCTGGGCGGCGGAGTCCTCCTCCAAGGAGTCCTCCTCCAAAGAGCAGATCGGTTAGGCTCCCGGCCAACCGCCGACTGCCTTCATCGCCGTCGCATCGCGGAAAGCGTTCCCTTGGACTTCATGCAATCGATCTTCGAAGCCGTCCACGAGGCCTGCGAGAGACCGATCTGGTCCCGAGGCGTGCAGCTCGCCCGCGCCGACGCAGTGAGCGTCGAGGAGCAGGGCGAGGACGAGGTCGCCCTTCGCGTCATCACTCGCAAGGGATTGGCCGCACCCCTGGTCACGCTGCGCCCGTCGGACGAGGACTGGGAATGCAGCTGCTCGAGTCCCGAGGATCCCTGCGAGCACGTGGCCGCCAGCGTGATCGCTTTGCGCCAGGCGAAGAAGACCGGCGCCGACCTGCCTACCCAGGGCCACGGACGCGGGCAGATCGTCTACGAGTTGGTCGAGCGGGGTGGGGCGCTCGAGATGACCCGCGCCGTCGAGAACGGGGGGGAGCGCACGCCGCTCCGGGGCACGCTGACGGACGTCGCCGCGGGTCGGATCCGGGGCCCGGAGTTCGTCGCAACGCCGGTCGATCTCGAGATCGAACGCGCCCTGGCCGCGCGGCCCCGGGGCGCCACGACGCCCCCCGCCCTCTCGCTCTTCCTCTCCCGGCTCGCCGACTCGGATCGCGTCTCTCTGGACGGTCGAGCGATCCGCGTCGCCTCCGAGCCGCTGGGATGGATCGTGCGGGTCGTCGACGCGCCGGGCGGCGTCCGGCTCTTCGCCGAGCAGGATCGGCGCATCGAACGCATTTTCCGGAACGGGGTGGTGATCGCCGCGGGCGCTCTCCATCCCCTCTCGACCCATCGCCTCACGGGCCGCGAGCTCAGCGACCTGCCGCGGGGACGCTTCTACGGCGACGACGATCTCGCCGAGCTGGTGACTCGTGTACTGCCCGATCTCGAGGAGCGCATCCCGGTCCAGATCGAGACGAAGAAGCTGCCGACGGCCCGACGGGGCGAGCGCCCGCGCGTCCGGGTCGAGCTCGAGCACGAGGACGAGGGGCTGCGGGTGCTGCCGACCCTCGTCTACAGCGACCCGGCCGTCGCGCGCGTCGACGCCGGTCGTCTGGTCGCGCTCGGCCGGGGCGAAGTTCCGATCCGCGACGAGCCTGCGGAGCAGGCCGCGCTGACGCGGCTGCGTACGGAGCTCGGCTTGCGGCCGGGTGTGGCGATCCGACTCGCCCCGGACGAGGCCCTGGCCTTCGTCGGACGGCTCGAGCAGAGCACCGTCGAGATCGTGGGCACGGCGCATCGGGCTTTCCAGCTGCGCGGCGAGCTCGCTCCTTCGCTCGAGATCGAAGGGGACCGGGTCTCGATCGACTTCCATCTCGACGGCCTCGAGAGCGGCGGCGCATCCGGCAAGTGGGAGGCGTCGGAGGCTGCCCCGGAACCACGAGATCCGGGCGGTGCCGAAACACCCGGACGAGGGGTCGGCCGCGTGAGTCCGGCCTCCGTGCTGCGGGCCTGGGGACGGGGCGACTCAGTGGTCGCCCTGGAAGACGGCGGCGGCTTCGCACGGTTGCCCCAGGACTGGCTCGCGCGGCACGGCGATCGGCTCGCGGATCTGCTCGGTGCCCTCGACGCGGGCGGACGGGTGGCCCGCCACGGTCTGCCCGACCTCGCGGCCCTCTGCGACGACCTCGATCAGCCGCCGCCCCCCGCCCTCGACGGTCTGCGTCCCCTGCTCGAAGGCTTCGAGGGCCTTCCGCAGGCGCCACTTCCCCCGGCACTCGAAAGCGTTCTCCGCCCCTATCAGCGCCAGGGCATCGACTGGCTGGTCTTCCTTCGGCGCGCGGGACTCGGGGCACTGCTCGCCGACGACATGGGCCTGGGCAAGACGCTCCAAGCACTCTGCGCGATCGAAGGGCGCACGCTCGTCGTCGCGCCGACCAGCGTGCTCCACGGCTGGCAGCGGGAGATCGAGCGCTTCCGACCGGAGCTCTCCCACGCGCTCTACCACGGGGCGGGTCGCGTCCTCGATCCGAAGGTCGACGTCACCATCACGAGCTATGCCCTGCTGCGACAGGACATCGACCTCCTCTCCCGGCCGACCTGGTCGTGTGTCGTGCTCGACGAGGCCCAGGCGATCAAGAACCCCGAGAGCCAGATCGCCCGGGCCGCGATGCAGCTCGATGCGAAGGCGCGCATCGCGCTGACGGGCACGCCCGTCGAGAACCGCCTCGAAGAGCTCTGGAGCCAGCTCCACTTCCTGAACCCGGGTCTGCTCGGCGGCCGCAGCGACTTCCGCGAACGTTATGCCCGCCCGATCGCCGAGGGCGACCAGGAGGTGGGCGCACGACTGCGGGCGCGAATCCGGCCCTTCCTGCTGCGACGGCTGAAATCCCAGGTCGCCCCGGAGCTGCCGCCGCTCTCGGAGATCGTGCTCGACTGCGAGCTCTCCGCCGAGGAGCGCGCGGTCTACGACAGCGTCCGCGCTGCGACCGTGCGCGAGGTGGTCGAACGCTTGCGGGCCGGGGGCAACGTGATGGCCGCCCTCGAGGCCCTGCTTCGGCTGCGGCAGGCGGCCTGTCATCCGAGCCTGGTGCCGGGACAGACGATCGAGGCGCATGCGAGCTCCTCCAAGCTCGAGACCCTGTACGCGAGGCTCGAGGAGGCGGTCGCCGACGGCCACAAGGCCCTGGTCTTCTCGCAGTGGACGAGCCTGCTCGACCGCGTCGAGCCGGGGCTTCGCGAGCGGGGAATCTCCTGGCTGCGGCTCGATGGCTCGACCCCGAACCGCGGCGAGGTGGTGGGCCGCTTCCAGGCCGAGGATGGGCCACCCCTGATGCTGCTCTCGCTTCGCGCCGGCGGCACCGGGCTGAACCTGACCGCCGCCGACCACGTCTTCCTGCTCGACCCCTGGTGGAACCCGGCGGTGGAGGCCCAGGCGGCGGATCGGGCCCATCGGATCGGGCAGGAGCGTCCGGTCGTGCTCCATCGGCTGATCGCTCGGGACACGGTCGAAGAGGGCATCCTGCGCCTGCACGCCCGCAAACGCGCCCTGGCCGACGCCGCCCTCGAGGAGGCGGACGGCTCCTCGAGACTCTCGCGGGAGGATCTCGTCGAGCTGCTCGAGAGCGCCTGAGCCCGAGGTCATCGCAGACGACGGGGATGACACAGACGCCCGCGCCAACCCGCCCGGCCCGGCCGGGTTGCAGCCGCAGGGCGGCAGCCGGCTGGCGGTCAAGGGGCAGATCGCTGGCAGGCGTTCCAACCCGTCCTGGCCTCGCGTAAATAAGGGAGTTTTCCACCCCACTTCTCGTCAAGTCGCCTCGATTTCGCTCCGAACGGCTCGCTTGATGGGTGCTTATCACAACGATCGACTCTGGGGTATCGCCGGGCCTCTACCGGGACGGATGGCGGGCCGGATGGCGGGCCGGGGCTGGCGGGTCCGAGCACGACTCGTGGTCCCGGTCGCGCTCCTGCTCAGCCTCATGCTGGCGGCCCCGAACGTCTTCGCCGATGCCCCGACCTCCCCCGCCCGATCGACGCCGTCGGAGCAGCGTTCCGTCTCGACGAGTCCCGAGCCCGCGCACGCACGGGACCCGCAGCGAGGCGCCCTCCCGCAGACCGCGGGGCCCGGGTCGACCCAGGGCCTGCCCTTGACCCGTGCTGCCGCCCGTCAGCGGATCGAGACCCTCTCGCCGCTGCCCTGGCTCTCTCGATTCGGCCCCGTCGTCGTCGAGCAGGCCGAGTAGCCGACCCACCTCGAAAGCCGCGATCCCGAGGCACCACACGGAGGGGCGGAGGGGTATGATCCGGCCGCCATGCAAGAGCCGAAGAAACCCTCCCAGACCGTGCTCACGATCGTTCGACACGGACAGACCTCGGCGAATCTCGACGCGGTCTGGCACGGCTCGACCAATACGGCGCTCACGCCCCACGGCCGCCGCCAGGCGGAGGCGGTCGGCGACTGGATCCGCGCCCACCGCAGCCCCGTCCGTGCCGTCTATGCGAGCCCCCTCGATCGCGCCCTCCGGACCGCGGAGGCGATCGCCCGCCGCTTCGAAATCGCTCCCGAGGTCGATCCCGATCTCGTCGAGTACGATCTCGGGCAGTGGGAGGGCATGAGCTTCCAGCACCTCTTCGAGGAGAAGAAGCTCTTCCATCACATGAAGACCGATCCGCATTTCCGGCCCCATGGCGGGGAGTCGCCGATGCAGGTCGGCGATCGCCTGGCGGGGGCCCTGCGCCGGATCTCGGCCCGCCATCCCGGCGAGCGGGTGGTCGTCGTGAGCCACGGCGGCGCGCTCTCGATCGCCTTCGGAGTCCTGCTCGACAACGACTACGGGAGCTGGGGTCGCATGATGAAGAATTGCGCCGTCAGCGAGCTCGTGATCGAGCCGCGCACGGAGCTGCTCTCCTTCAACCTGACGGAGCATCTGCCCGACGAGGGCGCCAAGGACGACTCCGACGACGGCTGAGTCCCGGGCCCGACCTGCCTGCCCAGCCTGGTCCGTCTACCCTGCCGTGCCCGTCCCGATCAGCCGCGCTGAACGCGAGCCCGCTTCGGGAAATTCGGCATCACGATGCCGGCGAGCTCCTCGAGGCAGCGCACCACCTGGCGGCTGTAGCCGAACTCGTTGTCGTACCAGACGTAGAGGACGCAATGCCGGCCCTCGGCGATCGTGGCCTGGGCGTCGACGATGCCCGCATGACGATTGCCGACGAAGTCGCTGGAGACGACCTCCGTCGAGTTCGCGAAGTCGATCTGATTCTGCAGATCGCCTTCGAGCGAGACACCGAGCAGGTAGTCATTCAGACCGCTCTTGGTCGTCTCCTTCTCGAGGGTCAGGCTCATCACGGCGAGCGAGACGTTCGGCGTGGGCACCCGGATCGCGTTGCCCGTGAGCTTGCCGGCGAGCTGTGGCAGGCATTTCGCGACGGCCTTCGCGGCGCCGGTCTCGGTCACGACCATGTTGAGCGGCGCCGAGCGACCCCGCCGTGCCTTGCGATGGAAGTTGTCGATCAGGTTCTGATCGTTGGTGTAGGAGTGGATCGACTCGATGTGGCCGGCCTCGAGTCCGAACTCGTCGTACACGGCCTTCAACACCGGTGCGATGGCGTTCGTCGTACAGCTCGCGGCGGACAGCACGTCGCCGGACTCGATCATGCCATGGTGGTTCACGCCGTAGACGATGTTCGGCACGTCGCCCTTGCCCGGGGCGGTCAGGATCACCTTGCTGGCGCCGGGCACCGCCACGTGACGAGAGAGATCCTCGCGCGTGCGCCAGCTCCCTGTATTGTCGACCACGATCGCGTCGTGGATGCCGTACTTCGAGTAGTCGAGCTCCGTGGGCGAGTTGGCGTAGAGCACGTAGACCAGGTTGCCGTTGATGATCAGCGCATTCTCGCTGACGTCGACCTGCACCTCGCCCGAGAACGGTCCGTGGATCGAGTCGCGCCGCAGCAGGCTCGCCCGCTTCTGGAGATCGTCTTCGCCTCCCGGCCGCACGACGATCGCCCGCAACCGGAGGTTGTCGCCGCGTCCGGTCTTGCCGGCCAGGATGCGCGCGACCAGCCGACCGATGCGACCGAAGCCGTAGAGAATCACGTCCTGGGGACAGGAGCGGATCGAGGCCTTGCCGGTCGCGATGCCCGCGAGCTCGTCCCGCACGAAGTCGCCGACGACGACGTCGGCGGACTGTTCTCGCCAATACGTGACCAGGTTGCCGACGTCGATCCGGGCCGGCGCGAGGTCGAGCACCGCCATCGCCGCCAGGATCGGATAGGTGTCCGCCGCACTCATCGTAGGATCGACGTTCACCCGCGCGATCCGATGCAGCTCGAGGATCTCCAGCGGCGACTTGTTGACCAGGGAGTTTCCGAAGAGCGTGATGATCACGCCGTTCTCGCGGTAGAGCTCGCCGATGATCGGCACCATGGCCTCGGCGTGACGCTGCTGCTGGGACCATTCCTGGAGCGTCCGTTCGGACTTGGCACTCGTCGCACTCATCCTGACCCCCGAATGACGGTTTCACGGTTCGGATTGACGGTTCGGACCGGGCGCCGGGCCTCCGATCGGATGAGCGAGCTCGAGCGGTGGCGGGCCTTGACCGAGCGAAAGTATCAGAATCGCGAACCGCCAACAACGAAGCCCGACGGGCTCCCGGGCCGGGGACCCAGATCTCGAATCGCCGGCGCCTGCTAGTGTCCGCGACGCCGTCCCTCCCGCTCCGGAGCCCCGATGCCTCGCGACCAAGACCGCCGCCCCCGCCTGGGCGTCCTCTTCAGCATCATCGTCGTCGACCTGATCGCCTTCGGCATCGTGGTGCCGATCCTGCCGTTCTGGGCGGAGCGATACGGGGCAAACGGGCTGCTGCTGGGGCTGCTGCTGACCAGCCACGCGGCCATGCAGTTCGTCTTCGCCCCGACCTGGGGGCGCCTTTCGGATCGCTTCGGTCGCCGGCCCATCATGCTGATGACGATCGCCGGGACGGCGCTGGCCCTGCTCGGCCTGGGCTTCAGCCAATCGCTGCTCGGAATCTTCGTCGCCCGGATCTTCTCCGGCATCTTCGGCGCGAACATCAGCGTCGCCACGGCCTACCTCACCGACGTCACGAACGAGGAGGATCGGACGCGCTGGATGGGCATGATCGGTGCCTCCTTCGCCGTCGGCTTCACCCTGGGCCCCCCGATCGGCGGCCTGCTCTCGCCCCTGGGCTATGGCGTCCCGATGTTCTTCGCCGCCGGGCTCTCCTTCCTGAATCTCGTGTGGGCCGCGATCCAGCTGCCGGAGCCGGTCCGGCGTCAGAGCGGCCCGGCGCCCGTGGACCTGACGAATCGACTCGACGTGCTGCGGGATCCGGCGATCCGGCGCATCTGTCTCGTCTACTTCACCTTCAGCGTCGCCGTCACCCAGCTCGAGACGACCTTCGCCTTCTTCATGAGCCATCGCTTCGACTACGACGTGTTCGGGGTCGCGATGGTGATGTTCGTGATGGCCATCGTGATGGGCGGCATCCAGGGAGGCGCGATGAAGCGGCTGTCGGCCCGCTTCGCCGAGCGGCGTCTGGTGATCGCGGGCCTCGTGTGCATGGCCTTCGGCTTCGCGGTGCTACCGCTGGCCGGGAGCGTCGCGCTGCTCATGGTTCCGCTGATGCTGGCGGCCACGGGGCGCGGAATCTGCCAGCCGCCGCTGATGGGGCTCGCGTCGATGAGCGCGACCTCGAGCTCCCGCGGCATGGTCATGGGCGTCTTCCAGTCGAGCGCGTCGGCCGCCCGGGTGGTGGGCCCCGTGCTGGCGGGAGCGCTCTACGATCTCGGAGACGGCCTGCCCTTCTGGATGGCGGCCGCGTTGGTCTCGACCTCCGCCGTGATCGCACTGGGGATTCGCGACCATCCCCTGCGCGAGGGGATGCCGGAGGAGCCGCCGATCCTGGTCTAGGCGATCGGGCCGGACGGACCGGAGCCCGGGCGATCCCGCGCAGCCCGTTCGAGGAACGCACGGGACGCACCGGGGCGCGGATTCGTTAATCTTCGCTGCTCCCGCTTCCCGGACGACCTCCCGCCTCCGCTCCGCTCTCTGCACGGGGCGCATGGGGCGCATGGGGACGATGTCCACGAGGACGATGACGATGATTCCCGAAGACACACTCCAGCAGGCGCGGGAGCGCATCGGAGCGTGCAGCGATCCCGAAGCCCTGAAGACCGTCGAGCGCGAGCTCGTGGGCAAGAAGGGCGTCGTGGCCGCCCTGCTGGCCGAGATCCCGAAGCTCGCTCCCGAAGAGCGGAAGGCCCGGGGCCAGCAGGCCAACGCGCTCAAGCAGGCGATCCTCGAGCTCGTCGCGGCGCGCCAGGCCGAGCTCGACGCCGCCCGCCTGGACGCCGCGCGACGCGCCGACGACTTCGACCCGACCCTGCCCCCACCGCGCCCGCCCCGGGGCAGCCTGCATCCGATCACCCAGGTGACGCGCGAGCTCGAGGATCTCTTCGTCTCGATGGGCTACGAGGTGCTCGACGGACCGGAGGTCGAGCTCGATCACTACAACTTCGAGGCCCTGAACATCACGAAGGACCATCCGGCCCGGGACTCCCAGGACACCTTCTACTGCGATGCGTCCGGCCATCTCGTCCTGCGCACCCATACCTCCCCCGTCCAGGTACGGGCCATGGAGAAGCGCGAGCCGCCCTTTCGCGTGATCGCGCCCGGCCGCGTCTTCCGCCAGGAGACGACGGACGCGAGCCACGACCACACCTTCTATCAGATGGAGGGACTCGTGGTGGCCGAGGGCGTCTCGGTCGCCCATCTGATCGGTGCCATGAAGACGCTGCTGCGCGGCATCTTCGGACGCGATCTCGAGGTCCGGCTGCGGCCCGGGCACTTCCCCTTCGTCGAGCCCGGCTTCGAGCTCGATGCCCGCTGTCCGTTCTGCGCCGCCACGGGCGAGGCGGGCTGCCGCGTCTGCAAACGGACCACGTGGATCGAGCTGCTCCCCTGCGGCCTCGTCCATCCGAACGTGCTGCGCGCCGGGGGCATCGACCCGGAGCGCTGGAGCGGCTTCGCCTTCGGACTCGGGCTCTCGCGGCTGGTGATGCTGCGCTACGACATCGACGACGTGCGCCATCTCCTCGATGGCGACCTTCGCTTCCTGGAGCAGTTCTGATGTTCGTGTCCATGCGCTGGCTGGCGCGCCACGTCGACCTCGAAGGCATCAAGCCCGAGCAGCTCTGCGAGGACCTCACGCTCTCGACCGCCGAGGTCGAGGGGCTCGAGCGCTTCGCGCCCGCCCTCGACGACGTCGTGGTGGGCCACGTGCTCTCGCGCGAGCCCCATCCCGACGCCGACAAGCTCTCGGTCTGCCGGGTCGACGTGGGCGGAAGTGAGACCCTGTCGATCGTCTGCGGAGCCCCGAACGTGGCGAGCGGCCAAAAGGTCGCGGTCGCCCCGGTCGGCACGAAGCTGCCCAGGGATCTCGTGATCAAGCAGTCGAGGATCCGCGGCGTCGCGTCCCAGGGCATGATCTGCTCGCTGTCGGAGCTGGTGGGGTCGGAGCTGGGCATCGGGGACGACCACGAAGGCATCTGGGTGCTGCCCGAGGACGTCGCGATCGGCGATCCCGTCGCCCGGGCCCTCGAGCTCGAGGACTGGGTGATCGAGATCGACAACAAATCCCTCACCCATCGACCCGATCTCTGGGGCCATCGCGGTCTGGCACGCGAGGTGGCGGCGATCTACCACCGTCCGCTGCTGACCCTCGACACGACGCTGCCCTTCACCGGCCACGCGCCGCCCCATCCCGTCACGCTGGAGACCGGGGGCTGCAGCCGCTACATCGCGCTGCCGATCGACGGCGTGGCCGCGGGCCCCTCCCCCACCTGGCTGCAATGGCTGCTGCGGGCGGTCGGACAGCGGCCGATCGATCTGCTCGTCGACCTCTCGAACTTCGTGATGCTCGACCTCGGTCAGCCCAACCACGTCTTCGACCGCAACCGCCTAGACCGCCTCGGCGGGGATCGGGGCATCGTCGTGCGCGAGGCACGCCCCGACGAGACGATCGAGACCCTCGACGGCCTCGAGCGCAAGCTGCGCCCCGAGGACCTACTCATCTGCGCAGGCGACTCTCCCGTCGCGCTGGCCGGCATCATGGGCGGCGAGCACTCGAAGGTGGCAAGCGAGACGCGCTCGCTGCTGCTCGAGGTCGCGACCTTCGACGCGACTACCGTGCGGCGGACCTCGAGCCGCCTCGGCCTACGGACGGATTCCTCGGCGCGCTTCGAGAAGACCCTGGATCCGAACCTGGCCCTCGAAGCCGCCGGTCACTTCGCGCGGCTGCTGATCCGGATCGAGCCGGCGGCGACGCTGCCGTCGCCGCCCACGGATGTCGGTCGCTGGAGCGATCCGGCGGGCGAGATCACCCTGCGGCCGGGTCGCGTCCGCGAGGCGCTCGGCACGCCGCTGCCGAACGAGGAGATCGCCGACATCCTCGGTCGACTCGGCTTCAGCGTCGCGGCGGCCGGCGATGCGCTCCGCGTCGGCGTCCCGAGCTTCCGGGCGACCAGGGACATCACGATCGAGCAGGACCTCGTGGAGGAGGTCGGCCGCATCCATCGCTACGGCAACATCGAGGAGCAGACGCTGCGTCTCGAGATCAAGCCGCCGCCCAGGGACGATCGCCGCCGGCTGGTGCGACAGCTGCAGGATCGGCTGTCCGGCGGCGCCCGTTTCCACGAGAGCCTGTCCTACTCCTTCCTCGACGACGGCCTGCTGGAGACGCTGGGCGAGCGCGACCAGCCCCACGTGGCCGTCATCAACCCCGTCGTCCAGAGCCAATCACGCGTCCGCCGCCACGTCCTGCCCAGCCTGCTGCCGGCGCTCGAGGCGAACCGCCGCCATCACGCCGACGTGCGCCTGTTCGAGATCGGCAAGGGCTACGAGCCCGAGCACGAAGACGAGCGCGGCGAGCCCCGGGAGCGTCACTACCTGGCCCTGGCGTGGGCGGGCAGTCCTCCCGGAAAGAAGGCGAGCTGGGACGAGAATCGCCTACTGCGGCTGCAGGCCGTGGTGGAGGATGTCGTCGGCTTGCGCACGACGACACGGCCCCGTTGGCACGTCGAGGGCGCCCGACCGGGCTGGGCGCATCCGGGTCGCTTGCTGTTCCTGGCACTCGAGGGCGTCGATCGGCCGGTGGCGGTACTGGCCGAGCTCGAGCCCGCACTGTCCCCTCGCCTCGGACTGTCCGGTGATCTCGAAAGTGAGGTGGCGCTGGCCGAGGTCGACCTCGACGCGCTCCTCGAGGCCGAGGTCGGCGGCTCGCGCTATCGGCCGCTGCCCCGCTTTCCCGGAATCAAGGTCGACGTCGCCATCGCGGTCCCGGAGTCGAGTCGCGCCGGCGACTGGATCGCTTTGATCGAGGAGGCGGGCAAGAAGCAGCTGGCCGACATCGAGCTCTTCGATCTCTACCGTGGCCCTTCGGTGGGCGAGGGGCGGAAGTCACTGGCCTTCCACGTGCGGCTCCAAGCCGAGACGAAGACCCTCACGGAGAAGGACGAGCAGCGCTTCCTGCAGCGCTTCGAGAAGCTGGTGGCCGAGGCCGGAGGCGAGCTGCGCAAGGGCTGAGGCCCGACGAGGCCGGGCGAGGGGGCATCGTGCAGCGTCTGGACTGGCTGATCCTGATCGCCTTCGCCCTGTGGGCCCTCGCTTCTGGCCTGCGATCCCGCAAGCAGGCCTCCCGCAGCCTGGAGCACTACTTCCTGGCCGGCCGATCGCTGCCGGGCTGGCAGGCGGGCTGCTCGATGGCGGCGACGCAGTTCGCGGCCGACACGCCCCTGCTCGTCACGGGGCTGATCGCGACGGCGGGAATCTTCGGGCTCTGGCGCCTCTGGATCTACGCCCTCGCCTTCCTGCTGCTGGGCTTCGTGTTGGCGCCCTGCTGGCGGCGCGCGGCGGTGATCACGGATGCCGAGCTGGCGGAGCTGCGTTATTCGGGGCGGGCCGCCTCGCTGCTCCGCGTCGTCAAGGCGGTCTACCTCGGGACGATCTTCAACGGCGTCGTGCTCGCCATGGTGCTCCTCGCCGCGCGGGAGATCTTCGAGCCCTTCCTGGTCTGGCATCGCTGGCTGCCGCAGCCGCTCTTCGAGTCGATCGAGCGTCTGGTCCGATTCGTGGGGATTCCTTTCTCACGTGGCATTCACGACGCGAGCGGCGCGGCGATCTGGGTCCACTCGACCGACAACCTGATCTCGCTGATGCTGCTCGTCGCGCTGACGGCGGCCTACTCGGCGGTCGGCGGACTCCGGGCGGTGGTGCGGACGGATCTCGCCCAGCTGGCCCTGATGCTCGCGGCGACCTTCGCCTTCGCGATCTGGGTGATCGACGCCGTGGGCGGCCCGACTGCCCTCGGCGCAGCACTCGGCGAACGATTCGCCGCCAACGGCCCGGCGGGAATGAGCTCGCGGGAGCTGCTCGGCTTCACGCCCTGGGACGCACGCGGCGCCTCGTGGACCCTGCTCGGAGTGATCTCCTTGCAGTGGCTGGTGCAGATCAACGCCGATGGCTCGGGCTATCTGGCCCAGCGCAGCATGGCCTGCCGCTCGGATCGGGATGCGAGCCAGGCCGCGGTCGTGTTCACCTTCGTGCAGGTCGTGCTTCGGAGCCTGCTCTGGCTCCCCCTCGGTCTCGGCCTGCTGCTGCTCTTTCCGCCGGATCCCTCGCTCTCCCTGGCAGCGCTTCGCGAGGATCGGGAGGCGAGCTTCGTTCTGGGCATCCAGTCCCTGCCGACGGGTCTGCTCGGCCTGATGCTGACGGCCATGCTGGCAGCCCTGGCCTCGACCCTCGACAGCCATCTGAACTGGGGCGCGTCCTACTGGACGAACGATCTCTACGACCGCACCTACTGTCGCGGCTGGCGAGGTCGGGTGCCTTCGGATCGGGAGCTCGTCTGGGTGGCTCGGATCTCGAGCGGCCTGCTGCTGTTGCTGGGGCTCGCCATTCTGCCCCTGCTGTCCTCGATCCAGCTGGCCTGGCAGACGAGCCTGCTGCTGGGCGCGGGTACGGGAATCCTGCTCGTGCTCCGCTGGCTCTGGTGGCGCATCACTGCCTGGTCCGAGCTCGCCGCCCTCGCTGTGTCGGCGCTCGCCGCTCCTGTCCTGCTGATCACGCTGCCCGCCGAGCAGGAGGCGACGCGATTGCTCTGGATGGCGGCGAGCGCGACGACGGCGGGGATCGTCGCGGCCTTCGTCGGGCCCGCGGAGCCGATGTCGGGGCTCGTCCGCTTCTACCGGCGCGTGCAGCCGCCCGGCTTCTGGGGAAGCGTCGCCTCGATCGCCGGAAGCGCAGAGGGGTCCGCCGCCCAGGAGCGACTGGCTCGCGGGCTTGCCGCGACGACGCTGGCGGCCTGGTCCGTGTTCGCCTCGCTGACGGCTCTCGGGAGTCTGCTCGTCGGCAGTCCCGCCCCGCCCTGGATGCCCCGTCGCGATCTCTGGATCGGTCTGCTGCTGCTGTCGGCGATCGTCCTCACGCCGGCCTGGCTGCGACTGGGCGGACTCGCGCCCGGACTCAGGCGGCGCGCATCCGCGCCCGGAAATGCTTGTTCTTGACGGCGAAGTCCGCCACATGGGACGCACACCAGGCGTTGGGCTTCACGAGCACCGGGAAACCCGAGCCGGCCACCATGCCGGCGAGCTGCTTCACGTAGTCGCTCGAGTCGAATCGCTCGTCGGGATTGGCATCCACATGCACCCAGATCTGCTGGCGATCAGCCCGCAGATCGAAGGCCTCGTGCATGCGGATCGCGAGATCGAGGGAGAGCCAGGTCTCGGTCGAGAGCTTCTCGTAGAGCGAGATCTCCTTGCGGTCGAAGCGCCGCGTGTAGAAGACGCGGCCCCCCTTGCCCGGATTCAGCACGCAGGCCACCGTCACGAACTCCATCCGGCGGGCGGATTTCTGGGCATCCGTTCCGATGTGAACGACCTGGCCACGACTCACGAGACGTCCCACGCTCGTCATCACATCGAGCACCTCGGCCCCACCCAGCGTCCACCAACGGCTCTCCGGCTCCACGCTCCGTCGCATCCACCTCTCCCGTCTGCCCCCTCTGCCGGAAGGTCTCCGACGGATGCGGGCCTCAGAACGACGAAGCCCCCGCACCGGGGCGCGAGGGCTTCGTTCTACTCTTCACATCTCCGAACCCGCTATCCGATGGCGCTCGGGCATCCTGGACTGCTCGTCTCTGCAATCCGAGCCGAAGGAAAGCCTCCTCGGGTCGCGACCCCGTCCGGGTCGACCCCGCCCAGTCCTGGAATCCGATGCTCGTCGCCCACCCGACACGGCCACCTCGTTCCGCCCGTCTCGATCCACATCGTCCAGCACTGGAATCCAGTACCGGATCGGCAGCACGCCGGACGGGGTCGAGAAGCGAAACATGGTTATCGTGTCGCCGTGTCGAGTCAACCCCACCTGGGCAAACGTCTCCAGAGCGCCTTCTGGGCCTATGCGAACCGGAAACGACCCTGGTCGAGGACCACGTCGCCTTCCTGGTTCTTCGTCTGGAACAGCGCGTCCTTCCCGTCCACCCACATCGACACCGTGAGCGCGTCGCCGGGCATCACGGGCTTCGAGAAGCGTCCGTCCATCGCCTTGAAGCGGCTCGGATCGCTGCCGCAGAGCGTATGCAGCAGGGCGCGTCCGGTGAATCCGTAGGTGCAGAGACCGTGCAGGATCGGCCGGTCGAAGCCGCCCATCTTCGCGAACGAGGGATCCGAGTGGAGCGGATTCCGATCGCCCGAGAGACGATAGGTGAGGGCCTGATCCTCGCGGGTCGTGTAGGTCACCTCGTGGTCGGCCCCGCGGTCCGGGAGTTCGAAGCTCGCCGACGGGCCGCGCTCCCCGCCCCAGCCGCCTTCGCCGCGGCAGAAGATCGACATCCTCACCTTGAACAGCGGCTTGCCGGTCGCGATCAGGGTCGAGGTCGACTCGAGCTCGATCACGCCCGCCTTGCCCTTGTCCCAGATGCCCGTGATCTCGCCGACGCTCTCGATCTCGCCCTCGGGCGGGATCTCGTCGTAGAGTTCGATCCCCTCGGTGCCGTGGACCATCAGGGCCGGGTTGAAGGTCCCGGCCTTGTCGAGCGGAACGCCGCCGCCACCGAGCACCACGGCCATCGTCGGAAGGACACGCTGCGGTGTATCCTTGGTGTTCTCGGTCGTGAACTGCAGCTCGGAGGTCCCCGCCCCGACGCCGATGGCGTAGAGCAGGGCATCCTTCGAGGTCCACGAACGTTTCTGGGGCTCACCCTTGGCGCCGACGCCATTCGGATCGAGGGGCATGATCTTCTCCCGGATTGCAGGCCCGCCATGGCTCTCGCCGGAGGACGGGAACGGGTTGGTGATTCTGGGGTGGCGGCTCGCGCCGTCACCGTCCGTCCCGGCCGTGGTCTGGGCTCGCGCGCCTTCGCGCGCCTTCGCGCCCTCGAGCGCCTGGCCCGCGACGGTCGCCCGAGCACTCCGCCGGGCTGACCAGTGGTACACTACGACTTCGGCCTTGTCGATCCGCGGCGGATCCGCTCCGCCTACTCGAGCCCCATCAGCCGGGCCACCCCGAAGCGATGTCCCGCGGTGAAGCCACCGTCCACCGCCAGGGCCTGGCCCGTCACGAACGAGGCCTCGTCGGACGCCAGGAAGAGCGCTGCGTTGGCGACCTCCAGAGGCTGACCGAAGCGCGCGCCGAGATGATGTTGGTACGCGATCTTCGCGCGCACCTCGGCCATCGCCCCGGTATCGAACACGCCACGGAACAACGGCGTCTCGATGAAGCCCGGACAGACCACGTTCACGCGAATACCCTTGTGCCCGTAGTCGATCGCCATGTTGCGCGTCAGCAGCACGACGCCTCCCTTCGATGCGTTGTAGGCCGAGCCGCCCTCGCAGCCCTGGAGGCCCTCGACGCTGGCGACGTTCACGATCGCGCCACGCTGCCGCTCGATCATCCCGGACAGAACCGCCTTCGAGGCCAGGAAGGTCCCCTTCAGGTTGATGTCGACCGTCGCGTCCCAGGCGTCCTCGTCGACCAGATGCACCGGCCCGCCCCCGGCCACCCCTGCCGAATTCATCAGGATGTCGATCGGACCCATCTCGGCCTCGACCTCCCGAACGCACTCGGCGAGCGCCACGGCATCCCGCACGTCGCCCTGGAACGCGCGGGCGGCGGGCGCGATCTCCGCCGCTCGCTTCCAATCCTCGCCCTCGCCGGCCCCGAGATCGAAGCTCGCCACCTTCGCGCCCTCCTCGGCGAAGCGCAGCGCCGAGGCGGCCCCGATGCCCGAGGCGCCACCGGTCACGAGCGCCACCTTGCCCTCGAGTCTCTTCATCGGCCCCTTCCCCCCTTCCCCCTCTTCCCGCTCGTCCCGCTCGCCGAGCTCGTCGAGCTTGCCTGACGTCAAGGCGCCCCATCCGCGACCGTCCCCCCTGCGCCGGCACCTGCGTCGGCGAACAGACGGATCGCGTCCATGATCTCGTCGTGCTCCGCGTCGATCGTGTCGACCCGGGCGATGGCCTGATCGATGCCCATGTTCTCCCAACCGGCGAATCGCCGCATCAGGCGATCGACCGCCGCCGCGTCGCGCGCTGGGAGATCGACCGCCGCCGCGAAGGCCGACTCGCAGACCAGATCGTGGACATCGGCCGCGATCCGCGACTCGACATAGCGGCTGCAGTGCAGCTCGAGGGCCTCGTCCGGCCCCCCCGAGACATCGAGAAAGCCAAGGCCGTGAGCACCGGCCCGGGCCGCGTGGTCGGCGTGCCAGCCCACCAGCCAGAGGGGTGGATGGGGCCGCTGGACCGGCTTGGGCCTCACGTCGATCGGCTTCAGATCGAAACGCGGTGAGCTCCAGGAGAAGCTCGGGGCATCCCACATCTCGACCAGCATCCGGATGCCCTCGTCCCAGCCCGAGGCCACGCGAGGCGCCGCGTCGATCAGCTCGCCGTCGGGAAGGAAGGCGAGGTCCAGGCGGCCCTCGCAGGCCAGGTCGAGGGAGGCGGCCTGCTCCGCGACGCCGATCGGCGCCCGCCCCGGCGGCGTCATGCCGGACAGGCCCCAGCCCAGCCGGATTTCCTCGGTCGCGCTCGCCAGCGCCGAGAGCCAGAGTTCCGGCGCGCTCTGCTCGAAGCGCCCCTCCGCGTTCGTCGATGGAAAGCACCAGACGCCCGCGAGGCCGCACGCCGCGGCGAGTCGGACCTGCTCGAGCAGGTACTCGAAGGATGATCCATCGGCAGATCCCATCCACGGCCTCAGCGGATCCCGCGTGCGGTCCGCCTGCGACGCGCCGATCTGATAGAGCAGCGATCGCTTCAGTTCTGCTCTCCCACCACGCCGAGCGTCGGATTGCGTCGCTGCCGGATGTCGTCGAGACGCTGCCGGCAGGCCGCCTCCCAGCTCGTCCCCTCGTCGGCCAGCAGATAGAAACGGTCCTCGCGAATGCCTTCGACGACCCGATCCGCCATGCGGGCGGGGTCGACGCCGCTCGCCGTGCTCGTGCGGATCGCGCTCTCCACCAGCTCGCGCTCGGGCGACGCGTCCTGATCCGGACGCTTCAGATGGGCGGGCCGATTGCGATCCGAACGTCCGATGCCGGTCCGCACCAGCTCCGGGCAGAGCGCCGACACGCCGACCGGAGCCTGGCGCAGGCGCAGCTCGTGGTAGAGCGTCTCGCTCAGGCAGAGCGCGGCGTGCTTGCTCATGCAGTAGGGGCCGGAGAAGGGCAGCGTCGTCAGGCCGGCCATCGACACCGTGTTGACGACGTGCGACGGCTCGCCCTGCTCGATCAGGATCGGTACGAAGGCCTGGATGCCGTGGAGTACGCCGAAGGTGTTGACGCCGAGGACCCACTCCCAATCCGAGCCCGGTGCCTCCCAGGACAGACCACCGGCGAAGACGCCCGCGTTGTTGCAGACCACGTGAACGCCACCGAAGCGTCCGAGGGTGGCCTCGGCCAGCGCCCTGAGCTCGTCGGCGCGCGACACGTCGGTCCGCCTCGCCAGCACCTCGGCACCCCGGGCTTCGAGCGCTCGCTCGGTCTCGCGCAGCGCATCGCCCTCGACATCGGCCAGCACGACCTTCATGCCCTCGGCGACGAAGCGCTCGGCCAGCGCCCGACCGATTCCGCTGGCCGCGCCCGTCACGACCGCCACCTTGCCCTCGAAGTCCTGCAGCACGCTCCGCTCCCCCGACCGGCTGGCGGCCGACGCGCGGCTGGATCACGCCCGATCCACGCCCATCGCGCGTCTGAAACCACTCGAGACCAGCCGCCCCAAACCAGGCGCCCGATGGTAGATTCTCCGTGGAGGAAAGCGACACTCGATGGCCGAACCGAAGCACCACCCCCTCGAATCCCTGCGCGTGCTCGACCTCTCGAGCGAGATCGCAGGGCCCTACGCGAGCAAGCTCTTCGTCGACGCCGGCGCCGAGGTGATCAAGATCGAGCGGCGCAACGGGGATCCCCTGCGCCGCTGGAGCGCCTCGCAGCAGGAACTCGGCGAGCACGAGTCGGGGCCGCTCTTCCAATACCTGAACGCCGGCAAGCAGAGCCTCGTCCTCGAGCCCCGGGATGCCCAGGACCGTGCCCGCTTCCGCGCCCTCGCCGAACGCGCCGACGTCCTGATCGAGGATTGGGGGCCGGGGGGCCTCGAGGCAGCGGGCCTCGACCCCGAGAGCTGGCTCGAGGCCAATCCCCGGCTCGTGATCGTGCGGATCTCGCCGTGGGGTCAATCGGGGCCCTGGGCCGAGCGACCGGCCAACGACTTCACGCTGCAGGCCGCCACGGGCTCGATCGAATACCGTGGCCTTCGCGACCGCGAGCCGGTGGCCGCGGGCGGACGCATCAGCGACTGGATCGCCGGCAGCTTCGCCGGTCTCGGCGCCCTGGCGGCCTGGCGCTCCGCGCGCCAGACCGGAGAGGGCCAGATCGTCGACGTCTCCGCCTTCGAAGCCGCGCTGCAATGCCTCACGATCTTCGGCGATCTCGGTAGCCAGTTCTTCGACGGCCCCCTGCCCCGTTCGGTCGAGATCCCTTCGATCGAGCCGACCCGGGACGGCTACGTCGGCTTCTGCACCACGACCGGCCAGCAATGGACCGACTTCTGCTCGATGCTCGGTCGTCAGGAGATCGCCGAGGACCATCGCTTCCTCGAGGGCCGCGAGCGGATGGATCACTTCGACATGATGCAGGCCATGATCCACGGCTGGACGCGGGAGCGGACGACCGACGAGATCATCGAGCTCTGCGAGCTGCTGCGGATTCCAGTCGCGCCGATCGGCAATGGCGAGGCGCTTCCGGGCTTCGATCACATGATCCGCCGCGGCCTCTACCAACGAGCACCCAGCGGCTTCCTGCAGCCCCGTCCGCCCTGGCGGCTCGAGACGACCGAGCCCGCGCCGCTGCGCCCCTCGCCGGCACTCGACGAACATCGTGCCGAGCTGCTGGAGCAGCTCGAGAAGCCGGCGCCTCCCGCGCCGGCGCCGGACGGTCACGCGGAGCTGCCCTTCGAGGGGCTGCGCGTGGTGGACCTGTCGGCTTTCTGGGCCGGCCCCTACGCGACCTCGATCCTCTCCGACCTCGGCGCCGACGTCGTCAAGGTCGAGTCGATCCAACGACCCGACGGCATGCGCTTCGCCGGCGCCGTTCGCAACGAGCAGCTCTGGGAGTGGTCGCCGGTCTTCCATGGAGCCAATCCCGGCAAGCGCGACGTCACCCTGCGCCTCGATCACGCGAAGGGACTCGAGCTGCTGAAGCGATTGATCGCGGACGCGGACGTCGTGGTCGAGAACTTCTCGGCGCGCGTGATGCCCGGGTTCGGCCTGGATGAGGAGACGGTCCGGGCACTCAATCCGCGCGTGCTCTTCCTGCGCATGCCGGCCTTCGGGCTGGACGGACCATGGAAGGATCGCGCGGGATTCGCGATGACCGTCGAACAGGTGAGTGGGCTGGCCTGGGTGACGGGCTACGAGGACATGCCGCTGGTCGTGCGCGGCTCCTGCGATCCGGTGGGCGGCGTGCACGCGGTCTTCGCCCTGGGTCTCGCCCTCGAGGAGCGGCGGCGGACCGGACGCGGTCAGGTCGTCGAGGTACCGCTGGTCGAGCCGGCCCTGAACATCGCCGCCGAGCAGGTGATCGAGCACTCGGCCTACGGCGTGCTGCTCGGCCGCTCGGGCAACCAGATGCCCCACGCGGCGCCGCAGGGGCTCTTCGAGACGGCGGGCCCGGGCGAGTTCCTCGCCCTCTCGGTCACGAACGACGTCGAGTGGCGGGGCCTCTGCCGGGCTCTGGAGGCCGAGGACTGGCGGGTCTCGGACACGCTCTCGACCCATCACGGGCGGCTGGCGGCCCAGCCGGCTCTGCTCGAGCGGATCGCGGATTGGTGTGCCACGCGATCCCGGGACGAGGCGGTGGCCGCCCTGCTGGCCGAGGGTGTGCCCGCGGCTCCTGTGATCAACGCCCACGACCTGATGCCGAATCCCCAGCTCGAGGCCCGTCACTTCTTCCAGACCCTGAAGCATCCCTTCACCGGGGAGACCCGCTATCCGAGCTTCCCGGCCTGGCTCACCGCCTTCGAGCGCGAGCTCCATCACGCCCCGCCGCCGACCCTCGGCCAGCACAATCGCGAGATCCTCCAGGGCGAGCTCGGACTGACCGACGAGGAGTTCGCCGAGCTCGAGGCGGAGGGCATCATCGGGACCCGGCCGAGCTTTCTCTGACCCCTGCGCTCGGACCCGCTGCAGTCAGAACTGCTGGAGTCAGAACCGCTGGAGATAGAAGCAGGCCTGATCGCCCCGACCCGTCCCTCGCCAGCGCCGGGCCCGCCAGCGGAAGGCGAGCCGGGCGGGCCAGCCGAAGACGCCCGCCCCGCCGCGGCCCGCCTCGGAGAGCGCGACGTCGCGACGGTAGAGCTCGCTGCCCCAGACCTGGAAGGGGCCGGAATCGTCCTCGACGTGCACCAGGCGAAAGCCCGCCTCCCGGGCGAGAGCCTCGATGCTGGCGCGCGTATGCAGATGAAGATGACGGGGCGCGTCGATCTGCACCCAGCTATCGGCATAGCATCTTCGCGCCTCGCCGTCCGCCACGGGCGTGCGCAGGAGCAGCCAGCCGTCCGGCTCGAGCAGACCTGCGAAGGCCCGGAAGGCCGCCCGTGGATCCCGCACGTGCTCGAAGCTGTGATGGGCCATCACGAGGTGATGACGTCCCTCGTAGGCCTCGAACGAGAGGCGGATCAGCCGCGGGCCCGCCCCCTCCTCGAGCGACCGTGGGAGTCGCTCGTCCAGACCCGTGAGTCGCGTGAATCCCGCCCGATCCATGCGCTGGAGCAGCCGGCCCGATCCGCATCC
>CAYWGW010000009.1:0-33585 GCA_964457385.1 uncultured Spirochaetaceae bacterium
CCCCGCTTGACCCTCACCCTGCTGCTCTGGTTCGTCTACCTGGCCTACATGCTGCTGCGCAGCTTCACCGAGGGCGACGAGCGCGCGGCCCGCTTCGCCTCGATCTACGGAATCCTCGGCGTGACCCTGATCCCCCTGAACTACTGGATCATCGATCTGGCCGGCGGCCGCGCACAGCACCCGGAGAACATCGAGCGAGGTAGCCTCGGCACCGGCATGGGCCTGCCCTTCCTGGTGGGTAATCTCACGCTCTTCGTGGCCTTCGTCTACCTGCTCCTGCTGCGCTGGCAGGTGGGCTTGCTTCAGAACGAGCTGGAGGCACGGACCCACGCTGAGGGTCCTGGCTCGCCAATCAATGTCGGCCCCGGCTCCTCGGGTGGGGCCGGGGCCGGATGACGGTTGACAATCGCATTGGGAGGGGTCTACACAGTCGTCGTGGATCGATGAGTCGAGAGCTTCGTGCATTCGCATTCGAGAGTCCGAGTCGTCCTGACGGTCCGCCGCAGATCGACATCCGGGCAGCTTCCCCCCCGACCCCCTCCGCCAGAGCAACCCTGATCCAATCTGCGGGGTCCGTCCGGGGACGGAAGTCTTCTGCCCAGGCTGACCCTCGAAGGTGAGACGCACCCGAGGCAGGCAGCGCTGGCGTGACGTGGGAAGACGCATGGATCGGGCAGACGATCGGCAGGAGATTTCGCTAAGCTCCCGACACCCGGGATCGAGCTCTTCCCGGCGCTCACCGGCATGGAGCTTGCTGAGTCGATGCTGAAGCGATCGATGTTGAATCGCATGGGTGCATCCGAGACGACGACGGACCAGCGGGACGAGCGAGCAACGAGTCGAGTCGTACAGACGGACCCGATCACAGACCAGGGAGGCATCCGAGCAGGATGGCCAGCATGAAGCGCGGCGTTGGATATTGTGAGAACACCGACTGCGAGGACTACGCCAAAGGCGTCTTCCTGTTGAATCACGGCGACACCTTCTACTGTCCGCGTTGCCGCCAGCTCGGGAAGGTGGAGAAGGAGCGCGGGTTCTACACGGGCAACTCGGACATCTTCAAGGAGGTCCGGGTCGAGTACAACTTCGATCCGATCAACGGCGTCTACCGGGAGATCGCGATCGTGCGGGACGAGAGCCTCTGGGGTCGCAACAACGTCTACACGCTCCAGTCCCCGCTCATCAAGACCGAGAAGCGGGCGCTGAAGGTCGCCGAGGCGATCCTGGCCAACCTGAACCGATACCGCGGCCTCCTCAACGGCGACGACATCCCCCGCACCACCGAAATCATTCTCTCCTTCGACGATCCTTTCGAGGAGTTCTCACGCAAGCTGAAGCAGCTATCGAAGGAGTGGGAGGCGAGCGGCCTGCGCGAGCAGCGACGCTGAGCCGCCACCCGATAAGCTGCATTCGAGCCGAGGAAGGCGTCGAGTCGGCACCCGGCGGCACCCGGCACCCGGTTCGAGCGCGGAATCAGGCCTGGGATGAGTCGACCGGCCGCGTCGGAAGTCCCCGCCATCGCAGCTTCAGGTCGATCTGAAACGCCCGCCAGACGGCGGGCCAGCCCTGCCATTCCAACCGCGTGACAGGCTCGAGCGCCGGAATCCGCGCAAGGGCGAGAGGCTCCCGATACCAGGGAAGCAGCGCCTCGGGCGGGCTCTCCGCGTCGAACCAGCCCACCCGGGGCGTCTCGCCAGACGGGCTCAGTGCCCCGCCGGTCACGCGACAACGGAACACGCGCGCTCGATGGGGACGAAAGCCCCGGCGCGTCCAATCGCCGACCGGGGCCTCGACCGCCACTTCCAGACCAGTCTCTTCCCGAACCTCGCGCACGAGCGCCTGCTCCGCCGACTCGCCAGCCTCGGGCGTCCCGCCCGGAAGCTCCCAGCCGAAGAGATCGCTGCGGAGCGACAGTAGGACCTGACGGGCCTCCCGGTCCCGAAGGATCACCGCCTGTACGACGACGAGGGGGCGCGACTCCGTCGTCCAAGGTGCGACCAGGCCCCACCAGGCCGTCCGCGCATGGGAGGTCAGGCCCCCGGCCAGACGGCCGAAACGGCCCCGTTCCCAGACGGGCCTGCCTCGCGCGCGCGCCGTGTTGCGTCCCGGGCGCGGTCGTCCTGCAATCCTCACCCTCCGACCTGCCTCCACCAGCCCCGTCCCCCGCAACCGAGCGCCGCTCCGGGGATGGTCCCGCCGTCGTCGATCAATCGATGATCTTCTGGACAGGGCTCTCGACGATGCCGCGGGCACCCGCCTCGTGCAGCGCCGGAAGCAGATCGCGCACGAAGGATTCCTCGACGATCACGAAGACATCGACCCAGGTCGCGTCCGCCAGGGGCGAGATCGTCGGCCGTCCGGCATCGGGCAGCAACGACAGCACCCCTGTGAGCCGGTCCTTGGGAACGTTCATCGAGAGTCCAACCCGCGTCGCCGCGGCAATCGCGCCCAACAGCAGCATCCGAAGTCGCTCGAGCTTCCCGCGCTTCCAGGGGTCGGCCCATGACTCGCGGTGGGCAATCAGGCGCGGCGTGCTCTCTTGCACGAGATCGACCACGCGAAGCTGGTTCGCTCGCAGGCTCGATCCCGTCTCGGTCACGTCGACGATCGCGTCCGCCAGAACCGGCGGCTTCACCTCGGTCGCGCCCCACGAGAACTCGAGGCACGCATCGACCCCCAACCTCGCAAAATAACGCTCCGTCAAGCCCATCACCTCGGTCGCGATGCGCTTGCCCGCCAGATCCTTCGGCGTCTGGAAATCGGAGTCTTCCTTCACGGCGAGCACCCAGCGGACCGGCCCGTAGTTCGGCCAAGGCGCCCTCAAATCTGCCAGCTCCTCGACGTCGGCGTCCGTCTCGAGCATCCAGTCCAAGCCCGTGATCCCGCAGTCCATCACCCCCTGCCCCACGTAACGGGCCATCTCCTGGGGTCGGATCAGGATGCATTCGAGCTCCGGATCGTCGATCGTCGGATAGTAGGATCGCCCGGAAAAGCGGATGTCGTACCCGGCTCTCCCGAAGAGCTTCTGGGTAGTCTCCTGCAGGCTGCCCTTGGGCAGGCCGATCCGGAGTCGAGACGCTTCGCTCATCGGCCGTAGACTTCCTTCGGATCGAAGACCTGCCGGCCGACGTCCTCGACCGAGCCCCCGTCGATGCGTCGGAAGAAGCAGTTGCGCTTTCCGGTATGACACGCGGCGCCACCGACCTGCTCGACCCGCAACACCACAGCGTCGCCGTCGCAGTCGACGTACATCCCCTTCAGCTTCTGGACGTTCCCGCTCTCCTCGCCCTTGTGCCATTCCTTGCGGCGACTGCGGCTCCAGTAGATCACCTCGCCGACCTCGAGGGTGCGACGAAGCGTCTGCTCGTTCATGTAGGCGACCATCAGGATCTCCCCGGTCGCGTCGTCCTGGGCGATGGCCGTGACGAGACCCTGGCCCTTCTCGAAGTCGATGATGGAGACGGGATCGCTCGTCTCGGAGTTCATGGCATTCTCCGTGGCTCGTTCGCGGTCGTGGCCGGGGACAGAGGATCGATCCATCTTTCGGATCCCTCCGGATCCGGAAGTCGATCCAGAAGGCTTGCGACCCTAACGGTCTGCGAGAGCATTCGCCAGCAAGGATTCGATCGACGCGAGCTCCTCGAACCTCTCCCCACGGGAGTAATGGATCTCCCGCCCGCCCCGTTTCGCGGCCGGGATGCGCTCCGCAGCGAGAATGTCTCTCGCGGTCAGCCACGCGAGGGCATTCTCGAAGGTCGAGTCGGTGGCGGCCTCCGGCCGGCGTGCCCGTCCCAGCCGGCAGGCGTTCTCGAAGGCTTCGTGTGCCTCGGCCAGGATTTCGGCGTGCTTCCCGACGCCTCCACCCTCCCGCATCAAACCGACGACCACATCGTAGCCCTCGATCACGCCGCGGGTCTGCTCCGCGAGGACCTCGAGAATCCCTCGTCCCGACGCGCGGGCGCCCCATCCAGATCCCTCGCGTTCGATCCATCCCTCCCGCTGCATGTGGTCGATCAGCCCCTCTCCGCGAGACAGATAGAGATCCTTCGACGCGTGGTACTCGCGATAGAACACGTCCATCCACGTCTCGAGCTGCCAATGGATCTCATCCTCCTCACATCCGGCGAGGGCCGCCCGCGCGAGGATGCTCGGCAGCACGAGGAAGTGCACGATCGAGTTCCTGTAGATGTCCAGTGCCCGGCGCCGGGGCTCCTCGAAGTAGACGATCTCGCCCCGGGCATCCCGACGCGACTCGAGCAGGTCGCTTCGCAACAGGAATCCGAGCGAGTCCTTCAGCTCTCCGAGATCGCGTTCGAAGGCCGGAGTGAGCCGTACGCCCTGAAGCATCAGAAGCTCCGCCACCCGCTGCATCTCGGCCACCAGCTCCTCTCGCCGCAGACCCACGCTGCGCTGGCCCAGCATCACCACCGCCGCGACCGAGGTGGCGTTCGCCACCATCGCCAGACCGATGCGCTCGACGAGGGAGTGTCCCAGCTGCTCGATGAAGACGCGCTTGCGCTCGATCAGTCGCCCCCGCTCGTCGTCGTCGAGCGCCCCCTCGCCCACCAGACGTCGCAGCTCTCGACGCTGCTCGCCGAGCGAGCGAGCGAGGGAGATCGGCTCGCCGAAGCTCACGTGCACGGTGCCGAAACGGCGTCGGAGATACTTCCGCGCCCGCAGGAGACCCCACACGCTCTCCTTCGTCTTCTGCCCGCCCGAGAGCTCCTCGACCATCCCGGACTCCTCGACGAGGCGCTCGTAGCTGATCGCGATCGGAACGAAGAAGAGGTCTCGACGCCTGCCCTCGAGAAAGGCGTCCACGTCCCAGCCGAGCATGCCGAGGCGCGGGGCCAGCATCTTGCCCGTGCGCGAGCGCCCCCCCTCGATGAAGAACTCCTGGGTGAAACCTTCACGTACGAGGAAGGCCACATAGGCGCGAAAGACCTCCTTGTAGAGCGGGTCGTCGAAGGAGCGCCGCAGGAAGAAGGCACCCATCCGACGAAAGAGAAAACCGAAGGGGCCGAAGGCCATGTTCTCGCGGGCCGCGATGTGCGGAGGCACGAGATAGTTCTGGTAGAAGAGCCAGGACAGGATCAAGAAGTCGAAGTAGGACCGATGACTCGGGACCAGCACGATCGGATTGCGCTTGGCCGCCTCTGCGACCTCGGCGAGACGATGCACCTCGATCGAGGCGAAGAGCCGCCGGAAGAGACCGCCCACCACCCAGGCGCCCAGGGCGAGCCAGGTCGAGCTCATATGCGACGAGATCTCGCGAAAGATCCGGTCGACCTCCCGTTCAGCCTTTTCCGGAGAACCCCTTCGGCCCGCAGCCCGAGCCCTCATGGCCTCCCGTACGCCGGCATCACGGAGGACCTCCCGCAGAACCCGCCAGCGGGGCGGCAGGGCCGGTCCTTCGACCACCTTCTCCTCGCGGTAGAGATGGATCAGGATCGCGCGGCGGATCTTGCGGGCCACGTGCTCCCGATCCTCGGCACGATGCTCCGACAGAAATCGGCGGAGGTCCATCGCCTCACCGACCTTGACCGCGAGACTGCGATAGGTCGAGAGAAAGCGAGCCACCTTCGCAAAATCCGAGGGCCGCGTGAGCGAGCCGTAGTCGACGTTGAGAAAGCGGTTCTGGTTCCGGGGGCCCTTGCGCCAGAAGATCGCCAGGGGAACGAAGAAAACCTCGCGATCGACCGCAGATCGAGCGTCGACAGAGAGCCCCTGCGAATCGAGTGCGCCGATCACCTCTTCGATCAGATCGAGCTCACCGTTGTGCGTGCCGCTCTTTCGTCTCCGCAGGAAGGTCCGCAGGCGCTGCGTTCGCAGAAACAGGAAGAGACTATCGCCCCGGGTGACGTGCCTCCGAACGGCGTCGAGATCCGCCTCGTGCCCTCCTCCGAGCGCTCGACCCGATCTCCATCGGAGCGGCATCCGGAGCAGGAGCCGAAGCTGTTGTCCCAATGGGCGATAGGCGTGAAAACGGATCGCATTGGCGAAGCTCGAGAGTCGCAGACCATGTTGCAGGAAGAGCGCGTTGAACAGGAAGTAGTCGAGCCGACTCGAATAGCGCATGACGTAGACGACGGTGCCCCGCGTCTCGAGGTCGCGGAGGCGGGTCACCACGTCTGCATCGAGCTCGAAGTGGCCGAAGTATCGGTGTGCGAACCAGCGAAAGAAGAGATTGAATCGATCGCTCATCGCCGACGGCGAGTCGGAATCCATCGGCCTCCCGGGAGGCCCGGGCCGCCCGATCCCGTTCGAACGGTTCCGCAAACGGGACGAATCCCGTGCTTTCGACGGCTCGGGCTCGTCGGGCGGGAACGCTGGCAGCTTTGGCGACTCGCTCATGTCGGGCGAGAGTACAGAGCGGCCTGCCGCCGGGCAATTCAATCGGCGGGCAACAGGATCCCTCCCGGTGCCATCCGGGCCGCGATCTCCTCCGCCGTCCAGAGACCGCCCTCGTCCTCCTTCGTCACGCCCTCCGCCGTCACGACCTTCATCTCCGCGATCCGACCGCCGCCAGCAAAGAAGGTCTTGCCCGTCAGGTCTTTCGCCTGGTCACTCGCGAGATAGACCATCAGCGGCGAGACGAGCTTCGGATCGTATCGGGCGGCCGCCGCGTCGGCGTCGAAGCCCGGCAGATCTTCCGTCAGGCGGGTGTGTGCGACCGGCGCGAGGATGTGGCAACGGATGCCGTAGCGCTGCCCCTCGAGCGCGAGGCAGCGGGTGAATCCGGCGATGCCTGCCTTCGCAGCGCCGTAGTTGCACTGTCCGAAGTTCCCGTTCAACCCGCTGGTCGAGGACGTGTTGATGATGACGCCACCCTGCCCCCGCTCCTTCATGTGGAGGAAGATCGGGCGGGTGACGCAGTAGGTGCCCTTCAGATGGACCGCAATCACGGGATCCCAGAGATCCTCGGTCGTCTTGGCGAAGCTCTTGTCGCGCAGGATGCCCGCGTTGTTGATCAGCACGTCCACCTGACCGAAGGCGTCGAGAGCCGTCTGGAGGATCGCCTCACCACCGGCCACGGTTGCGACGTTCTCGTAGTTGGCCGCCGCCTCGCCGCCAGCCGCCCGGATCTCGTCCACGACCTGATCCGCCATCGACGCGCCGGCGCCCGTCCCATCCCGCGCACCGCCCAGGTCGTTCACCACCACCGCTGCGCCGGCGGCCGCCAGCGCGAGTGCATGCTCCCGTCCCAGGCCGCCCCCGGCCCCCGTCACCACGGCGACCTTGCCATCCAAAAGTCCCATCTCGACCTCCTCCTGCGCGCAACGTCCAGCTTTGCACGGTAGCGGAGCCCCGACGCCGCCACCAAGCATCCCGAGTCCGTGATCGGAGTCCGTGATCGCAGTCAGTGATAGAGAATCGTCCGAAGCTCGCAGAAGGGCTCGAAGCCCATCCCCCGATACAGGGTCGCCGCTCCGACATTACCCTCGACCACCGCCAGCTGGACGTGGTCGGCGCCCATCGCGAAGGCCTCCCGGACGACGGAGTCCATACCGCGACGCGCGAAGCCCCGCCGCCTCGCCTCGGGCCAGGTGTAGACGCCCTGGACCAGCCAGCCCTGGGACCGACGCACGTCTGCGTAGGCCACGAAAACCATCCGGCCACGGTCCGAGACGACGCGCGCGTGGGCGAGCCGGCCCTCGACCCAGCGGCGAAAGCCAGCGGGATCCCCGTCGGCCGGGTCGGGACGATCCTCCTCCCATAGGCTGGCCCGGGCGGCGTGCACGAGGTCCTCGAGATCCCCGGCCCGGGCCGGCCGGGCGAAGCCGGGCAGCGCATCCCCCGCCGGCGCCAGGCGCTCGGGGGTCAAGCGATAGGCGATCTCGATCCGATCGATCACCGCCCGACGACCCGCCCCTTCGAGACGTTTCCAGAGCCGCTCGACGGCCGGACTCTCGCTCTTGATCAGACCGCTGGGGATCCGGCGCAGCGTCGGGATCAGCGCGTCGAGCATCTCGTCCGACAGGCCACTCGAGAGCACGACGCTCGGGCGCAGCGATGCCATGGCCACGAGACGGGAGCCCTCGAAGACCCCCTGAAGCTGGGGCACCGCTTCGCCCTCGAGCCGCTCCGCTCCGAGCCGCTCCGCCAGATCCACGAGGACCAGGTTCTCATCGGGCCGGGTCGACAGCAGCTCCAGGACCTCCGGGCGATCTCGAACGCCCAGAGGCCTTGCGTGGAGCCCACCGCCCATCCGCGCCAGCTCTCCTAGCTTTCGAGGACGACGAGGATGTCGCCTTCCTCGATCGCCTGCCCCTGCTCGACCCGGATCTCCAGGACGCGTCCCGCCTCCGGTGCCTCGACGGGAATCTCCATCTTCATCGATTCGATCACGAGCAGGACGTCTTCTTCCTCGACGACGTCTCCGACCGCGACCTCGATCTTCCAGACGCTCCCGGTGATCTGCGATTCGACCTCGATGCTCAAGCAGGACCCCCACTCTCACGACCCCGGCGGCGCGCCGGGCAGACGTCGAATCATGCCGACCTGCTCCGCATGGGGCAAGCGTCCCGAGGCGCGGAGGGGGGCAGGGTTCCGCGACCGCCGGCGTCCCTGCTAACCTACTCGCCTGCTGGAGGAACCCCTTGCTCGAATCCGTGACCCAGGGCTTCAAGACGGCGACCGAACGCCTGCGCGGCGTCCGGGAGCTGACCGAAGAGAGCATCGACGAGGCGCTTCGCGACGTCCGGATGTCGCTGCTCGAGGCCGACGTCGATCTCGCCGTCACCCGATCGTTTCTGGGACGGGTGAAGGAGCGCGCCCTCGGCGAGAAGGTCCAGACCCGGGTCCGCGACCGATCCGGACGCAAGCTGAAGGTCACGCCCGGCCAGCATTTCGTGAAGATCTGCGAGCAGGAGCTGACCGAGCTGATGGGCCCGGTCGACAGCTCCCTCGCTCGCGACGCCGGCCTGACGTCGATCATGCTCTGCGGTCTCCAGGGCGTGGGAAAGACGACCGTCGCCGCCAAGCTGGCCGTGCACCTCCGCAAGCAGGGCCTGAAGCCCCTGCTCGTCGCCGCCGATACGGACCGACCCGCGGCGATCGAGCAGCTGAAGACGCTCGGGGCCCAGATCGACGTGCCGGTCCACGCCGGTGCCACGGGCGAACGTCCGCCCGCCATCTGCGCCGAGGCCTTCGCGCGGGCGCGCCGCGAGGGCTTCACGGCGATCGTCTACGACACGGCCGGACGCCTGGCGGTCGACGAAGCCCTGATGACCGAGCTGCAAGACGTCGCGCGCCAGGTGGAGCCGGCCAACACGCTGCTCGTTTGTGATGCCTTGATGGGTCGCGACGCCGTCCGCGTGGCCAGCGCCTTCGCGGAGCGGATCGAGCTCGACGGCGTGGTCCTCACGAAGCTCGACGGCGATGCCCGCGGTGGCGCCGCCCTCGCCGTGAAGGCCGTGACCGGTGTCCCGATCAAGTTCCTGGGCACCGGCGAGAGCGTCGACCGACTCGAGGAGTTCCGACCCGAGGGACTCGCTTCCCGCATCCTCGGCATGGGCGACATCGTCGGTCTCGTGAAGGACTTCGAGGAGGTCGTCGACGAGAAAGAGGCCGAGGAGGACGCCGAGCGGCTACTGAAGGGACGGTTCGGACTCGACGATCTGCTCAAGCAGCTGCGGATGATCCAACGACTCGGTCCGCTGAAGGACGTCCTCGCCCGGATGCCGATGTTCGGACAGCTCGCCGATCAGGTGGACGAGAGTGAGCTCTCCCGGGTCGAGTCGATGATCCAGTCGATGACCCGTGCCGAGCGTCAGGAGCCGACGCGGATCGACAAGAGCCGGGCGCAGCGAATCGCGAAGGGCTGCGGGCGGCGCGTCTCGGACGTCGAGGGACTGATCGATCGCTTCATGCAGATGCGGAAGATGATGGGCTCCCTCGGGCAGCAGGGTGGGCTCCTCTCGCGCCTCGGCGGCGGCGGAATGCCTGCGATGGGCGGGCTTCCCGGGGCGATGCCCCCGGGTGGCTTCGATCCCTCCTTCGGCCTCGGCGGCGGCCGCGGCGGGGCCACCAAGAAGCGCCAGGATCCGCGAGCGAAGAAGAACAAGCGCAAGCAGCAACGGGACGCGCGCAAGAAGAAACGGAAGAAGTAGGCTCTGCGTCCCGCTTGGGATCGCTCGACACACCCCCCGAAGATCTCCCCGGCGAACATCGGCCAGGGGAACGAATCTGGATTTCCGCTCCGGTTTGCGCGCGAGCTGCCGATTGGAGGGGGGAGAGGGAGAGATGAAGAGAGCACGGTTCTTCTGTTCGCTCGGGCTGCTGCTGGCGTTCGCCTCCGTCGCGGCGGCGGAGGACTTTCCGCGGCCCGCTGCTCTCGAGCCGGACATCACCTTCTGGAAGCGGATCTACAGCGAGGTCGGCACCGACGGCGGCCTGCTCCACGACACCCACGACCTCTCGATCGTCTACGAGGTCGTGAAGCTGCCCAGAGGGCTCGACCGCCGCGCTCGGGAGCGCCATACGGATGCATTGAAGCGGCGCTACCGGGAGATCCTCCAGAAGCTTGCCCGAGGCGCCCGCTCGAATCTCTCACGCGAGGAGCGTCGTGTGCTGGCACTCTTCGGGCCCAAGGTCTCGGACTCGACGCTGCGGACCGCCGCCCATCGGATCCGTTTCCAGCTCGGCCAGGCAGACAAGTTCCGCGCCGGCATCATCCGCTCCGGCGCCTACAAGCCCCATATCCTCGCCACCCTGCGCGAGATGAACCTGCCCCTCGAGATCGCCAATCTTCCCCACGTCGAATCCTCGTACACGCCGACGGTCTACTCCCGGGTGGGCGCTGCGGGACTCTGGCAGTTCACCCGATCGACCGGTCGTCGCTTCATGCGGGTCGACCATGTGGTGGACGAGCGACTCGATCCCTATCGCGCCTCGGTGGCGGCCGCGCGGCTGCTCGAGCAGAACCGGCGCGTCACCGGTAGCTGGCCCCTGGCCATCACCGCCTACAATCACGGCGCCTCGGGTATGCGGCGCGCGGCTCGGGCCCTGGGCACCCGGGACATCGTGCAGATCGTCCGCCGTTATCGCTCGCGCACCTTCGGCTTCGCCTCACGCAACTTCTACGTCGAGTTCCTCGCCGCAGACCATGTCGCCTCCAACGCCGAAGCCTACTTCGGCCCCCTCGCCCTCGACCGGCCGATCGCCTTCGAGACGATCGAATTGCCCTTCTACGCCCGTCCCCTGGACCTCGCGAAGGCGATCGGTGTCGACCTCGACGTCCTGAAAGAAGCCAACCCGGCTCTGCGAGGCACAGTCTGGAAGGGAGCCAAATACGTGCCGAAGGGCTTCGAGCTGAGGGTGCCGCGCGCGGTCCTGCCCCGTCCCCTGGCTCAGGGCATCGCCGCCCTCCCGCAGCCCGCCCGATTCGCCCGCCAGACCCGGGACATGCATTACGTCGTGCGACGCGGGGACACGCTCTCCACGATCGCCCGACGTCACGGCGTCCGGATGAGCGAGCTGGTCGCACTGAACGGACTCGCGAGCCAGCATCGGATCCGGATCGGACAGAAGATCCGCCTGCCCTCCGACGGATCGCCGACGACGCAGACGGTCGCCTACTCACCAAGCCCGAAGGCGACGCCGCGAGCAACGCCCGAACCGCTTCCCGAGACCGGCTTCTACACGGTGCGGCGGGGCGACAATCTCACCCGAATCGCCGAGCGCTTCGGTCTCGACATGGCCCAGCTGGTCTCACTCAACGACCTGCGCAGTCGCCATCGCATCGCCGTCGGTCAACGGCTGCGGGTCTCCCAGGCCGAGGTGCAGCGCGCCGACGCGTCCGATCCAGCCCGCGTCCACCCGGATGCCGTGGCCGCGCTCTCCCCGGCGCGCTCGGCCGACGATGCGCCAGAGCCTTCCGATCGGAGCGGCCTCCACGCGAGCGTGGCCATCGACGAGTTGCCGATCGAGACGGCCGACGAGAGCTCCTCGGACGAGAGCGAGATCGAGCCGAGTCCCGGGCTGCTGGCCGACCCCTCGGACTACACCGTCGCGAGCGACGGCACCATCGCCGTCCAGCCCAACGAGACGCTCGGCCACTACGCCGAGTGGCTCGGGCTGCGCGCCAGCCGATTGAGGCAGATCAACGGACTGCGATTCGGTCAGCCCGTCGCCGTGCAGCAACGACTGCGGCTGGATCTGTCCCGCGTCCGACCCGAAGAGTTCGAACGGATCCGGGTCGAGTATCACCGCATCCTGCAGGAGGAGTTCTTCGCCCGTTGGGAGATCGAGGGCACGAAAATCCATCGCGTCGGCCCGGGCGAGTCGCTCTGGGTGCTCGCCAACCGACGCCTGAACGTGCCGATCTGGCTGCTGCGACAGTACAACCCCGACACGGACCTCGATTCGCTGACGGCAGGCACACCCCTGACCGTCCCGCAGCTGCGCGCCCGCAGCGACCAGACCAGCGAGGCCCACGGTCCGCTCGCTCAGGAAACGTCCGCGGGCTGAGGCGCGCGCCGATCGGTCCCATGATCCCCACGAGATCTCCAGGGAGATCCCCGAAAGGCGCGTCGATGCGGCCCCGCGCCCGCGACGGCAGTGGTCAGGCCTGGAAGATCTGCTCGTCGGGCAGCCGGATCGCCGTGAGCGGACCTCCATAGACGGCGCCCGTATCGATCCCGATGCTGAAGGGCAGATTCCAGCGTACTCCCAGCTCCTCGTTCGGGGTATGGCCGTAGACCACGGTCACACCGAGATCGTGGGGCAGATCACCGACCGTCCGATTCCACAGCAGATCCTCGGGGCGCGAGCGACGAAGCGCATAGGCGAGATCGCCCGAGCGAAGCACCTGCTGGGACAAGCCTGCATGCACGAAGAGGTAGCTGCCCTCGACGTAGGCCAGCCGCAGCCCGAGCAGGAAGTCCTCGTGATCCTTCGGCAGCCGGAAGCCCTCGCGATCGCTGCGCTCGCGATCGAAGTAGCCGTAGCCCGCCAGCGTCCGATCGCCGCCGTTCATCAGGAAAGCGTCGCCCCCGAAGTACGCGTCGTCGGTCCAGCCGAGGAAGTCGAGGAACATCGCTTCGTGATTGCCGAGCAGGAAGACACAATCGTAGTGATCGCGCAGCTCGAGCAGCCGTTGGACGACACCCGCCGAGTCCGGCCCGCGATCGACGTAGTCGCCGAGGAAGACGAGCCGGTCCCCGGCCCGCAGCGGCAGCAGCTCGAGCAGCTCGTCGAGCTTCTCGAGCTCGCCGTGGATGTCCCCGAAAGCGTAAAGCATATGGATCGTGATCCGCACGCGAGTGCAGACGACGCCCCTCCTCCGTACGCGGATCGGCTACTCCGATGGGGCGCTTGACGGGATTCCCGCCGCGGCGGACCGGTTCGCCAGTTGACCGCAGGCGGCATCGATGTCGCGGCCGCGATCCCGGCGCAGGGTGACCCGCAGGCCGGCGCGATGGAGCTCGGCCGCGAAACGGTCGACCCGCTCCGGCGGCGGCGGCCGATAGGGCGCGTCCGCATGGGGATTCATCGGAATCACGTTGACCTTCGAGGGAATCCCCGCGAGCAGGGCCGGCAGCCGGCGGGCGTCCTCGATGGAATCGTTCACGCCGTCCATCAACGTGTACTCGAAGAACACCGGGCGGCGCCGATGGATGCGCGGCTCCGCGCGCAGGGTGGCCAGCAGCGCCGCGATCGGAAAGCGTTTGTTCAGCGGCACGAGCACGTCCCGGACGGCGTCGGTCGTCGCATGGAGACTGACGGCCAGATGGATCGGCGCGACCTCGAGCAGTGGCCCGATCTGGGGCAGTACGCCCGCCGTCGAGACCGTCACCCGACGCGGCGCCAGTCCGAAGCCCCTGGGATCGGTCAGCACGCGGATCGCCTCGGAGACCGCCGGCAGGTTCAGTAGAGGCTCGCCCATGCCCATGAAGACGAGGTTCGTGAGCGTCTCGCCCGGCGCCAGCTGCCGACGGGCCTGGAGCACCTGATCGACGATCTCGGCGCAGGCGAGATTCCGCGTGAAGCCGAGCGCCCCGGTCGCGCAGAAGTCGCAGGTCAGCGGACAGCCGACCTGGGTCGAGACGCAGAGCGTCTGCCGCCGCTCCTCGGGAATCAGGACTGCCTCGATGCGCGCCCCATCCGCCGCCTGCAGCAGCAGCTTCTGCGTGCCGTCGACCGAGCGCTGCAACTGCTCGAGCCCGAGCGAGATCGGCTCGAACTCCTCGGCCAGCACCCGCCGAAGATCGGCGGGCAGATTGCTCATCTGCTCCGGATCCTCGACATCCTGCTGGTAGAGCCAGGTCATCACCTGGTCCGCTCGATAGGCCGGCCAGCTCCGCCGGTGGAACAGCCGGCGCAGCGACTCGCGCGAGTGGTCCTTGAGGCTCGGTCGCCGGGTCGCGTGGCTCCGCAGGGTCGGCAGGGGCTGAGCCATCAATGGCCCCCCGACCCGATCGGACGATCGTCGGCCCGGTCCTCGAGCGGGCACGTTGAACCCTCCTTTCGGCCCTCCGGTCGGTCCTCCGGCCGGCCATAGGCGAAGAAATGAAGCGGCCGACCTTCCGCTCGCCATTGGGCCTCGTAGCCCGTCTCCATCCGGTCTTCGACCTCGGGCAGGAAGGGCCATGGGGCATGACGGTTGTACAGGGTCTTCTCGCCCGAGAGGACCTCGTCGATCTGATGGGCGTAGGGCACGTCGTCCGTCGCCACGAAGAGCGTGCCCCCCGGCGCCAGGCGGGACGCGGCATCGCCCACGAACGATTGCTGGATCACGCGACGATGGGCGTGGCGCGCCTTGGGCCAGGGATCGGAGAAGTTGATCCAGATCTCGGAGAGCTGCCCTGGCTCGAAGAGCTGGCGCAGGGCCACCTCTGCCCGGCCCTCGAGCAGACGCACGTTCCGAAGCCCGGCGCGGGCCACCTTGCGCGCCATCTTGAGGGTCCGCTTGAAGGAGATCTCGATGCCGACGAAGAAGGTGTCGGGCGTACGGGTCGAGAGATCCAGCAGGAACTCGCCGCGACCGAAACCGACCTCGAGCACCATACGATCCCAGCTGGATCGCGGAGGGGTGATCGCGGCTCCTCCGGCAGCCTGCCGGAGCGCGTCGGAAGCAGGCCTGTGAGGCCAGCCCGTGGTCGCGACCGAGGCCATCGAGATCCGGGGATCTTCGCCGGGCACGTCGTATTTCAGGGATCGGGACATCGCGATCGGAGCCTAATCGACGGTCCGCTCCAGCGCTCGCCGCTCGCCGAGTCGTCCCACGACATGGGCCACGACCTGGAGCGCCGCCACCTCGGCATCCTGGACGTCGACCACCGGGACCCCGTGACTGGCCGCGCGCTCGAGCAGGTCCTCCTGGATGCGCAAGATCTCCTTGAAGTTGCGCACGTAGCGCTCCGAGGCCCGGGCGCCCTTGCCATGGGCACGCGCCATCAGATGGCCATGGAGCGACTCGCGATCCACGTCCGCCGCCAGCAGAAAGAAGACATGCGCCCGATCGAGCCAGTCCGTCAGATCGAAGACCCCCGGCACGAGACTGACGCCATCGAGCACCGTACTCGTCCCCTCGTGAACGGCGCGCTCGATCACGGCCCGGATGCCGATGGCCACGGTCCGCGACTGTTCGAGGAAGCCTTCGATCACCGGATCCCGGCCCTCGGGAGGCTCGGTCACCATCTTCGTGTGAGCCTCGAATGAGGAGACATGGAGCGTCGGCACGAGATCGTCCGAGACCATCACGCGCATCACGTCCCGGATCGAGTCGGTCGAGATCACCCGACCGATCGACAGCCGACGCGCCACCTCGAGGGCGAGGGTCGACTTTCCGACGCCGCTGGTGCCGCCGAGCAGGATCACGACGGGCCGATCGTCACCGCTCTGGTAGTCGCGCCATGCGGCGTAGCGCGCCGCGCACCGCTCCCCGAAGCGGCGCGCCAGGACCTGGCCCGCCAGCGCCCGGATCTCGTCCCGGGTCACCGCGCCCTCCCCGCTTGCACGCAGTGCCCGCTCGATCTCCACGACCGCTTCGAAGGCCTGGCGCGGCTCGAGCGCCGCGGCCAGCAGGGATTGCTGCAGGCGACCCTGACTGAAGGGCCAGCGGCCGTCCTTGCCCTGGACCTGCAGCCCATGACCTGCGCCGGCGCTCTCGGCCTCCTGCTCGAAGTAACCGCCGGGGGGCGCTGAGGCCGCAAGCTCCGCGGCGAGCTCGCGCAGTTCCTTCGTCGTCACCAGCGGGCGATCGTGGACCCGCCGCCAGACCTCCATGGCCACCCCGTATGCAGCCTCGAAGGACAGGCCCGACTCGGTCAGGGAGTGGACGAGACTGCCCAGCATGAAAGGCCGATGAACCCCGTGATCATCCACGCGCACCCGGGCGACGGATTCGCGATCAGTCTGCTCGGGGGCGAGATGGTCCGGCGGCGCCGCCCGGTCTGCACCCCGACTCCCGGTCGGGATCTCGAAACGGGAGAGGTCCCCTCGGGACAGGCGCTCTCGAGCATCCGCGCTCGGTCCCACGAGCCCAGGATCTTCGACGTTTTTCCGTTCGGCCATTCTCGCCGGACGTTACCAGCCGCAAGGGGCGCGATGCGAGCGGCCCCGCTGACCATCCCGCAGGGAAGTATCAGGCAATCCACCGAGACACCCGATCTTTTCGTCGACATCGCGACAAAACTCGTGTTTTTTGGCTTGACTTGAAGACAGCCTCCTCATTTACTTGCCCCAGGTGTCCTGCTCCAGGGCAGTCGAACCCGCGCATCGGGCGACGCTCCCTCGAGCCCCGACGCGTACCCGGCCCGACGCGTTCCCCTGGATGGATCTGGAGCAGAGCCGAAACCGTCAGCGGAGAGCGAGAGAGAGCGCGAGCGAGAGAGAAAAAGCTGGTCGCATCACCGTATCGAGGCGAAGCAAGAAAGGTTCGAGGGAGAAGATGCAGAAAACGCACGAGCAGGCCACGAGCCAGAATCCGCAGCTCCAGCCCGGGCGGGGCAGGGTCCTCAGCCAGTCCTTCAAGACCCGTGATGTGGTCGAGCTGCTCGGGCTCTCCCGCCGTCAGCTCCAGTACTGGGCAAAGACGAAGCTGGTCGAGCCCTCGACGCGCACCTCGGGCGGTCACCACCGCTACAGCTTCGACGACCTCGTCGCGCTGAAGGCCACCAAACGGCTGATCGATGCCGGCATTTCAGTCCAGAAGATCCGCAAGAGCGTGCGTGCCTTGCAGGCACTGCTTCCACAGGTGGGGCATCCGCTCTCGGAGCTCGTACTGGTGGCGACGGGCGACGTCGTCCTGGTGTTCCGGGAGGATGCGGTCTTCGAAGCGGTCAGCGGACAGGAGTGGATCTTCGAAGTCGCCGAATTCGAGCGGGAGGTCGAGGACTATCGGCGGGGAGCGACGGGGCACGACCGGGAGCGGGACACCGAGGAGGCGAGCGCGGCCACGCTGCCCGCCAGGCCCGGACCGCGTCCGACGAGAAGGCTGCAGCGCAAGCCGGAATGGAGTCGAACGGGCTGAGCGCGACGGGCCACAGGACCCGTCGTCGTCGACAAACGCCGAGCAACGTCTCGGGGGGGGACGCCATGCGGGTCATCGCGATCGTCAATCAGAAGGGCGGCTGTGGAAAGACCACCACGACCGTGAATCTCGCCGGCGCCCTTGCCTCCGAGGGAAGCCGGGTGCTCGTGATCGACATGGACCCGCAGGCGCATGCCACACTGGCGCTCGGCCTCGAGCCCGACGACCTCGAAGCCAATCTCTACGAGGTGCTGGTCGAGCCGGCTGGGGCCGCCCGGCTGGATTCGATCATCGTCGACGTCACGGATCAGATCGATCTCGCCCCCTCGAGCATCGTGCTCTCGGCGCTCGAGCAGAAGCTCGCCAGCGAACGGCACGATGCCCGAACCGAGCGACTCGCCGCAGCAATCGACGGGCTGACCCCGCTCTACGACTTCGTCCTGATCGACTGTCCGCCGAGCGTGGGCCTGCTCACATTCAACGCATTGCGCGCTGCCAGCGAAGTCATCGTGCCGCTCGAGACGAGCTTCTTCGCGATCGACGGCGCGCAGAAGCTGCTCGAGACGATCGGACTGCTGGCGGATCGCATCGGACACGATCTGCAGGTGCGCGTGCTCCCGACGCTCTACGACGGCCGGACCCGCTACGCGCGGCAGACCCTCGGCGACATCCGCGAGCTCTTCAAGGATCTCTGCTTCGACTCCGTGATCCGGTTGAACGTCAAGCTGCGCGAGGCGGCGCGACAGGGATTGCCCATTTCCCTCTACGCTCCGACGGCCCACGGCGCCCAGGACTACGCGTCGGTCGCGCTGGAGCTGGCAGCCCCACCCACCGAGCGTGCGCCCGTCGAGCCGTGGTCCGGCGATGGCCCCCAGACGGAGACAGCGACCGACCATGATGCCGCCTCCCGGGAGGTGATCGTGCGATTCAAGGATGAAAATGCAGGTGACGTCCGGATCGCCGGAGACTTCAATGGCTGGGTTCCGGATCGCGGGGTGCGGTCGTTGATCGCGTCGGAAGGCCAGACCCGGGTCTGGACGAAGGTCCTGAAGCTCGCACCGGGAACCTATCAATACCGCTATGTCGTCGATGGAGAGTGGAGAGAGGACCCTTCGAATCCCCAGTCGGTCCCGGGGCCGACCGGGCAGCCGAACTCGATCCTTCACGTTCGCTAGCCTCCTGGGCGAGGGCGCTCCCAGGCCGCGCCCGATTGTCTGCCACCCGAGCGCCGAGCGCAGGTGGACGAGGGATGCCTTGCCGCGCGATCTCGCCGATGTGCTCCACTATTTCCTTCCGGAGTCCCGTCCAGGGTCCCTTCGGCTCGGAAGCGCCGCGTCGCGCGGCGCCCCGTGCCCTCGCCCCGCGTTCCCTCCCTCGGAGTCCCCCGCGATATCAGAACTGCCGATCCTCGGGATTCCGATCGGGGAGCGGGAGATCGTCCCGGCCGCCCTGCTGTGGAACCTGGCGGTGGAGACCGCCCGACTCGGGGAATCGGCGATCGTCCTCGCCCCAGCTCTGGATCGGGGATCACCGCTCTGGCCCGAGCCCGGCGACGGCCCCCTCGGTGCCGAGCTGCACGTCTGTGACGCCCAGAGCCTGCACGAACTCCATCGCAGCGCGGTCGAGCTCGCGCAGCGTCGGCTCCACGCCACGCGGCGGAAGGGGGGGCTGGTCTTCGTCCGGATTCCGATCTCATGGCTCGAAGCTGCGAGCACGGCCGAGGGAGTCCAGCGGACTTCCGATGCACGGGGGCCAACCGGGATGCACGGAGCCACGGACGACGAACAGGCTGACGCCGATGCTCAGCCCTTCCGCTGGCTGCTGCTGCTCAGCTCGGCTCGCCCGCGCGACCTGGGGGAGACTCATGGGCTTGCGGCGACGCTGCTGGAATCGAGCCCAGAGCTCGAGCTGGGCGTGACGATTCACGGGGTGCGATCGGTCGACGAGGCTCGCCAGGCCTTCGACCGGCTCCACGAGCGCATTGAAACGGGCCTCGGACGCTCCATCTACAGCTACGGGTTGCTGGTCGACGATCTGGATGTCTACCGCGCCATCGCCGCCCAGAAGCCGATCGGTCTGGCGCATCCCCAGGCTCCTGCGACCCGCGCCCTGATGGACGTGGCGCGCTTGCTCTGTGAGGATGCTCGGAGCCGGGTCCTTGGCTGAGCTCGAATCCGCCAGTCTGCCGGATCGCAGGACCCTTCGTCGGGCGATCCGCCATGAGCTGCGTCGTCTCGACCCGTCCATCCGCGTCATCGCAGAAGACCTGCTGACCGAGACGACGACCGTGGATCTGGTCGGTCGCGGCTCGGGAGGTGAGGTCGTCGCAATCCGGATCGGTCGCGGGGGAGACGACGATCGGCTCCTGACGGGATTGCTGGCCGATCGGACCTGGCTGACCCCGCGCGTCGTAGACTGGTGCAAGCTGGCTCCCGAACTCGACCTGGACCCCGATGGGGGTGTCCGTGGGCTGCTCGTCTGTCCCGACTTCCGGCGCGAGACCTGCTCTGCGGTCACGCTGCTCCCCGAGCAGGCGGTTGGACTCATCCGGTACCACCACCTGCCCCGGCAGCACGGTCGCTGGGTCGTGCTGCTCGAGCCGGTGAAGCTCGACCCGCCGAGCCGCCGTCCCGGGCCCGACCTGATCCCCGAGTACGACCCGCTCCCCGCTCCCGCCGACAGCGGCTCAGCCGCATCCGCCGCGCACGACACTCCAGCGCGCCCGCTCGAACCGGCGGCGCCCACGGACAGGAGTCGGGCCAGCACTTCCGCCTTCCGCACCGGCCTGACGGATGCCGATCTCGGCGCCGCCCCGGACCCGCTCACGCGAGCCGGTTGATCTCGGCGGGCCTGTTCAGCACTCCCGACTCCCGCCTCTCCAAGCCCTGCCCCCGGCTCGGCCCAGGCTCGGCCGGCCCTGACCCGCGCTCGCCCCCTCCAGGGATCCAGAATGCCGATCTTCGGCACCGGTGACAATTTTTGACACCCCGCCCGCCCTGCAGGCTACTCCCTTTCGGGGGGATCTTCGAGTCGAACTGGGAGACTCGAAGCCAGCCGGAGGCCGGTCCGCAAGGGAGGCCCCGCGGCAAAGGGGATTCGGCTTTGACACAGACGACACGCGCGATCCATCCCGAAACCGGACTGAGCAATTCTCGTCGCGGCTCGCTCCTCAGATCCGTCGCGACCCGAGATGCCGCAACCCGTACCGACCGGGGTGAAAGCGACGAGTCGCTGGTGGACCGTGTGCGGAGCGGGGATCGGGCGGCCTTCGATTCCCTGTACCAGCGCTACTTCAAGCGGATCTACGGATTCCTCGATCGCCGCCTCGGCAACCGCGCCGACACCGAGGAGACCACGCAGGAAGTCTTCGTCAACGTCTTCACGTCCCTGCACTCCTATCGCGGCGACGCCCCCTTCGCGGCCTGGATCTTCGGTCTGACACGCCGGACGCTGTCGGCGCGCTTCAAGCGCAAGCGACATCCCACGGTGCCCCTGTTCGAGGAGGACGACGAGGCGTCGTTTCCCGCCGGCCTGGCCGGAGACGGCACGGGGCATCGCGAGCAGGATGCCACCCCCTACGACCACTACGAGCGGGCGGAGCGGGCAGCCCATCTGCGCCAGGCTTTCGAGAACGAGCTCTCGCCGGAGCAACGCCGGGTCTTCGAGCTGCATCATCTCGAGTCACTCCCGATCGCCGAGATCGCACGGACCCTTTCGAAATCCGAGGATTCGGTGAAATCGAATCTCTATCGGACACGCAAGATCCTGCTCGCCCGCTAGCCTCCGCGCGATGGTGACATCCTCCGTATATCGCCCCCATGCCGAGGCGCCCGCCTCAGCGCGGCTCGTCCCGTGTCCCGTCCCCCCGGCCTGGCGCGGCTTGCGGGCGCACCGGTTCGAGATCGTCTCACGAGGCGACTTCGTGTCGGGGGTGCTCTACGCCTCGGAGGAACTCCGGCCGGCGGCCCGCTCCACGGCGGGCGCTGCCCCGCTGCTGCTGATGGCGCACGACGCGCGGGGCTCGAGTCGATCCGACGAGCTGGCCTGCGCGGCTTCCTGGGCACGCGAGGGTCTTCGGGTCGCGGCCGTCGACCTGCCTCTGCACGGCAGCCGGCGCAGCGCGAAGCTGAGCGAGCGTCTTTGCGAAGGCTTCGACCGTCTCGTCCGCGCCGAGGCATTGGACCTCGAAACGCAGCTGCTGATGGAGGAATTTGCGCGGCAGAGCACCTCGGACCTGATCCGCACGCTCGACGCGCTCCTCGCCGATCCGGGAACGCAGATCGATGCAGATCGGATCGGCTTCCTCGGCTTCGGTCTGGGCGCGGCGGTCGGCAGCTATCTGCTCGCCCACGATCCGCGGCCACGCGTCGCGGTCTTCGCCGGCGCCAGCGCGTGGGCCGACCCCCCGGATCTGGATCCCGCGCATTGGATCTCCCGCGCATCGAAGATCGAGTGCCTCGTGGTGGCCCTCGCACACGCCGCGGGAGAGGATGCGGGAGGGAACGAATGGCGACCCGCCGCGGGCGCCCAGGCGTTCGTCGACGCGGTTCCCGGTCCACGCCGGCTCGCGCTACAGGCCGGTGATGCCCGGAATCCATCGACCGAAACCCTCGCCGCGATCCGGGAGTTCCTGGGCTCCACCCTCGGCTTCTGAGCAGGCATGCCCTCCGCTTCCGCGGATCAGCCCGCGATCCGGGCCTCGCGGCTCCGGCCGGTCTCCGAACACGAGGAATCCGAGCGCTCCTCTCCCGGCTCGTCCGACTCGCCGGAAGGCTTGCGTCGCACGACCAGAAGCGTCCCAGCGGTGACCAACGCCGGCCAGATCAGCAGGTTCAGTCCCGGCACGAAGCAGGCGAGAAACGCCACGCCACCGAAGCCGATCATCAGCGGGAGCTGGTCGAGAACCCAGCGACGGCGTTCCCGGAACGGCACCTGACGACGATCCAACGCAAAGCCGCAGTAGTCGAGGGGCAGGAAGAGCACGGTCACCGCCACCAGCACGGGCGCGGTGATCAGCTGCGCACCGGGCACGACGACGCCGGCCAGGGACAGCAGGATCCAGAGCCCACCGAGGAAGCCGAGCCGTTGGAGCTCGGCGCCGAAGCTGCGCAGTGTCTCCATGGCCAGCCCGGAGAGCCCGCCGCTCTCCGTCTCGGCGCGCCCGGTGGCCAGCTCCTCCACGCGCTGGGAGAGCTGGTCCAGGAAGGGCGCCGCCACCAGGTTGGCCAGCAGTAGCCCCGCGACCAGGGAGACTCCGAAGGCCAGCAGGACGGCCAGCCAACCGATCAGCCAGAAGAGCGCCAGCCCCGGAGCCACCCAGAGCCAGCTCCACCACGCGCTCGCCTCGAGCGCCGGCAGCCAGCCCGCGAGCGTCCCGTGGATCCAGTCGAGTCGCTGCCAGAAAGCCCAGACCGTCCCACCGACGAAGAGCAGCGCCAGCAGCACGGGCAGCAAGGCGAGCGGCCAGAGACGCGGTTGCCGACGCAGGAAGCCCGCTCCCTCTGCGAGCAGCAGCATTCCCTCGCGAAAGTCCCCGACCGGGTGACGCCAGCCCGTCGCCCCCCCTGGCTGCATCAAGGCTCCGCCGCTGACTCCGCGGCCAGCGATTCGATCCGCTCGAGCATCGCGTCGCGTCGGCGCTGCATCTCTTCCTCGGTATCCGCCTCCAGGTTCAGCCTCAGGACCGGCTCGGTATTCGAGGGCCTCAAGTTGAACCACCAGCTCGCATAGCGCACGAGTAGACCGTCGAGATCCAGGATCTCGGGCGCATCGGCATGCTCCGCCCGCACTGCATCCAGGACCCGTCCGACATCGGGCACGCGAAGATTGATCTCGCCACTAGCCGAATAACATCGCAACGGCGCGATCAGCTCCTCCAGCGACCGGCCTTCGCTCCCGATCACGTCGAACAGGACCACGAGGGCCGCCGTGCCATCGTCCGCCACGAGGTCCTCGGAGAAACGGAAGTAGAGATGGCCCGACAGCTCACCCGCGAAGAGCGCTCCCTCCTCGCGCATCTGGGCCTTCACGAAGGAGTGTCCCACCCGACACATCCGGGCGACACCCCCGGCGCGTTCGATCTCTTCCGCCACCACCCGGCTCGAGCGCAGATCGTAGAGCACGAGCGCTCCCGGATTGCGTGCCAGCAGATGGCGCGCGATCAGCGCCGTCGCGAGATCGGCCGAGATCGGCTCGCCGCGTCCGTCGACGAAGACCGCTCGATCGCCGTCGCCGTCGAAGGCGACGCCGAAGTCCGCGCCCTCCCGCCGGACGGCCTCGCAGACGTCGGCCAGGTTCTCGAGCTTCAGCGGATCCGCCTCGTGGTTGGGGAAACGCCCGTCCGGATCGAAGTAGAGCCGGACGGTCTCGATCGGCAGCTCCTCCAGGATCTTCTCGAGCCCCACCGCAGCCATGCCGTTACCGCAGTCGATCGCCACCTTCAGCTTCGGTCTCACCGTCGCGAGCGCGAGGATGTGCCGGGCGTAATCCTCGCGCACGTCGTGCTGGCTGCGCTGGCCCCGCCGCTCGGCCTTCCCCGCTCCGGCTCGCGCCTCGACCAGCCGCTCGATCTCCTTCAACCCGCTCGCCTCACCGACCGGGACCGCATGCGCCCGACAGATCTTGAAGCCGTTGTAGCGACCGGGGTTGTGGGAGGCCGTGACCATCACGCCCGCGGCGGCGGAGAGTGCCTCGACCCCGAAGTACAGCATCGGTGTCGCCACCCACCCGAGGTCGAGCACGTCGAGCCCCTCGTCCCGGATCCCCTCGACGAGGGCATCGGTCAGCTCCTCGGAATGGACCCGAGCGTCACGCCCGACCGCGATCGGGCCCTCGGCCACGAAGTGGGCGACGGCCCGGCCGATCGCGTACGCCTTCTCTGAATCGAGCTCCTCGGGAACGAGGCCCCGGATGTCGTATGCCTTGAACAGCGCCATGGCGGACGAGCTTAGCCTCTCTTCTCGTTCGACGTCATCGTCGTCCTCGCCTTCTCGGGTTCTTCGCGCCGCCTCGTCTGCGTGTCACCTCGACGCCGTCGGTGTACCCGACACCGGTCACGGACCCGCGCTTGACCCCACACGCACGCAGCGGCACCATCAGGATCGACGGGCGCAACCTTCGCGCCCCGGGAGGCTTCGATGTTCGGCATGGGCCCGATGGAGCTCGGGATCATTCTCGTGATCGTCGTGGTGCTTTTCGGAGCCCGCCGCCTGCCCGAGATCGGCTCGGGCTTCGGAAAGGCGATCAAGAACTTCAAGGCCGGCATCTCCGGCGACGACGAGATCGACGTGACTGCCGGCACCCCATCCGGCACCTCAGCCGGAAAGGAGTCCGGCAAGGAGAAGGTCGATCAGGGCGATGCCTCGAAGGAGTCGTCGACCCGCCCGAGCTGATCGACCGGCGCGGTCCGCGGCTCGGGCTCCGCGAGAATCGCCCTGCTCCCGTCGGAGTGCGGGAGCGGCTCGGAATCAGCGATCTGGAGCAGGATCCGCCGCGCCTCGGCGGGCACCTGGGTCACGACCGCCTCGAAGGCACGGCTCTCCCCCGGCGCCAACGGCTCGCTCGCGAAGGCGGACATCGCGCCGACGCGGGCCGCCTCGAGTGCCTCGGGCCGGGACTCACGCAGGACCGATTCCGGCAGCGTTGCGCCCGCACGCACGGGCGCGACCGCCAACCGTCTACCGACCCCATCGAGCAACGCAATCTGCACCGGGCGCGGCCAGATGGGCGCCGAGCCCGCGTTGGACGAGCGTCCCTGGACGAGTAGCAGCGTGCCCATCCGGCTCGTCTCGACCCAGCTCGTCCCGCTCGTCTCGACGACGAAGGGCCCCGCCTGGACCCGCTGAGCGACCGTCGACCGACGTGCCCACTCGGGCTGCAGCAGCGCGAAGGCCGCCGCCCCAACCAGCGCCAACGTCACACCCCATCCCAGGGCATTGGCCATCCGCAGAGCCGCCGTCTGCAGCGGACCGCGCTCTTCTTCGAGATCATCCGCAAAGCTGGGCTCGCCGAACTGATCGAGGAACTCGGGAGACGGCGCCAGGGGCGTCCGGGATCCGCGTGTGTGCGCGGGCCCGGGAATTCCCGGCATCGAGCGCCGCGACGCGGTCGCTGCCGCGTCTCCGATCAGATCCCAGCTCGCGGGATCCCCGAGATCCTCCGCACCGCCGCGAGCCGAGTAGACCCCGACCTCCGCATCGCCAGGCCCGAGTTCGCCGGACTCCTCATCGATCTCGAGCGCCGTCGAGCTCGCGTCTGCAGACTCTTCGTCCTCCATCCAGGAAGAGAAGTCATCGACGGCTCCGAAGCTGGATTCATCCCGGGTGTCCTCGGAGGTCGACGGGACTTGCGCGCCTTCATCATCCGCCACGGCCGCCACGGTGCGGTCATTCCCATCGGCCGGAATCGAGGCGGCGTCGAAATCTTCTCCGAAGTCCGAGCTCGCGTCGAAGTCGCTCGTGCCTTCGGCGTCGCCGTCGTCGTCTCCCGGCACCCGGACCTCGGCATTGAACTGCCAATCCTCCTCGTCGGGATCCGCGGTGGCGCCGGACCCGGGCTGGGACCCGGAGCCCCGTTCGGGCAGATCCGCGCTCACGCGAGGCACCCCGGGCGCCGCATCCGCCGCGGTCTCGGAGGCGATCCGATGCAACGCCTCCGGACTCGAATCCGACGGATGAGACAGCACGAAGGCATGCTTGCAGCGCGAGCAGCGGACCCGGGCCCCGCCCGGCGGAATCCGGGCTTCATCGAGCTGGAAGCTCGTCGTACATGCTTCGCAGGTGACGATCAATCGGGAGTCCCCGAGCCCGTATCCCACCGCTCCACGGGAGGCAGGTCCCCCTGTGCTAGCCTGGACGGCGCGAAATGGCTCTCTTCCGGGCTTCTTCGGACCGCTAACTGCGAGCCTTGAGCCCGGGCCTTCGACGTTCGCTTGCCAACGGACGAACAGCCGAGCCGCGAACGACGAGACGGAGGCGTCGGGCGAGCGCCGAAGGGAGATGGGGCCTCCGCCTCCGCGTCGAATGGGGCCGTCGGCCGCCGCGCCGGGCGCTAGATTCCGAGGATGGACGCGCAGGGAATGGCCTACGATACCGCCGACCCGACCCGTCGCTCCAGTCGGACGAGACCATGACGGATGCGAGGGAAACGCCGCCGGATCTGCTCGATCACCGCCTGGTGATCGTGAGCGGCAAGGGTGGAACCGGGAAGACCGCCGTGGCCGCGATTCTGGCGGAGGCGGCCCGTAGACGGGGCAAGAAGGTCCTGCTCGCCGAGACCGCCCCGATCGAGTCCATCGCCAGCCTGTTCGAGGAGCCGGCCGCGCCGCTGGGCTACGAGGGGCGCGAGCTGCGTCCCGGTCTACGCGCCCTGCACATCGATCCCCACGCTGCGCTGGCCGAGTATCTCGGCCTCCAGATCCGCATGCGGGGTCTCGCCACGCGGATCCTGCACACCGAAACCTTCCGACAGCTCCTCGAGGCGGCTCCGGGCTGGCGCGAGCTCATCATCCTGGGCAAGGTCTGGCACCTCGAGCAGCAACGCGATCCCTTCGGTCGCGCCCTCTACGATCTCGTCATCGTCGATGCTCCCGCGACCGGACACGGGCTGACGTTCCTGGATGTGCCGCGGGTCGTCCAGCAGGCTGTGCGCAAGGGCCCGCTCACCCGCCATGCGAGCTGGGTCGAGGCCATGGTGCACGATCGCTCCCGCACGCTGCTGCTGCCCGTGACGCTGCCGGAGGATCTGCCTGTGCGCGAGACACACGAGCTGATCGCACGAGCGCGCGGGGATCTCGACATCGCGGTGGACCGCGTCGTGGTCAACCGGGTGCCCGCCCCGATCCCGGCCGGCATGGGCGCTGCGCTCGCTCGCCTCCCGGACGATCTGCCGCTGGAGCAGCTTCCCCCCGTCCCTGCCTTCCGCGAGGTTCTCGGGCATCTGGAACAACGCACCCGACTCGCTCTCGAGCAGCGCGCCGAGGTGTCCGCACGCTGCGACCTGCCGGTGGTGGACCTGCCCGACCTGCCCATGGGATTCGAGGCCGGGGGGAGCTGGATGGAGATCGTCGACGCCATCCTCGAGGCTCCGGTCTGGCCGCAGGCCGGATCTGATCAGCCTGCGACGGCGGATACCGGGACGGCGGACACCGCGGGCGCCGCGGAGGCGTCCTCGTGACGGAGCGCAGCCTCGGAGAGGCCCTCCGCGGGTCCCGGGTGCTCGTGTGTGCCGGCACCGGGGGCGTCGGCAAGACCACGATCGCCGCCGCCCTGGCCCTACAGGGCGCTCGCCTGGGACGGCGGACCCTGGTGATCACGATCGATCCGGCGCGCCGACTCGCCGATGCGCTGGGCCTCGAGACGCTCGATTCGAAGCCGACGCCCGTCGACCTCTCAGCCCTGTTCACCGATTCGGACGAGACGCCCGGACGCGCTGCGCTCTCCGCCATGATGCTCGATCCCAAGCCCACCTTCGATCGACTCGTCACGCGCTTCACCCGCGACGCCGAGACCCGCCAACGGATCCTCGGCAATCGCATCTACCGCCATCTCTCCGAAGCACTCGCCGGCAGCGCGGAGTACGCGGCCATGGAGCAGGTCCACGAGCTGCTGCAGGAGGAGGACTACGACCTGGTCGTCGTCGACACGCCCCCCGCCGACCACGCACTGGATTTCCTCCGCGCTCCGCGGCGCCTGCGGGAGTTCCTCGAGAGCCGACTGGTCCGCACCCTGATCCATCCCGCCATGTCCGCCAGCCGCTTCGGCGCCCGCCTCTTTGGCCGCGCGGTCCATCGCGTGCTCGGAGTGCTGGAACGCGTCGCGGGCGTCGGATTCCTCGACGACCTCTCGGAGTTCCTGATGGCCATCGACGACCTCTCCCAGGGCTTCCGGGAGCGTGCCTCCAAGGTCGAGAGCCTGTTGCTCGGCCCCGAGACGGGATTCCTGTTGATCTCGGGACCGGAGTCCCGCGGCGTGCGGAGCGGTCTCGACTTCCTGGCGGAGCTCGATCGCTTTCAGGTCCCCTTGGTCGCCGTAGTCGCCAATCGGCTCAGACCCTGGCCCCTTGCCACCGCTCCCGCCGAGCTGCTGAGCGGCGAGCACGACGAGGCCCTGGCCCGAGACGAGGCGCAGCTGGCCGAGGCCCTCGGCGAGAGCCCGGAGTGCTCTGCGGCCGCGCTCGTGGATGCGTTTCGCGAGCACGCCCGCGTCTGCGCTGGCCAGCGACGGGCGACCGAGGCCTTGGCGGAGGTGGCCCGTGAACGCGGCGTCGACTGGGTTCCGGTCGCCGAGCTGGCCGGCGACGTCGATCGGATCGAGGGTCTGGCCGCCATCGGCGACATGCTCGCCAACGGCGGCTCCCGGGCGGAGGCCGAGGGCGCGACCCACGCGCCAGTGTCCGCGGAGTCGGCGCGGGATGCCGAGCACGGGGATGCGGACGATGGCTGACGAGCTCGACGAGGCCGTCACGCGCGCTCGGGAGCATCTCCTGTCCGCGTGGGCCGAGGGCGTCGAGGCGGCACGAGCCCTGTTCGAGGCCGCCGGGATCGCGACCGAGCGAACAGGGCCGACCGCCGGACGCACCACGCGGTCATCTGCCGCGCACGAGACCGATCCGCTCCGTGCCGGTCTGGACGATCTCGTGGGCGCGTTGCGTCGGGCCGGCCTCCTCCAGCCTCCCCCGAGCATGATGCAGTCGCTGTCCGAAGCGCTCGAGCACGAGATTCGTCGCTGGGAGGCACGATCCCGGACCGATCCGGAGGCGCGTCTGGTGCTGCGCGCCTTCCTCGTGCTGCGCGAGCTGTCCTGGGAGCTCGGGACGAGTCACCGGAGGTCGGAGGGTGACGAGGCCGCGGCGCGAACGGACGCCGCCGCCCGTCCCACGTCGGGGGAGACTGCCTCGCCGCGACCGGCTGCGCGGCAACGTGCCCAGCGCCGGCCCCGGCCGTCTCGAGAGCCGTCGGCCACCGGCGCCCGGATGCCCCGCGTGCAACGCTTCGAGGTCGAGCAGGGTTGAGCCCATCCCGGGTCCACGCAGGCGATCTGCCAGGGCCTGCTAGAATCCCGCCATGGCGATCCTCATCAAACGCTATGCGAACCGCAAGCTCTACAACACGGACACCAGCCGTTACATCACGCTGAAGGGGATCGCGCAGCTCCTCGAGGAGGGCCACGAAGTCCGCGTGATGGACAACGAGACGGGCGAGGACATCACCCAGATTGCGTTGTCCCAGATCCTGGTGGACAACGAGCGCGCCAAGGAGGATCCCTCCGAGACCCTTCTCTCCCAGATCCTCGCGCGGGGCGGCGACGCGCTCTACGGCGCGATCCGCAAGAGCGTCGACGAAGCCAGCGACGGGCTCGGGGATTTCCAGGTCCGCCTGAGGCGACTCGTCCACCAATCGGAGTCGCTGACGCGAGCGGGTCGCGACTTCGCCCGGGAGCGATCCGGCCCGGCCGCCTCGTCTTCGACCGTCCGCCCCGGCGCGGACGACGAAGGCCGATCGGCCTCGGGCTCGAGCTCGAAGGCGGATCGCGGACCGGCGGCCGGTGCATCGAACCCGAAGGAACTCGAGGTCATCGTGCGCAAGGCGTTGGGCGAGGCGCTCGACGCCCGTGAGCTCCCCCACCGCAAGGACATCGAGAATCTCTCGCGCAGTCTCGAACGGGTCGCCATCGCAGTGGAGCGACTCGAGGCAGCCTATCGATCCAACGACGCCGATGCACGCGAAAAAGCCCGCGACGTAGAAGCGTCCGACGAGATCGAAGCTTCCGACGAAATCTACGGCGGAGATCCGGCCGTCTGAACATCCGCGCTCAGTGCCAGGGGGAATCCCGATCGGCCAGGGCGCCGTCGAGCAGGCTTTGGACGCGAGCGCGAAGGATCTCGTTGAGACGCGAGATCTCCAGATCCTGCCCGGCTCCCATGGCGATCTCGGGAAGAGCCATCGGCTCGCCGATGGCGATCCGCCAACGGGTCGGCAAGGGCAGCAGGCCGAGTGGGCCGAACAATGGAAAGGTCGGGGTCACGGGCACAAAGGGAAGACCCAGCGCGCGCGACAGCGCGGAATCCGATTTGAAGAGGATCGGATGCGCCTCCTCGGCACCGACGATGGCCACGGGCACCAGCGGTACGCGTGCGCCCAGGGCCGAACGGATCGCCCCACCCCGCCCGAAGCGCTGCAGCCGATAGCGGTCCCGAAAGACCTTGGCCGCTCCCTTGGCGCCCTCCGGAAACGCGATCACGGGACTGCCCATCCGTAGCAGTCGATCCGCGTTCTCGGGACAGGCTCGCACACCCCCGAGCCGGGTGAGTCCGGGCTGGGCGAAGGGAAGCGTCATCAGCCAGTCGGCGACGAGGAATCGCGCCCGCGGCCAGTCGGGACGCGCCCGCCCGATGGCTTGGGCGAGCATCAGCCCGTCATACGGGAGCAGCCCGGAGCGGTTCGACACCAGCAGACAGGGCGCCGCGCGCGGAAGGTGCTCGATACCGCTGACCTGGACCCGCCAATAGTGATCGAAGAGCAGGTCGAGCAGTCGCTGCACCCGGATCAGCAGGTCGAGATCCATGCCGAACTCGTCGACCTCGGCGAGCCTCTCCGAAGCCGACAGGTTCGAGAGCTCGGCCCTAAGCTCGTCGAAGAGCGCGAAGAACCGCTCCATGCCGAGCGGCTCGGATCCGGTGGCTCTCGGCTCCTCCGGTGCTGGGCTCGTGGGCTCGACCGCGGGCTCCGACACGGGAGGCTGATCCGGCTCCATCTCGGATCCGGTCGTCGTGGCGTACGCGGGCTCGACGAGCACGCTCCGGATTCCAGCCCGCAGCTCGGAGAGCGCCTCTCGCAGCTCCTCCGCCGCGGTCTCCGCCATCTCGCGTCCGATGTCGTCCATTGCGATCCCGCTCATGATCCCGTGCTCCGCACTACCGGGACTACCGCACCCGAACTCGTTCCCGACAGGCCTTGCCCCGCCGGCCCACCCGCACGATCCGCCCCGATCGGCTCGGCAACCTCCATCACGCCGATCGCCGCAGAGGTCGGACTCTCACCAACGAGGCCCACGCCTCCTGGGTGCTGTAGAAGGGCTCGCCGAACGTCGACCAGCCGAGGGCTCCGTCCGCAACCCATAGATACCGTAGATAATCGTAGAAACCGGCGGGCGGATCCCCGGCGGACGGCGAGCCGAGCCAGGCGGCGGACCGCTCGAGTACGGAGAAAGGCAAGGCCAGCACCCGCCGACCCGCCAGGTGCAGCAGGCGCGAGATCGGTACGACGCCGGTCCCGACCAGATTGAAGACCCCGCACGGGCCCTCGGCGATCGCCCGCTCGAAGGCGTGCAGCCAGTCGTCCTCGTGAATCAGCTGCATCAACGGATCGTAGCCGAGCACGATGGGCACCACCGAACGCATCAGATAGCGACTGACGTGATCCTGCGTATTCGGCCCCACCACCCAGCAGCCGCGCAGCACACAGACCTCGTGATCCGCCCGCTGGCGCGACCACTGCTCCACCATCCGCTCCACCTCGACCCGATTCTGAACGCAGTGGGCGTCTGGATGACCGCGCAGGGGATGGGACTCGGTCAGATAGGTGGGGTTCTGGGCGCGAGGGCCGTAGAGCATCGTGCTCGACGCCAGGATCAGACGGCGGATGCCCGCATCGGACGCGGCCTGCAGGAGATGCAGACTGCCGATCGACTCGAGCTCGTGGTCCGCTTCGACGTCCCGGGTCGGCTCGTTCCGGAACGCGAGGTGAACGATCGTCTCGACCCGCGCCGTCGCCAGGATCTCCGCGAGCTTTCCGTCCACGATGGGCTGCGTGAGATCGACGCGCTCGAATCGCACGCCGGCGGGCAGGCCGAGGGGCTCCCGTCGATCGAGGACGACGATCTCGGGCGGCTTCTCCCAGACGCTCAGCCGCTCCACGAGCCGCAGCCCGAGCGGAGTGTTCACGCCCGTGATCGCGACACAGCGCGGTGAGCCATTGGTGGCGCGCCCGATCGGATGCACTCGATCCAACTCTGTCTCCTCGCCCCTGCGCGGGCCCCCAGTGCGGGCCTTCATGCCCCTCGGTGCGCGCACCTCGGAGCGCTGTCCCTCGACACGCCCCTCGACGTCGCGGTCCGATCCCAAACGTGCGCACTCCGGAATTCGACCACTCGCTGCTTCAGGACGACTCGGTTAGTGTCGGCGGCGATGGCGACCCGCAGCGCTCAGCACGTCCAGATCGTGGAGGATATCCGCTATCAGAGCCATCGGGGCCCGGAAGGTCATCCCGAACGACCGGAGCGCCTGATTGCGATCGGAAAAGCGCTGGACGCCTATCGAGATCGGGTCGAGATCGCCACACCTCGGCCGGCCGAGCCCGAAGAGATCCTGCGCATCCACGAACGGCCGCTGCTGGATCGACTCGCCGCGACCCGTCACGCCCCGCCCGGCCAGCTCGACGGGGACACCTATCACGGTCCGAGCAGCTACGAAGTGGCCTGTCTGGCCGCGGGCGGCACGATCGATCTCGCGCGACGCGTGCTGCGGGGGGAGGCGGCGGCGGGACTGGCTGCGGTGCGCCCACCGGGCCATCACGCCGAGGCCGGCCACGCCATGGGATTCTGCCTCTTCAACAACGTCGCGCTCGCCGCCCGCGCCCTGCAGGCGGAGGACGGCGCGGCACGCATCCTGATCCTCGATTGGGACGTGCACCACGGCAACGGCACCCAGCACAGCTTCGAGGACGACCCTTCGGTCCTCTACATCTCCACCCACCAGTTTCCCTTCTATCCCGGGACAGGCGATTTCGGCGAGATCGGTCGGGGGGCGGGACGCGGAGCCACGTTGAACGTCCCGATGCCGGCGGGCTGTGGCGATGTCGAGTACGTCGGCGTGATGCAGCGCCTGATCGTACCGGCCGCGATCGCCTTTGCTCCGGACCTGATCCTGGTCTCCTGTGGCTTCGACGCCCATCGGGACGATCCCCTGGCCTCGATGGAGGTCGGCTTCGAGGGCTATCGGGCGATGGCCGACTGCCTGCGACGGCTGGCGGACGCCGTCTGCGGCGGACGCCTCGTCTACGTGCTCGAGGGTGGCTACTCGCTCCTCGGCGTGGACGAGGGGACGCGTGCGGT
>CAYWGW010000009.1:33685-47488 GCA_964457385.1 uncultured Spirochaetaceae bacterium
ACGTGCTCGAGGGTGGCTACTCGCTCCTCGGCGTGGACGAGGGGACGCGTGCGGTTCTCGACAGTCTTCTCGTCTCGCGGCCCCCGGACGCGACGACGGTCGATCTCGAGCCGGGCAGCACGCTGCGCGCGCTCGTCGATCGCGTGGTCGCTGTCCATGGCGATCGGATTCCCGGCCTGGGCGCCGCCTGATCCGTCCGGGTCGAATCGGATGCGCTTCGCGCGGCCCTCACCACTCCCACCACCTCCACCCTCCGACGTCGGCCCCGACCCGCTGCGGATCGAGGCCGACACGGCCGAGTCGAACTCCCGACCCTCGCCCTCTTGATGCCATTTTGATGCCATTCACTCGTCGTGTTTTCGCCTTTCGCGGAAGGGCGTAAACAAACACCGTATTGAATCGATTTGAAGACGCAAAAAAATGCGTCGCGCGACGAATTTATCTTGAGCGGTGGGGAAATGTGGGATAGAAATGCTCTCGAGTGGGGAATGGTGGGATCAATGACCTCGAACGAGGTTGGAAAGAGGCTCCAAGCAGACTCCCATCCGAATCCCCCGGACCGGCGAGCTGGACCTGTCCTGAGCGCGCACGACGCAGACGGATCCAGCGCTTCGAAGGGGTCATGAAGGCGGGCGAGGCGTTTTCAGAACGATGTTTCGCGGCAGGCATGACCACACGATCGATGCCAAGGGACGGCTCAGCATTCCGCGGGTCTTCCGAGGCGAGCTCGAGAGCGGAGGGGAGGGTCCACCGATGCTGGTCAACCAACGAGATCATCTCGCGCTCTACCCTGCGAAGGAGTGGGCCGAGTTCGAGCGCGAGCTGCTCGCGCGCTCCCCTCTCGACCCCGATGCCCAGCGTCTTCGCCGCTTCTACGCCGCTGGATCCGTACCCTGCCCGATCGACAGCCAGGGTCGAATCCTCGTACCAGCCTTCCTACGCGACCACGCGGGGCTGGACCAGAAAGTCATTGTGGCGGGTGCGCTCGAGTACGTCGAGATCTGGAGCCCCGCGAAGTTCGAATCGAGCCAGGCGAATACGTTGCACGAGCTCGATGATCTGCGTCGAACGGTGCGTCGATCCGACCGTTCGTAGCTTTTTGGGGGGGACTGGAGAGCGAAGGCTCTCCGGGAGTGAGGTTGGGGTGTTCCCGGGGCACAACAGGGTCTCCGGCGCGGTTACTGGGGGGTACGTGCCGAAGGCACGTGTCCCGGGACACCTCAACATCTTCTTCTTCGATCCCTCCTGACTCTTCCAGCGAGGTGCTGCGAAAGACGGGAGGCGCCCGCGTGGCGACCATGTCCTACCACGAGCCCGTTCTTCTCAAGCAATGTCTCGCACAGCTCGATCTCGCCGCCGGCGCCGTCGTGATCGACGGCACGCTCGGAGGAGGCGGCCACGCCGAGGCCCTCCTCGAGAGGACGGCTCCCGACGGACTGCTGATCGGTCTGGACCTCGACGGCGAGGCGCTGCGCGAGGCCGGCGAGCGGCTGGCTCCCTACGGAGACCGCGTCCGCCTGGTGCAGGCCTCGTTTCGTCGGCTCGACGACGTCGCCGCCGAACTCGCCGCCGATCTGGGCCCGATCCCGATCGACGCCGTCCTGCTCGATCTCGGCGTTTCGTCCCATCAGCTCGACGAAGCGCGTCGCGGCTTTCGTTTCAGCGAAGGCGAGGCGGGGCCTCTGGATATGCGGATGGACATGGGAATGAACGCGGACAGTCCACGACCGACGGCCGCAGCCCTCCTCGCGAGCCTCTCCAGCGAAGAGCTCGAGCGCCTCTTCTCGGAGTACGGCCAGCTCCCGGGCTCGCGACGACTGGCGCGGGCCATCGTCGCGCAGCGGCGGACCCAGCCCTTCGAGACGACCCGGGACCTGGTCGCGCTGATCCGCGAGATCGGGATCGGCCGCGGACGCAGGCACAATCCCGCCACCCTCGTCTTTCAGGCCCTGCGCATCGCGGTCAACGACGAGCTGGGCGCCCTCGAAGAGGGGCTGCAGGCCGCGATCCGCGTACTGCGCCCCGGCGGCCGCCTCGCCGTGATCGCCTATCACAGCCTGGAGGATCGCCTCGTGAAGCGAAGCTTCCGCGAGGCGGCCCGCGGCTGTGTCTGCCCGCCCGAGTGGCCGGCCTGTCGTTGCGGACGCAAGCCCAGCCTGCGGATTCTCACGCGCCGCCCGATCGTGCCGGACGAGGAAGAGATCCAGCGCAATCCCCGCGCGCGGTCGGCGCGGCTGCGCGTTGCCGAGATGCTGGAGGCGGCATGAGCGCATTCGTCTGGCCGGGGCGTCCCAAGCTGCTGCCGCCGTCATCGCCTGATACGTCGGCGCTGCCGCGTCGCGAGTGGATCGGAGTGGACTTCGCCGCGAGGCAGACCCCGACGCGATCCCGTGCGCTGATCCCCCTGCTCATGATCGCCATCGTGGCAGCGCTCGGCGTGGCCGCACTCCGCATCGATCTGATCCGAATTCGTTATGCGATGGCCGCGACGATGGCGGAAGAGAGCGAACTCCTCGAGGAGCAGCGCGCCCTGATCGTGCGCAAGCGCGAGCAGCTGGATCCGGTCGAGCTCGCGATCCAGGCTCGGGCACGGGGATTCGGTCCGCCGGCCCACGTCTTCGTGCTGCCCGACCCCGTTCTGGAGCCCGAATCGATCGGGGTAGAGCCTCACTCCGGCGCTTCGGAGGCCGCGCTCGCCGCAGCCGCGAGCGAGCTCCCATGAGAGCCCAGGCGCTCGACCGGGCCGCCCGCCGGATCGTCTGGGTCCGTCTCGGCGGACTCGCGCTGACGCTCGTGCTGGCTGGACGCGCCGCGCATCTCACGGTGGACAACGGCCGGACGACCCAGCTCTTCGAGGCGCAGATCCGGACCAGCCAGGCCCTCGCCCCCGCCCGGGGCATGATCGTCGATCGCCACGGACGCGAGCTCGCCGTCACCACCGAGAGCGCCTCGATCTACGCCCTGCCCCGCCTCATGTCCGACTTCGCCGGAACCGCCGCCCGGCTGTCGGAGCTGCTGGGTCTCGATGCGGCTCGGATCGAGCGGCGACTCGTCGAGCACGACCGCTTCGTCTATCTCGCCCGCTGGGTCGAGCCGGGCGTGGCCGAACGCGTCGAGGCGCTCGGACTCGCCGGCATCGGTATCGACCCCGAGCCTCGTCGCTCCTACCCCGCCGGCCGGCTTGCAGCCCCCCTGATCGGCTTCGCCAACATCGATGGCGAAGGCGTTCGGGGCATCGAGCAGCTCGAGAACACCTGGCTGAAGGGCCAGCCCCGGCACGTACTCGTCGAGCGCGATGCCCGGGGGAGGGCCCTCGCGCTCCACGCGGGAAATCCACGAACGACCCTCGGCGGCGAGATCGCCCTGACCCTCGATGCGGCGATGCAGGGCGCCGCCGAGGCCGCCCTCGACGAGGCCGTCGAGCGGCACGGCGCCCTCGGCGGAACCGTGATCACCGTCGACCCGAAGACCGGCGACGTGCTGGCCCTGGCCGAGGCCCCCGGCTTCGATCCCAATCGCTTTCGCGATCTCGACTACGCCCAGACCCGCGCCCGGGCCTTCACGGACCTGGTCGAGGCGGGCTCGACCATGAAGGCCTTTCTCGTCGCCTCGGCCCTCGATAAAGGACGCATCGCCCCCGACAGCGAGCTCGATACGGGCGAGGGCTGGATGCGCGTGCGCGGCAAGACGATCCGTGACGTCCGCGCCCACGGCCTGCTGCGCCCAGCGGACGTGCTGCGGGTCTCGAGCAACGTCGGCGCCGTCCAGATCGCGCAGGCACTCGGTCGCGAGAGCCAGTACGATGGGCTGGTCCGCTTCGGCTTCGGCCAGTCCACGGGCTCGGGCTTTCCCGGAGAGTCGGCCGGACTCCTGCGCGACTGGCAGCGCTGGCAGCCCGTCGACCAGGCCACCGTGGCCTTCGGGCAGGGCGTCTCGGTCACCGCGATGCAGCTCGCATCGGCCCTCGCCGCCCTGGCGAACGGGGGCGAGCGCATGCAGCCGAGACTCGTGCTGGCGCGCCGCAAGGGGGCAGCGCCGTGGCAGTACACGCAGCCCCGTTCCCTCGGCCGGGCCGTCTCGCCCGAAGCGGCGCACCTCACCCTCGACATGATGCGGACGGTAGTCGGGCCGGAGGGAACGGGACGACTCGCGGGCTTGCGGGACGTACCGGTAGCCGGCAAGACCGGTACCGCTCAGAAGCTAGACCGTGAGCTCGGACGTTATGCAGACGATCGCTACGTCGCCTGGTTCATCGGAGTCGTCCCTGCCGACGATCCCGAGCTCGCGATCGTCGTCGCCCTGGACGAGCCCGCGGGTGCAGTCCACACCGGAGGTGGCGCGGCCGCCCCCCTGTTTGCCCGTGTGGCCGCCGCCCAGCTCGGCCGCCGGGGCATCGCGACGGAGCCTGCCCCGATCCCCCCGGCGCCCGCGACCCGACTCGTGCGCATCGACTCCGACTCCGACTTCAGCGACGGCGACGGCGACGGCGACGGCGACGGCCATGAGGACGGCTTGGGGGATGAGATCGAAAACGCGGTCGCGGAGGAGATCGGACCTGCCCGCATCATCGCGAGGCCCGCGGCGCGGTCCCGCCCGGCGCCGGCGTCCGGCTTCGAACCTGGAGGCGGGCTCGAGGAGAGCTTCGAGATCGCCCGATTGGAGAGCCAGCCGCCTCGGGCGGCTGTCGCGGCCCCCCCGCCTCGTCCCGTCGCGCCTGCGGCGACGGGACTCTCCGCCACGGCGCCGGCGTTCGTGCCGGATTTCTCCGGCCACACGATCGAGCACGCGCTGCGGATCGCCCGAGCCGAGTCGCTGGTGCTTCGGATCGGCGGAGCCCGGCAGGGTCGAGTGGTGTCCCAGGCTCCCGTACCCGGCACCGTGCTCGTGGGAGAGGACCGCACGGTCCGACTCCAGCTGGCTCCCACCCGGGAGGAGGGATGATGCGGCTTTCCGCACTGTTGACGGCCCTGCCCGACGAGCTGGCTCCGCGCTCGGAGTCACGTCCGACCGCCTTCCCCGACCCGATCGTCCGTGGGATCCGCTACGACTCACGCCAGGTCTCTCCCGGCGATCTCTTCGTCGCCTTGCGGGGCGCGCATGCCGACGGCCATCGCTATCTCGAACGGGCCCTGGCCCTGGGCGCCGTCGCCCTGCTCGTCGAGGAGCTCCCGAAGGACGCGACCGTGCCGGCCGGGATTCCGGTCGTGGCCGTGCCCGATACGCGCCGCGCCCTCGCCCCGATCTCCGCACGCTTCTTCGGTGAGCCGGCGAACGAGCTGACCCTGATCGGTGTCACCGGAACGAACGGCAAGACCAGCACGACCTACCTCGTGGAGTCGATGCTCGCGCGGGCGGGCCAGCGGGCAGGCCTCGTCGGCACCGTCGAGATCCGATACGCCGGCGAGCGCGAGGCCACCGTCAACACGACGCCCGAGAGCCTCGATCTCCAGCGGATGCTGCGGGCGATGGTGAACGCCCAGGTCGACGCCACGGTCATGGAGGTCTCTTCCCACGGACTCGAGCTCGGGCGCGTGGCGGGCTGCCGCTTCCGGGTCGCCGCCTTCACGAACCTCTCCCAGGATCATCTGGACTTCCACGGCAGCATGGACGCCTACTTCGCCGCGAAAGCGAGGCTCTTCCGGGATCATCTCGCGCCGGGCGCGACCGCCGTCGTGAACGTCGACGATCCCGCCGGCGAGAAGATGATCGCACTGGCCCGGGAGGCAGGCGCGAAGATCCTGCGCGTGGGCCGGGGACAGGACACCGCGGCAGATCTGCGCCTGGTCCAAAGTGAGATCGGCCTCGAAGGCACGCGCGCCCGACTCGAGGATGCTCGCGGACGACTCGAACTCGAGCTGCCCCTGATCGGGGACTTCAATCTCGAGAATCTGCTCGTGGCGGTCGGCATCGCTCGCGCCCTCGATCTCGACGACGAGGCGATCGTCGACGGCGTCGCGCGCTGCTCCCAGGTGCCCGGACGCATGGAGCGCGTCCAGGGAAGGGCGTCGGCGGATCCCACGGTGCTCGTCGACTACGCGCATACGCCCGACGCCGTCGAGAAGCTCTTGCGCGCGGTGCGCCCGCTCTGTCAGGGACGGCTGATCGCGGTCTTCGGCTGCGGTGGGGATCGGGATCGCGCCAAGCGCCCCCTGATGGCCGAGGCCGTCGCCCGGCACGCAGACCTCGCGATCGCGACCAGCGACAATCCGCGAACCGAGGATCCCGCGGCAATTCTGCGCGACGTCGAGGCCGGCCTCGGGGCGCTCGAGCGAGTGGATCCGACGCGACTCTTCTCTCACGGCTCGCGCGCGCCGGTCGCAGGCCGATCCGGCGGCGGGGACGGCGGAGGCGAAGGGCGCCGCTTCACCTCGCTCGTGGATCGACGCGAGGCGATCCGCCTTGCGATCACGGGCGCGAGCGCCGCGGATACGATCGTGCTCGCCGGCAAGGGGCACGAGGACTACCAGATCATCGGTCGCGAGAAGCTGCCCTTCGACGATCGCGTCGAAGCGCAGCGCGCGCTCGCCGCCCGGGAGACGCGATGAAGACGAGCGTCGCGGCACTCTGCGAATGGACGGGGGGTTCCCTGGAACGGGGGGGCATCGATCAATCCTTCGAGGCCACCGTGATCGACAGCCGTCAGGCCGGTCCCGGCTGCCTCTTCGTCGCGATCGTGGGCCCGAACCACGACGCCCATCGCTTCGTCGACGAGGTGCTGGCGAAGGGGGCCGCCGGGGTCCTGGTCCAGAGCGATCGGATCGCGGATCGGAACGGGGACCGGAATGGAGAACCCATCGGGACGGGTCCGGGCGCTGGCTTCGTGGTGCGCGTCGCGGAGACCACGCGCGCCCTGGCCGATCTCGCCCATGGTCATCGCCGACAGTTCGATGGGCCCCTCGTCGGCATCACGGGCAGCAACGGGAAGACGACGACGAAGGAGCTCTGTCGCGACATCCTCGCCCGCGTCGGCCCCACCCTCGCCACCCGGGGAAACCTGAACAACCACTTCGGCGTACCCCTCACCCTGCTGCGGAGGCGGGCGGAGGACGCCTTTGCGGTGGTCGAGATGGGCATGAACCACCGCGGCGAGATCACGGCCCTGGCGGCCATAGCCGAGCCGACGATCGGCGTGCTCACCAACGTCGGCACCGCCCACATCGAGAATCTCGGCAGCCGCGAGGCCATCGCCGAGGAGAAAGGCGACCTGCTCGCCTCTCTCCCCGCCACCGGCATCGCGATCGTCGGACGCGACGAACCCCTCGCCTTCGCCCAGGCCGATCGCACGCCCGCCCGGGTTCTGAGCTTCGGACGCAGCCCGCAGGCGGACCTGCGCGCGAGCCGGGTGCGCGTGGTCGACGGAAGCCACTTCGTCTTCCAGCTCGAGACACCCTTCGGGCGGGAAGAGATCCGGGTACCGGGGCTCTCGGAGACGATCGTCGAGAACGCCCTCGCCGCCGCCGGAGCGGCGCTGGCGGCTGGGGCCTCTCTCGAAGCCGTCGCCGAGGGCCTCGCGAGCCACGAGGGTGTGGCTGGCCGGATGCAGTCCCGTCGGCTCGCAGGCGACGTGCTCCTGATCGACGACAGCTACAACGCGAATCCCCAGTCGATGCGCACGGCACTCGAGACGCTGGCGCGCCTCGAGTGCGACGGGAGACGCTATGCGGTGCTCGGCGAGATGGGCGAGCTCGGTGAAGCCTCCGAGGAGGCCCATCGCGAGGCCGGCCGGCTGACCGGCGCCCTCGCCCTCGACGGGCTCTTCATCCTCGGCGCCTCGGCGGAGATCGTCGCCGCCGGCGCCCGCGCCGCCGGTCTTCCCGGCGAACGCATCCATGTCGAGCGCGACCATGACGCGATCGCCCGACGACTGCAGGAGCGACTCGGCAAGGGCGATCGGATCCTGGTCAAGGGCTCGAGAGCAGCGCGCATGGAGCGGGTGATCGAGGCGCTCATGCCGGACGAATCGCCGTTCGGCGAGAAGGAGCACTGATGCTCTATCACCTGCTCTATCCGCTGGCGGACGATTTCGGCGCGCTGAACGTGGTCCGCTACATCACGTTCCGGACGGCCGCCGCCACCCTGACGGCCCTTTTCATCTCCTTCATCGTGGGCCCCTGGCTGATCCGGCGGTTGGGTGCCCTGCGCGTCGGCCAGCCGATCCGGGAGATCGGCCCCGATCACGCCGCCAAGGCCGGCACTCCGACGATGGGTGGCCTGCTGATCCTGCTGTCTCTCATCATCTCGGTGCTGCTCTGGACGGACCTCACCAATCCCTTCGTCTGGATCGTTCTCGGCCTCACGACGGGCTATGGCATCCTCGGCTTCATCGACGACTTCAGCAAGGTCCGACGCCGCAATTCAGTCGGGATCTCGGCTCGCATGAAGCTCTTCTGGCAGGTGTTGCTGGCGTTCGGTGTCGCGATCGCAATCTACACGAGCCCCGCCTTCGACCAGGAGCTCGCGGTCCCCTTCTTCAAGAACTTCACACCCAACATCGGCTGGCTCTACGTGCCCCTCGCCACCTTCATCATCGTCGCGGCGAGCAACGGCGTGAACCTCACGGACGGACTCGACGGTCTCGCGATCGGCCCCGTGATGATCTCCGCCGGCACCTTCCTGCTGCTCGCCTACGCCGCGGGTCATGCGGGCATCGCCGACTACCTTCAGATCAAGAACGTCCAGGGGGCGGGACAGCTGGCGATCTTCTGCGGCGCCCTGGTCGGCGGAGGTCTCGGCTTCCTGTGGTTCAACGCCTCGCCCGCGGAACTCTTCATGGGAGACGTCGGCTCCCTCGCCCTCGGAGGCGCGCTCGGCACGATCGCCGTGCTGATCCGTCAGGAGATCCTGCTGGCGGTGGTCGGCGGCATCTTCGTGATCGAGACGCTGTCGGTGATCATCCAGGTCGCCTCCTTCAAGCTCACGGGCAAGCGCGTCTTCCGGATGGCGCCCATCCACCATCATTTCGAGCAGCTGGGCTGGCCCGAGCAGAAGATCGTCGTCCGCTTCTGGATCGTCTCGATCATCCTCGGGCTTGTGGCGCTGTCGTCGCTGAAGCTGCGCTGAACGGTCGTCGCGCGCGGCGCGGCGATGGAGAGAGTCGATTGATGAAGGCCGCAGTAGCCCTCGCGGCAGAGCTCGCGGGACGCAAGGTGCTGGTATTGGGGCTCGGCCTGTCCGGATGCTCCGCGGCCCGCTTCTGCGACGAGCGCGGCGCCCGGGTGCTCGCCGCGGACGAGCGTGTGGAGGAGGCGATCGCCGGCGTCTCATCTCTTCCCGCCTCCATCGAACGTCACCTCGGCAGGCCCTTCCCCGATCCCCGGGACTTCGACCTGGTCGTGCCGAGTCCCGGAATCCCGGCGGCGCGCTGGGCTGATCGCGCGAGACGCGCCTGGGGTGATGTCGAGCTCTGCTTCCGCGCGCTGTCGGTGCCGATCATCGCCGTCACCGGCACCAACGGGAAGTCGACGGTCGTCTCCCTGATCGAGGCGATGGCGCGGGCCGCAGGCCTGCGTGCCCGGGCCGCGGGCAACCTCGGGCCGCCCGCCCTCGAGCTCGTCGGCGAGCCCCTCGACCTCGCGATCCTCGAGGTCTCCTCCTTCCAACTCGAGAGCGTCGACCACTTCCGCCCGACGGTCGCCACCCTGCTCAACATCACGCCGGATCATCTGGATCGCCACGGCGACCTCGAAGGCTACGTCGCCGCCAAGAGCCGGCTCTTCGCCCGTCAGGGCGAGGGCGACGTCGCGATCCTGAACGACGACGACGAGATCGTCCGAGACCTCCCGCTGCAACCCGGCGTCGAGCGCCTGGCCTTTTCGCGTCGCCATCCGGTGGAGAGCGGCGCCTGGCTCGACGGGCATCAGATCGTCATCCGACGAAAGGGGCGCCACCAGCGCATTCCCCTCGACGGCTTCCCGCTCGCAGGCCGACACAACGAGGAGAACCTGCTCGCCGCGCTGCTCGCCGTCGTCGCCCGCGACGTCGATCCGCTGACCGCCCGTCGCGGCTGGCTCGAGTTCCAGGCGCTCCCGCATCGGGGCCAGCGGGTCGCCGAGCAGGGCGGCGTCCTCTTCATCGACGACTCCAAGGCGACCAACGTCGGTGCCGCGGCGCGAGCGCTCGAGGGCTTCGAGGCGCCGATCCTCTGGATCGCGGGCGGACGTCACAAAGGGGGTGATCTCGGCGCGTTGATCGATTCGGCGAAGAGGCGGGTACGACGGGCGTTCTGGATCGGCGAGGCGGCCGAGCGCTTCGAGCAGGCCTTCGCAGGCCGGTTGGAGAGCGAGAACGTGGGCACGCTCGAGGCCGCGGTCTCACGGGCCGCCGCCCTGGCCCGGCCCGGCGACGTCGTGCTGCTGGCCCCGGCCTGCTCGAGCTTCGACCAGTTCCAGGGCTTCGAGGATCGCGGACGCCGGTTCCAGCACGCGGTCCGCGCACTGAGCCTGGAAGAGGGCCGTCCATGAGCCGGGCCCCGATGAACCGATCCGCCGTCGTCATCGGCGGCGCTGCGTCTCCCCAGGCTGCCTCCGGAATCGACACGGGCATTGCACTGGCCGCCGCGATCCTGATCGCGACAGGCGTGGTAATGAGCTACAGCGCCACCGCGGCGCTCTCCCTCGAGAGCGCGATCCCGCCCCTCTTCTTCCACCATTTGAGCGGGCTGGTATTCGGTCTGGCGGCGATGGCCGTCGCCTACGCCCTGCCCGCCTCGACGTTGCGCGCGATCGCGACGCCCTTCTGGCTCGGGACGATGCTCCTGCTCGGGGCGACGCTGGTCTTCGGGGTCGAGGTGAACGGGGCCAGGCGCTGGCTCGAGGTGCCCGGCATCGGCTTCCGATTCCAGCCCGGTGAGCTCGCCAAGGTGGCGACCCTGTTGGCCGTCGCCAGCTGGCTCGCGCGCAAGGCCGATCGAAGAGATCTCTCGACCCGGCGCTCCCTCGAGGCCGCGGGCATTGCGTTGCTACCCGCCCTGCTGCTGCTGCTGCAACCCGACCTCGGCAATGCGGTGGTGCTCGCGGGGCTCTGCGCGCTGGTGCTCTTCGTGGCCGGGACGCCCTGGCCGCGCTTCGTGATTCCGGGGGCGGCGGGCGTCGCGCTGGTCGGCGTCTACGTCTGGTCCAACGACTACGCCTGGCGTCGGGTGATGGGCTTCCTCGATCCCTTCGGTGAGGCCCGCGGCGCGGGCTGGCAGCTGGTGCAGTCCTACGTCGCCTTCGGTCACGGCTCGCTGCTCGGCCAGGGACTCGGCAACGGCCGCCAGAAGCTGCTCTACCTGCCCGAGGTCCACACCGACTTCGTGTTGGCGCTGGTCGCCGAGGAGCTCGGCCTGGTCGGGGTGCTCGTCGTCCTCGGTGCCTTCGCCGCTCTCTGGATGACCGGAACGCGCGCGGCGCGGCGGGCCCGGGACCGCTTCGATCTGCTGCTGGGCTTCGCGATGGTCTGCCTGCTGACACTGCCGGCCTTCCTGAACGCCTCGGTGGTGATGGGGTTGGTGCCGACGAAGGGGCTGACCCTGCCCTTCCTCTCCTACGGCCGCACGTCCTTCGTCGCGAGCAGCCTCGCCCTGGGCCTGCTCCTCGGCGTCGCGCGGCGTCATGCGCCAGCGCCGGACGCCCGGGAGGTCCGCTGATGGCACGGCGTTGGCTGATCGCGGGCGGGGGCAGCGGGGGGCACGTCACGCCCGCGCTCGCCCTGGGCGAGGCGATCGCCCGGCGCGGCGACGAGCTGCTCTTCGTCGGCTCCGCCCGCGGCCTCGAAGCCCGGCTCGTCCCGGCAGCGGGCTTCGATCTCGAGCTGCTGGCGAGCGAGCAGGTCATGGGACGCAGCCCGATCGGACGCCTGCGCGGCGCACTGTCGATCCTGCGCAGTGTCGGAGCGGCACGTCGGATCCTCGCGCGCTTCGACCCCGACGCGGTCGTCTCGGTCGGAGGTTATGCCGCCATGCCTGCCGTGCTGGCGGCCCGGCTGCGCGGTTGTCCGCTCTTCCTGGTCGAGCCGAACGCGATCCCTGGACGCGTGAACCGGCTGACTGCGCGCTTCGCCCGTTGCGTCTTCGTCGGCTTCGAGTCGACGCGCCGACATCTTCCGAGAGGCGCCGAGTCGATCTGCGTTGGGGTGCCGCTGCGGCAGGCTCTCGAGGAGGCCTTCGCACGACGACCCGCGCCGCGCACGTCGTCACGGCCGCTGCGGCTGCTCGTCTTCGGAGGCAGCCAGGGCGCGCGACAACTGAACGAACACGTGCCGAGCGCCCTCGCCCGGCTGCCCCGAGACTCGTTCGAGGTCTTCCATCAGACCGGCGCGACCGATCGCGACGGCGTCGAGCAGCGCTATCGCGAGCTCGGTGTGACCGCCACGGTCGTGGCCTTCGAGCACGACATGCCGGCGCGCTATCGCTGGGCGGACCTGACAATCTGCCGCGCGGGCGCGCTCACGGTGGCCGAGCTGGCGCTGGCGGGCCTCCCGGCGTTGCTCGTGCCCTTCCCCTTCGCTGCCGACGATCATCAGAGCGCCAACGCCCGCGCCCTGGAGGCGATCGGCGCGGCGATCCGGATCGAGGCGAGGCCTCTGGACGTCGATGGGCTCGTCCGCAGCCTCGAAGAGCTGCTGGAGACGCCCGGACGGCTCGTCGAGATGCGTGATGCGGCCGGGCAGCTCGCGCGTCGGGGTGCCGCCGAACGCATCGTCGAGCTCTCCATCGAGCGCCTCGCGGGCCGCCCGATGTCGTCGACTCCGCCCGGCGATGGGATGTCTCCGGGCTCTGCAGTCGGCTCCGTCGGGAGTGGCTCCATCGGAAATGGAAAGGAGACGCCGTGCAATCGCGACTGAAGCGTCTCCACTTCGTCGGCATCGGCGGCATCGGCATGGCCGCCCTCGCCGAGCTGCTGCACGCACGGGGCTTCGAGATCACGGGCTCGGACCTGAAGGCGAGCCCAACGACCCGACGTCTTCGGGATCTCGGTCTGCGCGTCGAGATCGGTCACGACGCCGGCCTGCTCGGCGGGGCCCAGGCAGTCGTCTACTCCTCGGCGATTCCCGCGGACAATCCCGAGCTCGCTGCGGCAGGGCGCCGGGGGCTGCCGCTGGTCGGTCGGGGGGATCTGCTCGCCGAGGTGATGCGACCGATGCGCGGCATCGCGATCGCCGGCTCCCACGGCAAGACGACCACGACCGCGATGATCGCCCATCTGCTCGAGGTGGCCGGAATCGAGCCCACGGCGCTCGTCGGAGGCCGGATGCCGCAGCCGGGCGGGTTCTCGAGTCCGACGAAGCTCGGCCGGGGAGACTGGCTCGTCGCCGAGGTCGACGAGAGCGACGGCTCCTTTCTCTCCACCCGGCCAGTGCTGGCGGTCGTGACCAACATCGACCCCGAGCATCTCGACCACTACGGCGGCCGCGCGGCGCTGCTCGACGCGTTCGTGGAGTTCGCGAATGCCGTGCCCTTTCACGGTGTCAGCCTGCTCGGGATCGACCATCCTGGCGTAGCGGAAATCCTGCCCCGAATCCGCGCCCGCACGATCGGCTTCGGATTCGCCGAGCAGGCCGAGCTGCGGATCGAGAGAATCGAGACCAGCGGGCGCGGTCAGCGCTTCCGGGCGCGACTACCCGGAGACCGGCGCTTCGACTTCGAGCTTCCGATGCCCGGCCGGCATAACGTGCTCAACGCCATGGCGGCCATCGGAATCGGGCTCGAGCTCGAGATCGAGCCGGCCTGCCTCGCAAAGGGGCTCGCGAGCTATCCCGGCGTCGCCCGCCGCTTCGAGCGCAAGGGCGCCCACGCCGGCATCGAAATCGTCGACGACTACGCCC
>CAYWGW010000010.1:0-44680 GCA_964457385.1 uncultured Spirochaetaceae bacterium
GGCGGTCTCGGCGTCTGGCGACGTGATACCCGGCTCCTGCAGCGGTGCAGCGGGCGGCGTCGACGGAGCAGCGTGCCGATCGAAGGGTCCGCAGGGCAGCCCAGGGTCGCGGTCCGTCGGCTCGGCCCCGGCCTCGAAGGCGGAGACGAGCAGCCCGATCGCCAGCGCCCGGCCGAGTCGCCGGCGCCACTGCCCCGCGCGCCCGTTCAAGGACGCGGCTCGGCGAAGACGGCCACCCCGCTCCCAGGCGCGACCAGTCCATCGGCCACGATCCGCAGCCAGTCTCGCCCGGGCTCCTCCTCCGCCGAAGCCGCGAGGGTCTCTCCGGCTCCGGCGCGGCCCGGGTCAGCCCGGTCCGCGCCGCGGACGTCCTTGAACGGCTCGCGCACGCGGATCCGGTAGACGCCCATCGAGCTCGGCCCGGCCACGATCTCCGCATCCAGGCCCCGCAATGCGCGCCGGATCTCCAGCGCCGTCGACCCCTCCCGGAAGACCACGTCGAGCGCACCATCCCGGAAGCGGGCCATGCTCCCGGCCTCGGTCGCGGTTCGGTAGATGACCTCGGCCTCGTCCCCTGACGGCTCCGGAAGCAGCGAGGCCGACAGGATCGCGCCCCCCGCCCCCCCGAGCATCAAGAGAAACAGGGCGGCCGCAATCCGCCACGAGCGCGAGTTGCCCAGACCCCACACGCCGCGGGCTCCCGCTGAGGAAAATCGCGCGGCATCCCTCCCGAATCGCGCCTGAGCCTCGTCCCCGTCCCCGTCCCCGAAAGCACCCGGGGCCACCAGCCAGTCACGAAAGCGAGCCCGATCGGCCACCGACCAGTCCTCGACGGAGGGGCGAGCATCGCGACCGCGATCGTCCTCGGATCGCGCGGGCCGGGCTCGAGGTCCAGGCTCGGCCGCGAGGGCTTCGATCCGGGCGAGGATCTCGTCGAAGACCCGCCCGGGATCGGGCAGCTCGACGTCGAGCTCGACCGGCGCGCCCACCATGAGGTCGATCTCTCGGCGACACTCCGTGCACACGGTCACATGCGCCTCCACCTGGCGGCGCGCGTCCTCGGACAGTACGCCGTCGACATAGCCCGGGATCCACTCGAGCACAGCCTCGGGGCAGCGATCCGCCGGGCTCTGGTCCCCGCGTCCGCCCGGGTTCCGACCGTCTGCGCTCATGTCACCTCTTCCCGCGCTGTCCGCACGCCTTCTCCTCGCTTTCCGGCTCCCTCTCCGACTCGTCTGTTCCTCGTCCTCGCTCGTCTGCTCCTCGCTCGTCGAGCCTGACTCTCCCCTCAGACCGCGCCCGCCTGGAACAGACGGCGAAGAGTCTTCCGTGCCCGCGAGATCCGGGTCTTGACCGTGTCCGTCGAGACCCCCTGGCGGGCCGCGATCTCCGCCGTCTTCAGCCCGTCCAGGACCGTCCACTCCAGGGCCTCCCGCTGCGCCGGCGGCAAGCCGGCCATGATTGCGGCGAGCCGCTCGAGATCGTCCCTCGCTTCGAATCGAGTGCCCGGATCGAGCCCATCCGCGACACCTTCGATGATCCCGGCCTCGTCGTTTCGGACCTGCGCCCGCTTCAGACGGCCGCTCCGCCGGATCACCTCGAGGCATTTGAAGCGGGCGATGCCGAAGATCCAGGAGGAGACCTTCGCATCACCCCGAAACTGCGCGGCGCTGCACCAGACCTCCAGGAAGACGTCGCTCACGACCTCTCTCGCGCTCTCGCGGTCGCGCAGCCGTCGTTCGACGAAGACGAAGACCGCTCTGTAGTAGCGATCGAAGAGCCTGCGATGGGCTACCCGATCCCGCTCCCTGGCCACCGCCCGCAGCAGGACGACGTCGTTCATCTCGCCGTTCTCAGCCTCGAAGGGCAGATGAGGCATCGTGGCTACATCCTTGAGTGGGCGCGAGTCGCGATTCGGTGCCCGGGATCGACCCGGCGTTCCGAAGACGGGCCTAAAAACCCACATCGCCCTACTAGGGCGAGGAGCCCGGAGGGAGCGGCCTGGAGCCGCCTGAGATCGGTGGATTCGGTGTCGGAGTCGGGGTCGGACGGTTGCCGGGCTGAATGGGCGGATTGACGGGGGGCGGCGACCCGTCCGCGGGACGCGAGACGACGGGGCCCGGATTGCAGCCGGAGGCCGGCGAATCACAGGGGCCGGGGCGCGGGATCCCGAGCGTCGGGGGCGGCGGACGGAGCGTGGGAGCCGGAGGGCTCGCGACGTCGATCGGATCGAGGAGCGCCGCCACGGGACCGACGATCGAGAAATCCGGATCGATCAGCCCGACGACGATCGACCGCTCCGTCGCACACTCGCCGGGGGGCGCCAGCACGGCGCCCGACTCCTGCGCAGCGACCCAACCCGGCAGCCCCACCCAGATGAGCAGGAACGGCAGCCGCAATCCCTTCGCAGCGAGGCGGAGCGCAGCGAGGCGGAGCCCGGATTCAGGGAGAGGGTGTCGCTGCGCGGTCATCACCGCATACTAGCAAGTCAATCGCCGAGCACGATCCGGACCGAGACCCCCACGACGTTCCGATCGTAGTCGAAAACGTCCGAATTGGAGTGATTTCTCGTGCGACTCCAATCGGCTGCGACCAGGACATGCCGGCCGAATGCGCGTTCCAGACGCAGCTGAACGAAGGTCTCCTGCTCCCGTCGCCGGGCCGCGTCGAGACCGAGCTGCACGCCTCCACCCGGCGGCAGGTCGCGGGGATCCGAAAAGGTCGTCGGGTCGTCGTGGGGGATGTAGGCATAACGACCGCGGGCGCTGAAGCGAAGGGCCCAGGGCAGCTCGAGGCCCGCGGCCAGCTCGACCTGATGGCGCTGGCGGTCGAACTCCTGGCCCTGGGTCTGGTAGCGCTGATAGCGGAGCTCGCCCTCGATCCACGCCCCCGACCAGGGCAAGGGCATCCAATGGGCCAGGGCCGCGTTGACGTCGTAGCCGTCTCGGTTCCGCGCCTCCTGCTCGTCGAGACCCGGCGGACCACAGACGAGAACCCCGCCCGGACACGGATCCCCGGGCTGCCCGATCCCATCCGGGATGTCGTCGACGTCGAATCGGTACTCGTCGATGCCGACCGAGACCGAGGCCTTCGTGCGACCCGCCCGACCCCAGGAGCGATCGACCGAGACGGCCAGACGCTGGGCGTAGAGAAAGGGATCCTCGTCGATCCAGACGGCATCGAAGTCGTATTGCAGCCGGACGCCGCTCGCGCCCGAGCCGAGCCTGCGGTCGAGCCAGAGCGTGCCACCGGGCGCCTGGGAATCGAAGCTGTCGATCTCGCGGTAGGCGGCACCGGCATAGCGCATGGTCAGGCCACCGCTCCAGCCGGCCCGGTCGAGCAGCAGCGCACCGCCGTCGAGCAGCCAGTAGACGCGCTCGTCGCTCTGCCCCGAGATCTCCGTGGGCAGGTCCACGCCGCGGCCCCGGAGCAGGACGTTGTCGTCGTGCTCGAGACCCAGCTCGACCGAGCCCCAGCGCCGAATCCGGTCGCGGGACTCGAGGCGATCCAGGGCGCGCCGGGCCTCCTCCGCCCAGGCGGTCCCAGGCCAGTCCCGGATCACGCGATCGAAGGCCTCCTTCGCCCGCGCGCGCTCGTCGAGGGAGTCCAGGGCTCGGCCGAGATGGAATGACGCCATCGGCTCGACGGATCGACCTTCGAGGTGCGCCGCCTGCGCCAGCCGGCGCGCCGCCAGGGCAGCCTCGCCCCGATCGAACGCGAGCAGACCCGAATAGAGGAGCCGCTCGGGGACGATCCCGGTCTCTCTCTTCGCGGCGCGACCCAGGGCCTCGGCCGCGGCGTCGAGTCGACCGAGATGGTAGTAGGCGATGCCCAGATCCAGATCGAGGCGCGGGCGCGTCGGCGCGATTCGACGCGCGGCCTCGAGCGCCTCGACCGCGAGCCCGAAGGAGCGCAGACGGATGGCGCACTCGCCGAGGATCTGCGCCACCTCGGCGTCCCCGGGCAGCGCCTGATGGACGCGCCGCAGCGCGGGAAGAGCGGGCTCGCAGCGCCCTTCGGCGGCAAGGGACAAGGCCTGCCTACGCCCCGACGTGTCGGACGGGAACGCCGGAGGCGGAACGAGAACGAGTCCCGTCCCCAGCCCCACGACGGCCAGCAGCAAGGAGCGACCGATGCGACGCCAGCGGCCGGCTGCGCCGCATCCGCCCCGTCCACCCATGTCGAGATCTCGCCGCAACTTGCTCGCCTCTCGCTTCCCGCCTCCCGATCGCCTCGCCCAGGCGGGCGGACAACGTTAGGAAAATCGCAGGCCCGCGCCGCCGCCGCACGGCAAACGGGGCGATCGACCAACGCTCGCTCGGGCTCCGGTGTTTCGTGTATCGTGGTGGCGGTCGCGATCCCGAAGGCGCGATGGAGAAGAAAAGGGTGCGAACCGGCGCCCGACCCGAGATACGAGCGAGCAGGGGGGCAGACATGAAGATCGACACGATCCTGGTACCGACCGACTTCTCGGAGGATGCGGCGAAGGCGCTGGAGATCGCCGTCGATCTGGCGAACCGCTTCGGCAGCCGGATCGTCCTGCTCCACGCCTATGCGATCGAGCTACCCTTCTCGTCGCCGGCGATGGGAGGCGGGCTGATTCTGCCGGACGGCTTCTACGTCGAGCTGCGGGACCACGCGACTCTCCAGGTCGAGCGGCTGGCGAAGCAGGCGAGTCGGGAGGGCGTCGAGGTCGAGGGGCTGGCCGTGGAGAGCTCGGCCTGGATGGCGATCGTCGACGAGGCCGAGCGTCTCCCAGCCGACCTGATCGTGATGGGGACACGGGGGCTCACGGGGTTGCAGCATCTGGCGCTCGGTAGCGTGGCGGAGCGCGTGGTCCGAAAGGCGAGCTGTCCGGTCCTCACGGTGAAGGCCCACTGAGACTCGATCCCGCCGGACCCAGGCGGGCAAGCTCCCCGGCCTCTCCGAGGCAGGCTTCGACGTAGGCCCGCATGCGATGCATGTCGTCCGCCGCGAGCCCCTGTCCCACCAGCGCCGAGACATAGAGGCCGGCGGCCAATACCGGGGCGAGCAGCGGCACCCCCCACACCCACGCCCACGGCGGATGGCCCGAGAGGATCTGGGCGATTCCGAAGAAGAGACCCGCGAATGCGGCGATCGCCAGGGTCCCGATCGCAAAGACGAAGCTGGTCCAGATCTCGGGACGCGGCGAGAAGGTGCCCCAGACCCGAACGAGCGGGGATCGGCCGTGAAGACTCGTGGCGATCTCCTCGATGGTCAGATCGAGGCAAGGAGACCAGAAGCGCCGATTCGCCTCGGGCATGCAGAGCACCCCGTGCCGACGCGAAAAGCTGCCTTCGACGCCGTGTGGATTCGCGGCCAGCCGAGCACCGAGGATCTGCATCGCATCCTCTCCACGACAGGCCACCTCCAGCGTGAAGGAGGGCCGCATCCGGGGTAGCGCCATGACCCCTCCCGACGCGCGATTCAAGGATTCGCCGCGCATCTGGTTGCTTCGTCGCCGATCGATCGCCTCACGGTCCGCGCGTCAGCCTAGCCGAGCCCGCCCGGATCGGGTCCGATCGGATCGAATCGGAGCGTTTCGGCCGGCCGCACCCCACCGACCGAGGCAGTTCGCGACGAATCGTGACATTCAGACTCGATCAGGTCGGGAATCCTGCGATCAGACCGCCAGGAAGCGGCCAAGAGCCTCACCCGTTTCGGCATGAGAGTCGCAGTGACAGGGCGCGTCCGGGGGGACCACCCCGGGCTCCGTCGGGATCCCCACCAGGCGCCCGCAGGACCGAAGCGCAGCCTCTCCAACGAATGGAACCTCAGCACCATGGTGACGACCCAATCGGACCCGCCGACCTACGACGATCGGGTCGTGCGGCAATTCGCGATCATGACCGTCGTCTGGGGCATCGTCGGCATGCTCGTCGGCGTCGTGCTCGCCGCCCAGCTCGCCTGGCCGGCGCTCAACTTCGACGTGCCGTACCTCAGCTACGGGCGCCTGCGTCCGTTGCATACGAACGCGGTGATCTTCGCCTTCGGCGGCAGCGCCCTCTTCGCGACCTCCTATCACGTCGTCCAGCGCACCAGTCGCACGGGGCTCTTCCTGCCCGGGCTGGCAGCCTTCACCTTCTGGGGCTGGCAGCTCGTGATCCTGGCCGCCGCCATCACGCTGCCGCTCGGGATCACGACGAGCAAGGAGTACGCCGAACTCGAGTGGCCGATCGACCTGCTGATCGCCGTCGTCTGGGTCTCCTACGCGGTGGTCTTCTTCGGCACGATCGCCCGCCGCCGCACCTCCCACATCTACGTCGCCAACTGGTTCTACGGCGCCTTCATCCTCACCGTCGCCGTCCTCCACATCGTCAACAACCTCGAACTCCCGGTCTCCGCCTGGAAGTCCTACTCGATCTACGCGGGCTCGATCGACGCGATGGTGCAGTGGTGGTACGGCCATAACGCGGTCGGCTTCTTCCTGACCGCCGGCTTCCTGGGCATGATGTACTACTACGTCCCAAAGCAGGCGGAACGTCCGGTCTACTCCTACCGCCTCTCGGTCGTCCACTTCTGGGCGCTGATCTCGGTCTACATGTGGGCCGGTCCGCATCATCTGCACTACTCGACCCTGCCCGACTGGGTGCAGTCGGTGGGCATGGTTTTCTCGCTGATCCTGCTCGCGCCTTCGTGGGGCGGCATGATCAACGGCATCATGACCCTCTCGGGGGCCTGGGAGAAGCTGCGCGACGATCCGATCATCCGCTTCATGATCGTCTCGCTCTCCTTCTACGGCATGTCGACCTTCGAAGGCCCGATGATGTCGATCAAGACGGTGAACGCGCTCTCCCACTTCACCGACTGGACGATCGGCCACGTCCACTCGGGCGCCCTCGGCTGGGTCGCCATGATGACGATCGGCTCGCTCTACTACCTGATCCCGCGGCTCTGGGGACGCCGGGAGATGTGGAGCGTGCGGCTGATCAACCTGCATTTCTGGCTCTCCACGATCGGCGTGCTCTTCTACGTCGCCAACATGTGGATCGCCGGCGTGATGCAGGGATTGATGTGGCTCGCCGTGAACGAGGACGGAACCCTCACCAACACCTTCGTGCAGTCGGTCGAGGCGACCTGGCCCTTCTACGTCGGACGGCTCGCCGGAGGCCTGGTCTTCTTCTCGGGCATGCTGGTGATGGCCTTCAACACCTTCAAGACGGTCCAGGCGGGCGCGGGCGCTCCGGGATCCAACGCCGCTCCGGCAGAGGGATGATGATCCGATGAATCACGACGTCATCGAAAAGAACATCGCCATCATGGTCGTAGGGATCGTGTTCGTGATCAGCCTGGGTGGATTGGCGGAGATCGTGCCGCTCTTCTGGCAGGACGCCGTCGTCGAGCCCGTGGAAGGACTCCGCCCGCTGACGGCCCTCGAGCTCGAGGGACGCGACATCTACATCCGGGAGGGCTGCGTCGGCTGCCACTCGCAGATGATCCGACCGCTGCGCTCCGAGACCCAGCGCTATGGCCACTACTCGGTCTCGGGGGAGACGGTCTACGACCACCCTTTCCTGTTCGGCTCGAAGCGAACGGGACCGGATCTCGCCCGGGTCGGTGGGCGTTACAGCGACGAGTGGCATCGGGTCCATCTGATCGACCCGAGAGCCGTGGTGCCCGAGTCGAACATGCCGGGCTTTCCCTGGCTCGCGAAGCGCGATCTCACGGGCGAGCACACGGCCACGAAGCTGCGCGCCCTGCGGACCCTGGGCGTCCCCTACACCGACGCCGACATCGACGGCGCCGCGGCGCTCGTCGAGGGAAAGACGGAGATCGCGGCGTTGATCGCCTATCTCCAGCAGCTGGGCACCCACCTCCAGGGGGTCCAGTGATGTTCGACATCGGCCTCTTCCGCGGCCTGATCACGGTCCTGACGCTCGCCGTGTTCCTCGGCATCTGCTGGTGGGCATTCCGCCCGTCGAGCCGTCGACGTTTCGAGCGCGACGCGATGATCCCCTTCGAAGAGCCCCCGCGATCGAGCGTCCCGTCGCCGGAGCGCGACGCTTCGGATGGGTCGGATGGGTCGGGCGGATCGGATGCATCGGACGAGAAGCACGACAAGGACGAGAGGGAGCCGTCATGAGCCTCGGTTGGAACCTGTACATCATCGCGCTGATCGTTCTCAACGTCGCCGGTTGCGCGTGGCTGCTCTTTGCCAATCGAAACGTCCAGATCGACCCGACCCAGAAGGGCAAGGGCACGGGTCACGACTACGACGGCATCGAGGAGCTCAACAACCCGCTCCCGGCATGGTGGACCTGGCTCTTCATCGGCACGATCGTCTTCGGCGTCGCCTACTTCGTGCTCTACCCCGGCCTGGGCAGCTTCGATGGCGTCCTGGGCTGGACGTCGACGGGACAATACGAGGCGGAGGTCGAGCGCGCCGAGGAGCGCTACGGACCGATCTTCGCGCGCTATGCCGCAATCCCGATCCCGCAGCTTCTGGACGAGGAGCAGGCACTCGCGATGGGAAGCCGCATCTTCGGCAACAACTGCGCCACCTGTCACGGCTCGGACGCCCGGGGCGGCAGGGGCTTCCCGAACCTCACCGACGACGACTGGCTTTACGGCGGCGCCCCCGAGACGATCAAACAGACCGTGACCCACGGACGGAACGGCGTGATGCCCCCCTTCGGCGCCGTCGTGGGTGGCGAAGAGGGGATCGAGAACGTCACCGAGTACGTCCTTTCCCTGAGCGGCCGCGAGCACGACGAGCAGATGGCCCGCGAGGGGGCCTCGCAGTTCGCCGCGATCTGCAGTGCCTGTCATCAGGCCGACGGCAAGGGTCTTCAGGCCATGGGCGCCCCCAACCTGACGGACGATGTCTGGCTCCACGGCGGACGCCGCGAGGACATCCGCAGCGCGATCCGAAACGGCCTGAACAACCAGATGCCGGCGCATCAGCGGTTCCTGGATCGGGAGCAGATCCACCTGGTCTCGGCCTACGTCTTCAGCCTGTCGGCGGACGAGCGCGCGTCCGGGGACGATTCTGGAGGCGGAAAGGAAGGCCCCCGATGAGTACCGGCGGCGTCGAGCCCCAGACCGTCAGCCTCTACGAGAAGTGGCGCAAGATCTATCCGCTCTGGGTGTCGGGCGGCTTCCAGACCTGGCGCAGGGTCGTGCTCGTGGTGCTGCTACTGATCTTCTATCTGAGCCCCTGGCTGCAATGGCGGGGGGAGCCCGGCTTCCACTTCGACCTGGCGCAGCGGCGCTTCACGGTCCTCTGGACGACCTTCGTTCCCGAGGAGTTCGTCTTTCTCGCCTGGCTGCTGCTGATCGCGGCGCTGACGCTCTTCGCCGTGACGGTGGCGGCGGGCCGCGTCTTCTGCGGCTGGGCCTGCCCGCAAACGGTCTGGTCGCTCGTCTACTTCACCGTCGAGTACCTGATCGAAGGCGATCGGAATACCCGCATCCGCCTGGACAAGGGACGCTGGAACGGGCGCAAGATCGGCAAGAAGGCGCTGAAGTACGGCATCTGGGCACTGATCGCGCTGTCGATCTCCGTGACGTTCCTCGGCTACTTCGTGCCGCCGAGGGAGCTACTGCCGCGGATCTTCGCCTTCGATCTATCCGGCTGGGAGACCTTCTTCCTGTTCTTCCCGGCGGCGGGGAGCTTCCTGCTGTCGGGCGTGCTCCGGGAGCAGGTCTGCTTCCACATGTGTCCCTACGCCCGCTTCCAGAGCGTGATGTTCGATCACGACTCGCTGATCATCAGCTACGACGAGGAGCGTGGCGAGCCGCGAGGCAAGCGAAGACGGGACGTCCCGCTCGAGGCCTCCGGCCTCGGAAGCTGCATCGACTGCCGCAAATGCGTGAACGTCTGCCCGACCGGGATCGACATCCGCGATGGGCTCCAGTACCAGTGCATCGGCTGCGCCGCCTGCATCGACGCCTGCACCGACGTCATGCAGCAGATGGGCTACGGCGAGAGCCTCGTCCGTTACAGCACCGAGCGGCAGGACCGACACGAATCGGTCCATTGGCTGCGTCCGCGGCTGGTCGGCTACGCCTCGATGATCGTCGTCATGGTCGGTCTGTTCGGCTTCGCGCTGACCCAGCGCGTGCCGCTCCACCTCGACGTCCAGCGGGATCGCAACCGGCTCTACCGGGAGTTCTGGGACGGCAGCGTCGAGAACGTCTACACGCTTCGAATCTCGAATCGCGCCGACGTCGCCCGGGAGATCCGCATCGGCTTCGAGAGCCGGCTGCCCCTCGAGTACCATGGCGCCCGGACGGTCCAGGTCGAGGCCGGCGGTCTCGAGACCGTCCCGATCCGGCTCACCCTTCCAGGCGAGGCCGAGGGCGTCGCTGGATCCGAGGACGTGCCCGAGGTCCGATTCGAGATCGAGACGCTGAGCCCGCCGGGCCATCAGGTCGAGAAGACGAGCCCATTCCATCTCCCCAAACCGGAGTCGCCCTCATGAGCGAGACCGAGACCCCCTCACCCTGGTTCCATCATTTCTGGCCCTGGTTCATCGTCGTGCTGCTCGGGATCTCCATCCTCGGCAGCCTGGCCACGGTCGCGATCGCCTATCGCTACGGCGACGTGGAGGTCCTGCGCACGAGCGATCCGACGCCGCCCGCGCCCCTGCTCGACACGTCGAGAGACGAGCGGGCCGCCGGGACGCGGGATTTGGATGAGCAGGGCACCGACCGGGCACTTCCCTGACGATGTCGGCCGCACCCGTCCCCGAGCCCGCGGCCGAGCCCTGCTTCCACTGCGGGCTTCCGATTCCGCCGGGATCGAGTCTCAGCGCGACGATCGCGGACGAGGCGCGGCCGATGTGCTGCGTCGGATGCCTCGCCGTCGCCGAGATGCTGGAGGCCCAGGGCCTCTCGGATTGGTACCGACATCGCGACGGACCGACCGGCGTCCAGCCCGAGCTCGTTCCCGACGCGCTCGAGAAGCTCGCCTGGCTGGACGACGAAATCATCGGACTCGAGCATTCGTCCCGCGTGAGTCCGGAGGATCCCGACGTCCGGGAGCTCACGCTCCTCGTCACGGGGCTCGGCTGTGCCGCCTGCGTGTGGCTGATCGAACGACATCTCGAGCGGCTGCCGGGCGTCGTCTCGGCGCAGGTCGACCTCGTGAGTCATCGTCTGCGGCTCGCGTGGCGTCCGACGCAGGTTGGGATCGAGGACGTGATCGTCCGCCTCGCGCAGATCGGATTCACCGCCCGACCCGAGCAGGCCGACACAGCCAGCGGGATCGAACGCGACGAGAATCGTGCGGCACTGATCCGGCTCGGCGTCTCCGGACTCGGTGCGATGAACGTGATGACCTATGCGGTGGCGCTCTACGCCGGGGCCTTCGAAGGCATGGAGGACGGCTATCGCGCCCTCTTCCGCTGGCTGAGCCTGCTCGTCACGACCCCCGTCGTCGTCGTCGGGGCTCGGCCCTTCTTCGTCGGCGCGCTGCGGGACCTGCGTTTCGGCCGCCCCGGCATGGACGTCCCGGTCGCCCTCGCGATCGGCGGCGCCTTCGTCGTGAGTGGCTGGGCGACGTTTCGGGGCGAGGGCGAGGTCTACTTCGATTCCGCCTGCATGTTCACCTTCTTCCTCGGTCTGGGTCGCTACCTCGAGATGCGCGCCCGACACCATTCGGCGTCCCTCTCGCGTCGACTGATCGAGGCCGTGCCCACGCTGGGCCGACGTATCGAGGGAGGGCAGGAGCGCCTGGTCCCGGCCTCCGAGCTCGCCGTGGGCGATCACCTCATCGTCCGGCCCGGCGAGGCTCTGGCCGCCGACGCGCGGGTGCTCGAAGGGCGGAGTGACGTCGAGGAGGCCCTCCTGACCGGCGAGCCCTGGCCGCGGGCGATCGGTCCCGGGGACGAGCTGATCGCGGGCAGTCTGAACACGACCACCGCGATCCTGGTCGAGGCGTTGCGGGTCGGGGGCGACACCACCCTGGCCACAATCCTGGCCTCGATCGATCGGGCCCGGTCGGAGAAGCCCGAAATCGCGCGCATCGCAGATCGGGTGGCGGTCGTCTTCGTGACGATCGTGCTCGCGCTGGCCTTCGCGACCGCGATCTTCTGGGGAATCCACGCGCCGGAACGCGCGGTCTGGACGACGCTCGCGGTCCTGATCGCGACCTGTCCCTGTGCGCTGAGCCTGGCGACGCCCGCGGCTCTCGCCTCCGCGACCTACGGACTCGCCGAAGCAGGCCTGCTCGTCACCCGGGGCCACGTTCTCGAGGGGCTCGCGACCGCCGATCGGGTCGTGCTCGACAAGACCGGGACGCTGACCCGAGGCGAGCCGGGACTGCTCGAGATCGTGCCCCTGCGCGAGGGCGGCACACTTGGAAGCTGTCTACAGCTGGCGCGACGTCTCGAGCAGCACTCGGAGCATCCCCTCGCCCGCGCCGTGATGAACGCTCGGGACGACGAGGGAGCATCGCTCGAGCCCGCCGTCTCACCGGCCGAGAACGCCTCCTTCGTCGGCCTCGGCGTGGAGGCGCGATGCAATGGCCAACGGATCCGCATCGGTCGTCCGACGTGGGTGGCAGAGCTCGCGCGCGATCACGAAGCGCTGCCGACCGTCCCGGAGCGGGGAACGATGCATTCCTGGGTTCTGCTCGGCGACGAGCGGGGAGCGATCGCCTGGCTCGGATTCGGGGACGAGATGCGCGAGGGCGCCCGAGACGCGCTCGAGGCCATGCGCGACCTCGGTCTCGAGCTCGAGATGCTGAGTGGCGATCCGAGCCCATCGCCCGCGGATCTCGCGCGCGAACTGGGCCTCGAGGTCGTCTGCCCGGCAGCGACGCCGGACCAGAAGGTCGAACGGATCCGCCGACTGCAGCGGGCGGGGAAGCGCGTGATCGTGGTCGGCGACGGCGTCAACGACGGGCCCGTGCTGGCCGCCGCCGCGATCTCGATCGCGATGGGCAGCGGATCCGATTGGACGCGCCTGGGCGCCGACGCGATCCTGATGCGGGACGACCTGATGCTGCTCCCGCGGTCGATCGCCTGGGCGCGACGTACACGCCGGGTGATCCGCCAGAACCTGGCCTGGGCCGCGGGCTACAACCTGATCGCGTTACCCCTGGCCTTGAGTGGCCAGCTCGCGCCCTGGCTGGCCGCGGCGGGCATGTCCGCGAGCTCTCTCGTGGTCGTCTCGAACGCGATGCGGCTGCATCGAGCGCCGCGCCCGTCGTCCCCGCCGCGGGACGAGCATCCGAAGCCCCGATTGCCGTCCCGACCGGCGGAGCGACTCGCATGACGATCCTACTGGTCCTGATTCCGCTGGGCCTGATCCTGCTCGGCCTCGCCATCGGCGCCTTCGTCTGGGCCGTGCGGCACGGCCAGTTCGAAGAGCTCGAGGGCGAGGGCCTGCGCATCCTGCTCGACGACGACGTCCCCCGCACGCGGAAACCGGACAAGCCGATCGCAGCCGACGAGGACAGGCCGAGCGCGGCGGAGAAGGAGAGAATGCGCGCAGCCGACGAACGGAAGGCTCGCTGATGGACGTCGCCTCCGGTGGAATCCTCGCGACGCTAGGCGCCGCGCTGCTGGTCGGCCTGATCGGCAGCGTCCACTGCCTCGGGATGTGCGGCGGCATCGCGGGCGCCCTGGGCCAGGCGCTGCCCCCGGGCCGCAGCGTCGCCACGGCCTTGCATCCAGGCCTCTACTCCCTCGGCCGCATCACGAGCTATGCCCTCGCCGGTGGGGCGGTCGGCGCAATCGGCCACGGATTCGCCAGCGCCAGCGGTCTCGGGATCGCGCTGCGCGTCGCGGCCGGATTGCTGATGATCGGCATCGCGCTGCATGTCGGGGGCGTCTGGAACGGCATGGCCCTGCTCGAACGGGCGGGACTCGGCGTCTGGCGACGCCTGCTGCCCTGGGCCAACCGACTCGGACGTCCCGACCGACCGTCCCGGGTCTTCGCGATCGGGATGCTCTGGGGCTGGCTGCCCTGCGGCCTCGTCTACTCGGCGCTGGCCACCGCCAGCACGACCGGCACGGCAGCCTCGGGCGCGCTCTTCATGCTCGGCTTCGGGCTCGGAACGCTCCCCGCCGTCGTCTCCGCGTCGACGCTGGGCTCGACGTCGCGGGCGCTGCTCCGAAGCCGGACCACGCGCCGGGCGGTGGCGCTTCTGCTCGCCCTATTCGGCCTGTGGACCTTATTCGGCGCCATCGGCCCGCTCCTCGATCACGGCGCAGGACATCATGCACACCCGCCCGCGTCCGCCCGGGCGTCCGACCGGGCGATCGACGCGACGCCTGGATCGGATGCGCCATCGATCGTCGCGTCCGGGTAGTCGTTCTCATCCGGACGCGTGAAGTGATCGCGGCTGGTCGGCAGGGCTTCGCGATAGGGCGCCGCGCGGATCGGGCAATCCGGGATCGGGCAACGAGGGCAGAGCGAAGCCTTGCAGGGATCGAAGTGGACGACGACGTCGCCGCCGTGGATGTCGCCTCCGAGCAGCGCCTCCTCGACCCGGTCGTGGATGCGATGCAGCCGCTCCACGTCGAAATAACGTGGGACGGTCATGTGCAGGTCGAAATGACGCCGTGCCCCCGAACGCCAGCTGCGCAGTCCGTGGACGTCGATCCAGGACTCGCCCCGGGTCGCGGCGATCGCCTCGACCGCCGCGTCGAGGGTTTCTGGATCGGCGTGATCCATCAATCCAGCGAAGGCGTTCTGAAGGAGTCGGACGCCCTCGCGCACCACGTTCAGCGCCACGACGATGGCCAGCACGGGATCCGCCCAGACCCATCCCGTCAGCTGGACCACACCGAGTCCGCCGATCACGCCGACGCTCGTCCAGACATCCGTGAGGACGTGTCGACCGTCCGCCTCCAACGCCATCGAAGTCGTCCGTCGTCCGACCCGGACGAGGTGGAGACCGAGCGCCCCATTGATCGCCGTGCAGACGGTGATGATGCCCATCCCGACGCCGAGGCGCTGGAGCTCGGGGCCCGCGATCAGCTCCTGGATGCTCTCGACCAGGATCAGCAACGCGGCTACGGCGATGGCTGCGCCCTCGATCCCCGCGGAGAGGAACTCGACCTTTCCGTGTCCGTAGGGATGATCTTCGTCCGGCGGTCGGGCCGACAGCATGAGGGACACCACCATCAGTCCCGCCGCGACGACGTTGACCGTGGACTCCATGGCGTCGGCGAAGAGCGCCGTCGATCCCGTCAACGCGTAGGCGCTGAACTTCCCGGCAAATAGCAGGATGCCGACCATCAGGGCGAGACGCCCTGCCCGCATCCGGGCCCGTTGCAGCGCGTCGGAAGACCTCACGACGAGGGAGGCGAGCCCTTCACGATCAGCACGTTGCAGGGGACCCGCCGCGCCGTGCGCTCGGCGACGCTGCCGAGCACCAGATGGGCGAGGCCCTGGTGGGCCCGGGTACCCATCACCAGCAGGTCCGCCTGCACGTCCGCGACCACCTGGGCGACCGCCATCGCCGGCATGCCCTCGAGCAGATGGGTCGTGACCTCGCCGCCCCGGGCCTCGACCTTGCGCGCCTCCTCGGCGAGCCGCTTCTCCGCGCCCTTCCGGACGTCGTTCATGATCGAGTCGGGCAGGGTCTCGCTGTACCACGGATAATCGATGTAGGGGTAGCGGAAGACGTGGACCAGATGGAGCGGTGCCTGCGCGTCCTTCGCCAGATCGAGGGCCTGGAAGAGCGCGGCCTCCGCCGGCTCGGAGAAATCCGTCGCACAGACGATGCATCTGAAGCCAGCCATCCCGTCTCCTCTTCGTGCGCCCCGTACTTCCCGGCCCCTCGAAGACTACCGCGGAGGCAGGCGGGCGGTCGCCCTCTCGGCACCGTGACACAGAAAGCAGCCCCCGGCGAGCGCGCTCGCCTGGAAATAGTCGGGCGGCGTCCGGTCGAGGGCGCGATTCGCCCGCTCGAGGCGGAGCAGGAACTCGTCGAGATGCTGGCCGAGCACGGGATGATGCGGGGTCGAGCGCCCCGAGGTCCGCAATCGACGGGCGGCGATCGTCATCCGGTCCAGGGAGAGCCGCACGCGCTCGCGAAGCGCCGGATCGTCCTCGTCGAGGGGAGCCCGGATCAACCGGTCGAGATCCCGGATCTCCGCGGCCAGCACCCACATCGAGGAATCGATCCGCTCCCGGGGAACGATCTCGAAATCCGGAGGATAGGGGGCGTACGTCAGCCCCGTCCCCAGACTGCAGGCGCCGAACGCCAACGGGACGATGAGAGCCCAGGGACGCCCGAGACGGACGCGTCTCGAGAGCCCCACGCCTGTGTTGATCTTCAGGACGGTGCCCATCGTCTCGTCCCCTCCTCCGTCCGGACTCGCAGCCCGATGGCCTCAGGCCTTCGATCACTTCCGGCCTTCATGACTTCCGGCCTTCGATCACTTCCGGCCTTTATGACTTCCGGCCTTTGCAGCTCTCGTGCCCCTCGAGCGCCCGCCCCATCCCGGCCCCATCTCGACTCTTCTCGGGCCCATCCCGGTTCTCGTAGGGCCTGGGTCTTCGCGACCGATGCCGGCGGCGATCAAAGGTCCCGGAACGACGGGGGGCGGGTGTCAGGATGCCCCAGAGCGCGACCCGACGTCCAGCCCGTCTCCATCGCCCGCATCGAGACGCCGGCGTCGAGACCGCGTCACGGAAGCTGCGGACTCCCGAGGCCCGCCTCATTCTGGGCTAGCCTCCGCCGGAGCCTCTTTCCCCGGCCAGGAGCCTCCCAGCATGGCACCGATCTTCCCGGAGCCCCCGGACCGATATCCCGTCATCTACCTCAAGGACACGGACGTCGAGCTGCCCTCCCACGTTCGTACCGCCAACATGCGGTACACGGACTTCAAGACGATCGCCCGGGGCGGAAAGTGCATCATTCAATCCTGTCGGGACTACTTCCTGAGCCGTACGGTCGCCTACAAGGCGCTTCGCCGCGAGATCGCCGACGATCCCTTCGAGCAGAAGCGATTCCTTCGCGAGGCGCGGGTCACCGCCAACCTGCAGCATCCGAATACGATCCCGATCTACGAGCTCAGCCGCGACAACAGCGGCCACTACTACTTCACGATGAAGCTGGTCGAGGGCGAGACGCTGAGGGAAGTACTCGAGCGTCAGGCGGAGTCCGAGAGCGACAACGAAGACGGCTACGGACTCCACCGAATGGTCACGATCCTGATCCAGATCGGGAACGCCCTGGACTACGCCCACAATCACGGCGTCGTCCACCGGGACGTGAAGCCTGCCAACATCCTGATGGGCCCCTTCGGCGAGGTCCTGCTGCTCGACTGGGGTCTCGCCAAGGTCTGGAGCATGGAGCCCGAGGAGCTGCCGGACCTCCCCTTCCTGTCCAATCAGGATCCCTCACTGACGGCACAGGGACGGTTGCAGGGCACGGCCCTCTACATGTCCCCGGAGCAGATCGAGGAGTCCCGCGACCTCGATCATCGAGCCGACGTGTACAGCCTGGGCGTCGTGCTCTACGAGATCCTGACCCTGAAGCATATGTTCGAGGACGAGACCCTCGACGATCTGCTCGAGAAGGCGAAGACCGAGCACCCCCAATTGCCCTCGAAGCGATCGCCGGAACGAACCATCCCCAGCGAGCTGGAACAGATCTGCATGCGCTGTCTCGAGAAGGATCCAGCCGATCGCATCCAGACCGCGCAGGAGCTGGTGAGCGAGCTCCGGGACTGGCGGATGCGTTGGACCGCGCGGGGTTGATTCGCGGGGGCCGCATGAGCGGGGCGATCGGGGGGCCCGGGGCGATCGGCGCGCTCCAGGCGAAGCCCGGCTCTCAGGCTGCCGACTGCCCGCCGTCGACGCAGATCGTCTGGCCGGTGATGAAGCGGGCTGCGGGGCTCGCCAGGAAGAGATAGACCGGCGCGACGTCGGCGGGCGTGCCCCAGCGTCGCATCGGCGTCCGCTCGATCTCGGGTCGCTCGAAGGGCGTGCCCTTCATCCCGATCGTCATGTCGGTCTCGATCAGCCCCGGCGCCACCGCGTTCACACGCACGTTCTCCCGCGCCCAGGCCACCCCCATGTTCCGGGTCATCTGGACGACGGCCGCCTTGGCCGCGCCGTAGCCGGGCACGACGGGCACGGCCCGGAAGGCCGACTGGCTCGCCATGTTGAGCACGCTGCCGCCGCCCTCGACCCGACTGCGCGCGACGAGCGGCTTCAGCGCGACGGCGAGCCGGAAGGACGCAAAGAGCGACAGGCGGACGGCCTTCTCGAAGACCTCGGGTCGCCACTCGTCCTCGGCCATCAGCGAGGCGCCGGCGTTGTTCACGAGCACGTCGAGCGCGCCGATCGAGGCCGCGAGACCATCGACGCTCCTGTCGTCCGTCATCTCCGCCTGGTGATAGTCGAAGGCGGAGAGATCCTCCGTGTACCCGGAGGCCGCCGCCCGACGGCCGGTGATCGTGACGTGCGCGCCGGCCTCGGCAAAGGCCGTCGCGATCCCGAGCCCGATCCCGCTCGAGCCACCGGTCACGAGGACACGGGCCCCGCTGAAATCGAAGGTCAGATCGGCCACGGGATCGGCTCCCTCACGACGACTCGAGCCGCGCGCCGAGCTCCTCGATCCGACGACGGAGCCAGGCGGACAGCCAGAAGTTGGCGCTCTCCCGCGCGAGGCGTCGATGGGCCTCGAGCGCGACATCGAGGGTGGCCCGGTCGACGTCGGGCTGCGACATCAGCACGTCCAGCAGATGCAGCGCCTCGACCGGCTCGCCCGCGTCCAGACGGGCCCGGGCCCGGGCAACGAGAGCGTCCGCACCCCCCGCCAGCTCGACGAGGTCCCGATGGATCGCGCTCGCCGGGACCGGGTAGAGCTCGGTCGTCGACTCGTGATGGAACCAGCCGGCATAGCCCTCCCAGATCGCGCGCACGCCCCAGGAGACCTTGCCGTAACCCTCGCCCACCTCGAGCGCCGGCGGTAGTCGGATCTCGCGCATCAGGGCATGCACGTCCTTGCCTTCGTTCATCCCCTTCACGGTCTCGTCGTGCACGTAGAGGATCGCGTCCCGCAGCCGCTCGAGCTCGGTTCGGATCAGCGCGCGGCCGTCGACCGGCTGATGATGACCGACCAGCAGCCTCTCGGGATCGAGCTCGAGCACGCGGTCCACGGCCGCCGCGACCGTCAGGGCGTCGCGACATCGATCGCCCCGAATCGTCACGAGGTTGGGGAAATGCCCGAAGAGGCAGCCGAAGAGATTGCCGGGGAAGCAGATCCGATGGTCCGGCAGCCAGACCACGAGGGAGTCGTTGGTCTCGCCACCGGGAACGGCGAGCAGCTCGACACGCAGCTCTCCAAGCTCGAAGGCGTAGGCCTCGTCGAAGGTGATCGTCGGGGTCGGGGTCGCCTGGAGCGGCGGGGGGCCCAGCTCGCTCGCAATGCGCGCCACTGCATCTCGCAGCTTCGTCTCGAAGGCGAAGGCTGAACGGGCCCCGCGAAAGGCGGCCAGCCGCGCGTCGTAGGCCTGATGCTCGGCGTTGCCGGCCTGGGCGATGATCTCGGTGCCCGGCTCGCGCAGGAAGTCGACGCCGCCCACGTGATCGACGTGACCCTGGGTGAGGATGATGTAGCGAAGCGGTGCGCTGGAGATGGCGTCGAAGTTGGCCTTGTGGACCGGCGCCTCGAAGCCCATCCCGGTGTTGATGATGATCCGGCCCTCGGGCGTCGTGATCAGGAAGCTGTTGGAGAGTCCCTCGGAGAGATGGATGAAGTCGTCGAGGCGCTGCGCGCCGAGAGTCGCGGCGTAGGGCTCGCCCGGACGCGACCGCCAGAGGGGCTCTCTCATCTTCGGGCCGCCACAGGGCTCAACGCTCGTACCCGAAGAGCCCCTGCTCCCGGATCACGTCCGCGACGGCGGGCTCGACGTGGGCCGTCCAGTCGGGCTCGTCGCGCTGGATCATGGCGAGCACGTCGTCCGATCGGATCGCCAGCCGCGCATCGGCCAGGCCCTCCAGAGGCCGAACGTAGCCCTGCTCGAGCAGATAGTGGAAGAGCGAAGCGAGCGCGGCGGGCGGGCGCAGCCTGCCGAGCTCGATGCGCTCTCCCGTCACCCGATCCATCGTGGGATAGACGTAGAGCCGAACGCCCATCCCGAACAGGCGACCGCAGACCGCGAGAACGCCGCCCTTCGAATGCGGATGGGCCTTGTCGTCGAGCAGCTCGAGCAGGCTCGTCACACCCATTGGGAACGCGATCTGCCCCGGGGCATAGCGACGTAGATAGCCCGCGACCTCGTCATAGGCGGAGTAATCCGAGACCAGCAGGGATTGCTTGCTCGCCGTCAGGGCCTCGATGCGATCCAGGAAGTCGACGTCCCCCGCGCCCGCCGATTCACGCAGCTCGTGCAATCCGATCTCGAGCAGCGAGACCACCCGACCGGACTCCACCTCGGGCTCCTCACAGAAGCGCTCCAGAGCCTTTCGCTGGATGTCCATGTGTACCGTCGTCGGCGGTCGGAAGCGACCACGCTGCACGATCACCGGCCGCTTGTAGAGCACCTCCGAAGGCCTGAGGACCTCGCCGTGGGTCGAGAACATCGCCGCCTTGCTGAGTCCGAACTCCACCAGCCGCAGGCTCATCAGACGATGATCGACGCGTTCGAAGCCCTCCCCGGAGAACTCGAGCATGTCGATCTCGATCCGGCGCGGTCCGAGATTGTCGAGCAGCGAGCCCAGCAGGGCCTCGGGATCCCGGGCGAGCCGCGCAGCCCCGTGGACGAGGTTCACACCCAGCACGCCCAGCGCCTCGTGCTGCATCAACGCGTCCTGATCGAGCATCCGCGCGTGCAGCAGGATCTGGCTCGCTCCCGCCTGCGGCTCGATCTGGAAGCGGATCCCGATCCAGCCATGGCAATCCGCGTCGCCGCGATAGTTCTGGGCGGACACCGTATTCGCGAAGGCGAAGAACGCGGTCGTCGCGCCCCGCTCGGCGTCGAGACGCTCGATGTTCAGGTCATACTCGTGGTCGAGCATCGCCTCGAGGCGTCCGCTCGAGACGTAGCGCTGAGCCGTCCCGTAGATCGCGTCGCTGACCTGCTTATCGTAGGCGGACATCGTCTTGGCGATCGTGCCCGCAGCGCCCCCGACGCGGAAGAACCAGCGCCCGACCTCCTGGCCCGCCCCGATCTCGGCGAAGCTGCCGTAGCGTCCGGCATCGAGGTTCAGGTCCAGCGCCTTCTGATGCGTGGTCATCGCGCCGTTGAGAGTCGGTTGCGGCATGGATCCCCTGATATGTGGCTCGTGGTGCGCGGCGGGAGGGACCAGAAGCTGCCATGCCCCATACGCAAATTCCAGCGGCGCCCCAGGCGCCGGCCCCCATCCAGCGGCCCCACGCCCGGCAAACGGTCGTCGGCCGATCCAGTGAACGCGGTAGCTGTTCTGGGGTCCCGACCGGATCTCCCGCGACGAGCGTTCGGTCGATCGTCGGATCATGGGATTCGTCGCCCGCATCCGCCGCCGCACGTTCGAGGTCCTCGAGGTCGCCAAGCCGGGCGACGGACTCAGCCGGACGATCGACGGGCTGATCATGGGGCTCGTCCTGATGAACGTGGTCGCCGTGATCCTCGAGTCGGTCGGTCCGATCGAGGCGCGCTACCGCGACCTCTTCGCGGGATTCGAGCGGATCTCCGTCGGGGTCTTCTCCGTCGAGTTCGTCTGTCGTGTCTGGGCGGCCGCGGAAGCGGCCGGACCCGCCGAGGCGGCCCGCCGGACCAGGCTCCGGTATCTCCGATCTCCGATGGCCCTGGCCGATCTCGCCGCGATCCTGCCCTGGTATCTGGCCGCCTTCACCGCCGTCGACCTGCGATTCCTGCGCATGCTGCGGCTGCTCCGGCTGCTGAAGCTGACCCGCTATTCCACCGCCTTCGGTCGAATGGTCGAGGTCGTCCGGCTCCAGCGGCATGCCTTTGGTGCCGCGCTTCTCGTCCTCTCCATGGTCGTGATCTTCACCGCCAGCGCAATCTACGTCGTCGAAGGCTCGACCCAGCCCGAGGCCTTCGGCTCGATCCCGGACGCGATGTGGTGGGCGATCGTGACACTCACGACGGTCGGCTACGGCGACGTCACGCCGATCACGCCACTCGGGAAGCTGATGGCGTCGCTGATCTCGATCGTCGGCATCGGCATGGTCGCGCTGCCCACGAGCCTGCTCGCCTCGGGCTTCTCCCACATCATGAGCCGCAACCGGGAGGCCCTGCAGGAGGAAATGGACCTCGCCCTGGAGGACGGCCAGCTGACCCCGGACGAGATCACCTCATACGAGGATCTGGCTCGCCGGCTTCACGTGGACCCCGAGGTGGCGGACGAGATCTTCCAGGCGGCACTCGAACACTACGGGGAGACCCGGGACCGCTCGAGCTGCCCCCATTGCGGGAAGTCGCTCGAGGTCTAGAGCGCCGATCCTCGGCTTCACTCGAGCGGCGCGTCCGCCGAAGATGCCTGCAAGATGTTCGGTCAATTCCTCGTCGAACGCGGGCTGCTCAGTGAGGCCCAGCTACTCGAAGCCCTCGAGCGGCAGCGCGGGATGCATCTCTCCTTCGGCCGGCTCGCCTACGAGCTCCGGCTGATGACCCTCGATCAGGTCATGGAGGTGCTCGGCGCGCAGCACGGGAGTCCCCTGCGTTTCGGCGCGCTGGCGGTCGAGAAGGGCTTCCTGACCGAGGAGCAGGTCCGGGCGGTGGCGGAGGCCCAGCAGAAGACCCGGATGCCGATCGGGCAGGTGATCGCCACCATGGGTCTGGTCGACCCGGAGACCCTCGACGACGCACTGCGGCTCTACCTCGACTCCAGGCCCGACGGCGTCCTCGAGAGCTGAGATCGGGGGCTGGGATCGAGAGCTGGGGCCGGCGGCGCGGCACGTTTCCCCTCGGGCATCGTCGCCCCAACTCTTTTCAATACGCCGCGTCTCGTATATCCTCCACTCGTTGGAGGTCGGGCGCTCCGCATGAGGCGCCCGACCCTGCATCCCCGTCATCGAGGAGCCCAAAGATGAATTTCGATTTCTCCCCCGAAGAGCAGAAGTTCGCCGAAGAGGTCGACCAGTGGCTCGTCGACAACCATGACCCGGAGGTCATGGACCATCACCGCGAGAACTTCAGCCAGCTCGCCGACACCCCAGAGCGTCGGGCCTTCATGAAGAAGCTCGCCCACAAGGGCTGGCTCGGAATGTCCTGGCCCAAGGAGTACGGCGGCCAGGAGATCGAGGGCGTCTACGAATTCATCCTCAACGAAGCGCTCGCCAAGCATGCCGCTCCCCAGATCGGCAAGGGCGTCGGGATCATCGGCAAGACCCTGATCCGCCACGGCAGCGAGAAGCTGAAGCGGGAGTTCCTGCCGAAGATCCTCGACGCCGAGATCGAGTTCGCCGTCGGCTACTCCGAGCCCCAGGCGGGATCGGACGCCGCGAACATGCAGCTGCGGGCGGAAAAGGTGGAGGGCGGCTGGCTGCTGAACGGCCAGAAGATGTGGACCACCTCGGCGCATTTCGCCGAGTGGTATTGGGTCGGCGCCCGCACCGACCCCGACAAGCCCAAGCACGACGGCCTCTCGCTCTTCCTCGTGCCGATGGACCATCCGGGCCTCGAGGTCCAGAGCCTGCCCACGATCGGCAAGGACACCACCAACCAGGTCTTCTTCGAGGACGTCTTCGTGCCCGATGACTACCTCGTGGGCCAGCGGGGCAAGGGCTTCCAGATGATCTCCGAGGCCCTCGATCTCGAGCGCTTCACGATGTTCACTCTGTCGCCCATCGCCAACCGGACCGAGGTCCTGGTAGATTGGGTGAAGCAGGCGAAGCGCGACGACCAACCTCTCAAGGACGATCCCAATGTCCGCCGGCTGATCGCCCAGATCGTCACCGATACGGCGGTCGCCAAGGCGCTCTCGACCCGCTTCGTCTGCGCCGCCAAGAGCGGGGGCAAGCCGCCCACGATCCCGTCGTCCCAGTACAAGCTCTTCACGACCTCCCTCTCGCAGCGCGTCTGCAAGGACGCCCTCGACATCACGGGTCACGAGGGCACGATCATGGAGGGCCAGGACGAGGCGCCGCTCCGCGGTCGCTTCGAGGGCGCCTATCGCGCGACGATGAACGAGACCGTGGGCGGCGGCTCCTCGGAGATCCAGAAGAACATCATCGCCCGGCGCCATCTCGGCCTGCCGAAGAACTTCTAGGAGGATCCGGATCCATGGATCTCGAGCTCAGCGACGAACAGCAGATGGTGATCGACATGACCCGGGGAATGCTGGAAGAGCATTCGCCGGTCGAGGTCGTGCGCCTGATGGAAGACGATCCCAAGGGCTATCCCGACGAGCTCTGGAAGCAGATGGGCGAGCTGGGCCTGAACGGCCTGCTGATTCCCGAGAGCCATGGTGGCGGGGGGCAGACCCTGCTGGAGGGCGTGCTCGTCTACGAAGAGCTCGGGCGCGCGATGGCGCCGGTGCCTCATTTCGTGTCCTGCGTGATGAGCGCAGGCGTGCTGCTCGAGGCGGGCAGCGACGAGCAGAAGGACGAGTGGCTCCCGCGCATCGCGTCGGGCGAGGCGATCCTGACCCCCGCCTGGCTGGAGCCCCAACGCGGCTACGGCGAGATCGGGGTCCAGCTGCAGGCAAAGCAGGAGGGCGATGGCTACGTGCTCACGGGCACGAAGCAATCCGTCCCGTACGCCAGCTCCGCCGATCGGCTGATCGTGCTGGCGCGGAGCGACGCCGGCGTCGAGCTGCTGATCGTCGATCCCCGCTCCGAGGGCATCGAGATGAAGCACGTCCTCTCCCAGGGACGCGAGCCACATTACCGGATCCATTTCGACGGCGTGCGCGTGCCGGCCTCAGCGCGTATCGGCGCGGCCGGCACGGGCTGGGACAGCTGGAGCCGGGCCATGCTCGACGGCATCGTCCTGCTGGCGGCCCAGGCGATCGGCGGCGCGAATCGCTGCCTCGAGGAGACCGTCGCCTACGCCAACCAGCGGGTGCAGTTCGACAAGCCGCTCGGCGCCTTCCAGTCCCTCGCCCATTACATGGCCGACGCCTCGACGCGCATCGACGGCGGCAGGGTGCTCGTCCACGAGGCGGCCTGGAACCGCGCCCACGGACGCTCGATCCGGCGCTTCGCACCGATGGCGAAGCTCTTCTGCTGCGAGACCTATCGTGAGACGACCCGGGTCTGCGCCCAGATCTGGGGTGGCGTCGCCTTCACGATCGAGTACGACCAGCAGATGTTCTTCCGCCGGGCCAAGCATCTGCAACTCTCCTGGTGGGATACCCCCTACCTCGAGGAGTTGATCGCCCAGGACGTCCTCGACGGCTGATCCGAGCGGGCGCCCGTGTCTCCGGCCCGGGTCCGGGCGGGCGCCCGGATCCTCTCGATCGGGCGGACGTGCTCATCCGGATCCGCTCGGCTCGATCGCGCCGCGTTCGGTCAGGCCTTCGATCTCGGCCGCGGACAGGCCCAGGACCTCGCGGAAGACGAGGTCGTTGTCGTGCCCGACCGAGGAGCCCGTATGCGTCGTTCGGCCGGGTGTCCCCTGGAGGCCGAGGGGAATGCCGCAGGCGACGACCTCGCCCTTCTTGAAATGCGGGATCGTCTCGAAGAAGTCACGGGCGGCGAGCTGGGGGTCGCGTCGGTAGAGATCCTCGCTGTTCTGGACCACGCCCGCGGCGATCCCAGCCTGCTGGCAGCGCTCCATCACGTCGTAGTCCTCCCGGGTCCGGGTCCAATCGGAGATCTGTGCCTCCAGCGCGTCGACGTATTCCAGACGCCCGCGAACCGTTGCGAAGCGCGCCTCGCGCGCCCAATCGGGGCGGCCCAGGACCTCGACGAAGCGGGCCCAATCCGCGTCGTTCTCGACGGTGATCGCGACCCAACGTCGGTCGCCCGCGCAGGGAAAGCAGCCCCAGGGCGCGCGGTCCGGCTCGCGATTGCCGAGACGAGCGGGCTCGTCGCCCGTCGCGAAGGACTCGACGAGGCACTCGCCGATCGCCGCGATCGTCGTCTCGAGCTGGGAGAGATCGATCGCCTGACCGGAGCCACCGCGATCGCGATGGAGCAGGGCGGCGAGCAGCGCGACCAGGCCGTGCAGCGCGCTCAACGGATCCGGGTAGGCGAAGTGGGTCGTCGTGCACTCGCGATGGGGAAAGCCCGAAAAGCGACTCAGCCCCGAGAGCGCCTCGATGTTCGGACCCCAGGTCGCATAACGCGAGAAAGGGCCGGTCTCGCCGAAGCCCGTCGATCGGAGCAGCATGAGTTCCGGATTGCGCTCGGACAGCCGGGCGTAGTCGAGCCCCAGACGCTCCAGCACACCGGTTCCGTAGTTCGCGACGACGAAGTCGCTGCGATCGATCAATCGGCGACAGAGCTCTGCGCCCTCCTCCTTCGACAGGTCCAGAGCCACGAAGCGCTTGCCCGCGTTCCAATCCGTGAACCAGGGCGAGCACTCGGGCTGGACCCCGCGTTCGGGCTCCCGGGGTGAGACGTAGAGCCGCGGGACATCGGGATGGGCCCGGGATTCGACCTTGATCACCTCGGCCCCACACCACGCCATGATCCGCCCGATCCAGGGACCGGCGAGCCCCGTCCCGAGCTCGACGACCCGCAGACCCGCAAGCGCACCGTCGCCGCCGGCCTCGCGACCCGCAACTGCGCGCTCCGAGCCGCCCTGCCTGCCCCCGGCTCCTGCTCCGCACTCGGCTCCGTGTTCCCCTCCTCGGCCCGCTGCGTGCCCGGCTCCGCGCCCGATCGAGGCCTCGTCCTCCGGCGACAACGGACGCCGACGAAGGATCCGACAGGGCGTCTTCGAGAGGCGATAGGGGGCGCCCGGCCACATCTGCCGTTGACCGGGGGCGACATCGAGGGTCTCGAAGAAGCCGCGCGCCGCGAGCTGGGGATCGCTCACGAGGGCGGCGGCGGTCTGGACCGGCGTGAAGGCGATGCGTCGACGCTGGCCCTCGTGATAGGCCTCGTCGACCCCGAGCTGGCTCGTGAGCTCCGTGATGAAGAGATCCAGGAACTCGCGATAGGGCAGGCGATTCGACGAGGGACCGCGGAAGGTCTCCTGGAGCACCTCCTCCTGTCCCGTCCGCTCGTGGATCCAACGGGCCAGCGCATCCCAATGGGCGGGCCGGTTCACCATCAGGTAGATCGTGCCGTCGCGACAGGGATAGGCACCAGAGGGCACGGAGGCCACGAGCCCCGTCCCCACCCGCTCCGGGATCACCCCGTCTTCGAGCCATTTCCCGACGCCGGCGATATGCGTGATCGAGGCGATCGTCTCGAGCGCCGAGACGTCGACCAGCTGGCCGCGGCCGCTGCGAAGACGATGGTGGAGCGCCGCCAGACTGCTCGCCGCGGCCAGCGTTGCGGTCACGACGTCGGCCTGATGCGCTGCCATCCGGACGGGGGGATCCTCGGGATCGCCGATCGCGACCACCGCTCCGCCGAGCGCGCTGGCTACGAGATCGTTCGAGCGAAACGCGCGCTGCGGGCCCGTCCGCCCGAAGCCGGTGATCGAGGTCCAGACGAGCTCGGGTCGCTGCGCGGAGAAGTCGGCATGACCCAGCTCCCACTGCTCCAGATGGCCCGGGGCGAAGGATTCGAGCACCAGGTCGGCGGTCGCCGTGAGGCGTCGGAACCGATCGCGATCGGCGGCCTGCTCGAGATCGAGAACCAGCCTCCGCTTGCCCGCGTTCATGTAGAGGAAAGACGGGCTCCGAGCTCCGTCGCAGGCGTCGGGGAAGGCATCGGGCGGCTCGATCCGGATCACCTCGGCCCCGAGGTCCGCCAGCAGCTTGCCGCAGTAGGCGGACGACGGGGAGGTGAGATCGAGCACGCGATGGCGATCCAGCGCTCCTCTTCGCGACTCCGCCGCGCGCTTCATGCCTCTCCTCGCAGTGGACCTCGACGTCGAGGTCCGTCAGGATACCATCAGCGCATCCCCGAAGACGGATCGATGGAAAAATCGACGGGAGTGCTGATGAAGCCGCCGGGAAGGTCCGCGGACGTGCGTATCTGGCTCTCCTGGGCGCTCGCCCTCGCGATCCTCGCCGGGCTGCTGACACGAACGCCTCCCGCCCAGCTCGTCGAGGTGGCGCGCCTGGTTCGCTTGGATCGCCTGCTGCTCCTGATGGCCGCTGCCTGCGGCCTCTGGCTCGTGATCGAGTCGAGCTCGCTCTGGACGATCCTCGGACCGTTGCATCGGGATGCATCCGGTGCGCGTCTGTCCTGGGGCACGATCCTCGCGGTCCGCGCCCGCAGCTACCTCCTCACCCCGATCCATTGGAATCTCGGACGCGCGGGCTTCGTCTACGAACTCATGCGTGCTCGCGACGTGCCGATGCTCGCGAGCTCGGGCGCCCTGCTGCTCCAGCAATCCGTCGATGTCTCGCTCTTCGCGGGCTGCGCTGCGCTGGGCCTTGCCGTCCTGCCCGCCTCGACACAGACATTCGCCCTCGCGAGATCGATCGCGGCGATCCTCCTCGCCCTCTCGCTGATCTTCGCGCTGCTCTTTCTGCTGCGATGGACGTCGGTACCGGTCTGGCCCCCGATCGAACGGATTCAGCAGAGCCGTCTGGCAGCCGTCTTCCGCCGGATGCGCCCGAGAGCGCTGCGTCGCGTCGTCCTCCTGCGGAGCCTCCACTGCCTGGTATTCGTCGGCGTCTACGCCTGGGGCACGACCGCCTTTGGCCTCGATCTGCCCCTCTCGATCGTGTTGGCGGGCATACCCCTGATCCAGACCGTCGGCGCATTTCCCATCACACCGGCCGGCCTCGGCACCCAGCAGGCCATGATGCTCTTCCTGTTCTCGCCCTACGGCAGCGAGTCGGCGATCCTCGCCTTCGGGCTCGCCTTCGCGCTGCTGCAGACCTGCCTGCGTTTCGCGATCGGGCTCGTCTCGCTCCTCGTCGCCTCGGATCCGGATCGGCCGCGAACCCTCGAGCGATCTCGATCCTGAAAGACCCGGCGAAGCGACTCGTTTCAACCGGCCAACGACAGCATCGTTCGCGGCCTCCGCCTCGCGACCGCTCGGGAGGCCCGGACTCGCCGGGCGCGGGGGCCTCAAGCGTCCGGCTTCACCTCGTGCACGGTCAACACCGGACAGGGCCCATGCTCGACGACGCGTTCGGCCGTGCTCCCGAGGAACCATTGCCGCAGCCTCGAATGCCCGCGCGTCCCCATCACGATCAGATCGGCGCCACGCATCCGAGCCAGCTCCGTCACGATCTCGGCGGTATCGCCGCGTTCGATCAGGACCTCCACCTCGAGCCCCTGGGCGCGAAGGGCGTCCACCGCGGGTCGAGTGGCCGTCTCGGCGAGCTCTCGGGCGTTCTCGACGAGCTTCGGTGGCACGCCCCCGCCGAATCCGCCGAGTGGCACGATCGCCGATGCGATCTGGAAGGTATGCAGCAACAGGATGCGCGCACCCGGATCGCGCGCGATCAGCCGGGAAGCCGTAGACAGGGCCTGCTCCGCGGCGGGCGAGAAGTCGGTCGGGAAGAGCAGCGTCCGCACCGGCTCGATCGCACGCTGATCGCTCGGATGCACCGTGAGCACCGGCTTCCGCGCCGTCCGAACGACCTCCTCCGCAACGCTCCCGAGCAGCAGCCGCTTGAAGCCGGTGTTGCCCCGCGTGCCGATCAGGATCAGATCCGCGTCGATCCGATCCGCGAGCTCGGTCAGGCTCCTGGCTGCGCGACCCAGCTCGAGATGCCGGGTTGCGACCAGACCCGCTTCCCGCACGTGGCGGACTGCGTGGTCGAGACCCTCTTCGCAGGCTTCACGCAGGATCTGCTCGAAGTCGGGCGGCACCGAGACCATCTCGGGCGTCGCCAGCGGGGGCAGCTCCGGCTGCATGACGTGGGCGAGGGCGATCTCGCTGTCATGAACGCGGGCGAGGTCGATCGCCCGCTCGAGGGCCAGCTCCGCCGTCGGCGAGAAATCCGTCGCGACCAGGATCCGTCGCAGGGGATCGAGCCGCAGGTCGAGAGATTCCGTCATGCCGAGGCCCTCCGGCCCCCGGCGTGGAGGCATCCGATTTTCCTACCGACGCTCTCCACCGCGGGCACGCTAGCCACCCTCCTCGCGATCACCGAACACGCGCCGCAGAAGCGCCGTCGTACGCGCCCCGGGATCGTCGCGAATCCGCGCCTCCTCCGTCGCCAGCCTTCTGAAGAGTCCCTCGAGCGTCCGGTCCGTCACGTACGCCTCGAGATCCAACGACGGCCGCTTCGTCGCGAAGGGAATCGCTTCATAGCGCGCGACGAGCTCCGTATAGAGGCCGTATAGACCGACCCGGGCGATCGATTCACTCACGACCGGCTCGAAACGCGCGCGCAGCGCCTCAGAGGTCCGATCCCGGAAATAACGCGTCGCCGCGTCCTCGGGTCCGTTCAGGATCGCGAACGCATCGGCGATCGACATGGAGGAAATCGCCGAGGCGAAGACCGGCACCGCCTGGGCCGCAGCCTGCTCGGCGGCCTCGTTCATCGACGCCTCGAGCGCGTCGACCCGGGCTCCGAGGCCGATCGTGCGGAGCCCCTGAGCCAGCTGTCCGAGCTCCCCCGGAAGGCGCAGGCGCAGCCCCGGATCGGACGCGAAGCCGCCCGGCTGGGAGAGCGTGGAGGTCGTGCGCTCGGTGCCGACCCGAAGCGCCTGCTTGAGGCCGGTCGCTACGGTTCCTTCATCGAGGGGACTCGTCCCGAGCAGCAACCCCTCGAGATCCATGCCCTCGAGACCGGCGCAGCCCGCACCCGCACCCGAGACGAGCCACGCAAAAAGGAAGAGGAGTACGCTGGATCGAGACGAGCGAGAAGCGCGAGCCATGTCGGAAGACGACGCGATCGGACCGGACATTCGGAGACCTCGGCGGCAGACGCCCCACTGTAGCGACCCGGTCCGCCCGGACCCACCAAGCCCGGGCGCGGATGGACGCCTCGATCAGACAGACGGCCGCCCGGCGTCGGGCGGTGCTGAGGGCGCCGGCGACGCTTGGGCGTTGCAATTCGCGATCGATCTCCGATGCTCGGCCCCATGACGCTGACGCAGACCCCGAACGACTCGGCTCGCGCAACCGCGCTCGTGACGGGCGCTTCCTCGGGCATCGGAGAGGCGAGCGCCCGTGCGCTGGCCGCCGCGGGCTTCGAGGTCGTGCTCGTCGCGCGGCGTGCGGATCGGCTCGAAGGCCTCGCCAAGGAGATCGAGCGGACAGATGGACGGGCCCATGCACTGGCGGCGGATCTGGCCGACGAGCAGGAGACGGCGCACGTCTTCGAGCGCGCCCTCGAGCGTCTCGGGGGTCGGCTCGACGTGCTCGTCAACAACGCCGGCTTCAGTCCGGGGGCGGCGCTCGAGCAGATGTCCCGAGCCGAGATCCGCCAGGTGTTCGAGGTGAACCTCTTCTCGAGCCTACAGCTGATCGCCCACGCCGTGCCGGCAATGCGCCAGCGGCGTCGCGGCCGCATCATCAACGTGGGATCGCTGGCAGGGCTGATTGCGGCGCCTCTCGCCATCCCCTACGCCGGCTCGAAGATCGCCATGCACGCCGCGAGCGACGCCCTGCGCCTCGAGCTCGGCCCCTTCGGAATCCACGTCAGCACGATCATTCCCGGCTTCGTGGACACGGCGGTCTTCGACAACGCCCGGGAAGCGAGCGCCTCGCTGCGGGCGGACCCGTCCAATCCCTACCGCCGCACCTTCTTCGTCCTGGATGCGCTGGCCAAGAAGAACCTGGAGCACGCGCTTTCGCCAGACGACGTCGCCCGCGCGGTCGTCCACGCCGCCACTGCGCGCCGCCCGAAGGCGCGCTACTACCTGCCCTTCTCCGCCCTGCTCCAGAGCGGATTCATGAAGCTGCTGCCCGCGCGTCTCGTCGACCGGCTGCTCGGTCGCGTCTACGAGCTCGATCGCTCCTGAAGACCGTTGGAGGCCATCAGGGATTCGAACGGCGGGTCTCGACGCGCACGCCGAAGCGCTCGCGGTAGCTCTTGAAGGCCTCGTTCACGGTCGCCTCGTCGAGTCCGAAGGATTCGAGGCTGTACCGATGGCTGCCGAACTCGTTCTTCGGATGCCGCACCAGGTAGCGCTCCATCCGCAGCCGGGCCTCGGCTCCGAGCTCGAGATCGAAATGGCGGTAGATGCGCTCCACCGAGCCAAGCGGGTCGCGGACGATCTCGTCCATCGCCAGGTCGAGGATCCGGGACTCGCGCTCGGGATGGGCCGCACGCGCCGCCATCCCCTGCTCCAGCAGCGTCGACCAGGCCCGAAGCTGCTGGCGCCCCAGCGCATGGGGATCGAGATCGTCGGTCGAGACCATCCGCAACGTATACTCGAGGCTCGCGACCGAAGGAATCACCCGCAGCGGATCCCGATGGGTCTGCACGACCAGGGCGTCGGGATAGGTGTCGAAGAGCGCATCGAGAGGGCCGAGATGGCCCGGCGACTTCAGGATCCAGCGTTCGCCCGCATGCCTCGACTGCATGTGCTGCAGGAAGCGCCGATGATGGGCATAGGCGTCGCGCATGTCCTGACCGAGCAGCCAGTCCTGGTAGGAGGCGACGTCGAAGCACATCTCGAAGCGGATGCTCATGAACTCCGAAGCCGTCAGTACGATGCATTCCTGGGGCATCAGGGCGCCGACCGGATGGATGGCCTGGATGCCGGGGGCGAGCTGGGCGAGCTGCTCGAAGCGTTTGCCGCTCGTCTCGATGCGCGGATCCGTCTCGTAGGTCGCGGCCTCCGCGGGCGGACAGGGCTGGTCGACCTCCCAGGAGAGCGGCGCGCGATGGGCGGGATCCTCGGCCAAGAGTCCGTAGAGCAGCGTGGTGCCGGTCCGCGGGAGACCGAGGATGAAGAGCGGCTGGCGGATCTGCTGCGCCGCGACCTCCGGATGGCGCTTCCGATGCTCGGTCAGCAGCAGTCGATGGCTCAGCAGCTCGAGCACCTGCCGGCGCGCGAAATAACGTCCGAAGAGCGTCAGGCGAGCGTCGCCCTCGAGGGAGTCGAGCAGCCTGCGAAGGCCCGGAAGGAAGCTCTCCGGTCCGAAATCCGACAGGCCCGTCTGGCGCCGCGCCGCTTCCAGCAGCGGAACCTCTCCGAGCGCGATGGGCGTCTGCCCGACGCGCGCGAGCCCGCGACCGATCGCGTTGAGCCCGCGGATGGGCAGGGGGCGGAAGGGCTCCGCCAGCAGCTCGTCGCTCAAGATCTCTTCCCCCGGTCTGCCGTGGCGTTCCGCCTGTTCATTCGGCCCGCCTGGGCGCGACGCGCAGCTCCGTCCCGCGCACCCGGACCCCGAGCCGCTCCCGAGACGCTCGAGTCTAGTCCAGCCCCATCGAGTCGAGGGAAGCGGAGAGCTCCTTGCGATAGAGCTCCACGCGCGCGAGCTTGAGGTCTTCGTAGCCGCGAATCTGCTCGGGCAGTCGCGCCAGTCCGACGACCGTCTCGAAGCGCGTCTCGTCCAGCGCCTCGAGAGCGCGGTCGAGGGCCCCCTCGAACTCGCCGGGCAGCGCTCGCTCGAGTCGCCGAACGCGGGCCCGGCCGAAGGGATCGAAGGGAGTGCCGCGCAGCCCCCTGGCCCGGGCGAGCAGCCGGATCAGGGGCGTCGCCCAGCGTCCGAGGGTGATCTTCCGGCGCAGACCGAGTGCGCGCAGCAGGGGCGGATGCAGCTTCCAGGCGATCCGCCCGCGTCCGCCCGCCACCTCGTAGGCCGCCGCCATGCCGTCCGGGTCCGTCATCAGGCGGGCGACCTCGTACTCGTCCTTGTAGGCGATCAGCTTGAAGAGCGAGGCCGCCACCGTCCGCGTCAGCTCCAGGCTCCCGGGACGAACCCGCTGTTCCGCCCGCTGGGCCCGCTCGACCACGACCAGCCAGCGTTGGGCATCGCGCAGGCTGCCCCAGGCGACGAGCTCTCTCGCATAACGTTCGAGCTCGGCCGCAAGCCGCGTCCGCCGCGCGATCCGTGCGAGACGCTCGGCGAGCTCGGGCGGGAGCGGCGGCGACGTAGGCGGCGACGGCGAAACGGCGCCGCCGACGGCCTCGGCGCCCATGACGCCATTCCCCGCAACAGCATCCCCCGTGACGCCATCCCCCGTGACGCCGGCGGCCTCGCGGCGGGCACGCGCCACGGCCTCGGGATCGGCGATCTGGATCCGACCCCAGCGGAAGGCCGCCTGATTGCGATCGATCGCGACGCCGTTGAGCCGGATGGCCTGCTCGAGGCTCGCGGCGCTCACCGGCAGGCAGCCGGCCTGCACGGCCATTCCGACGACGAAGAGGTTGGCCGTCGTCGTGCTTCCGAAGAGATCCTCGGTGATTGCCGACGCATCGGCCCAGAACTGGGCCTCCGCCCGGGTCACAGCGGCGATCCGCTCGATCAGCGTCGAGGCATCGGGCAGCTCGATCTCGGGATGGGTGATCATGGCACCGGTCGGTGTCGGCGTGGTCGAGCCGACGACCGTCGTCCGCGTCCGATCCGCCGTGAGCAGCCCCTTCTCCGAGGCCGCCACGAGCTGATCGAAGGCCATCAGACAATCGGCCTGCCCGCGCCCGAGGCGGTTGGTCGAGGTCGGGCGTTCCCGTGACAGCCGCAGATCGCTGACGACGGGACCGGCCTTCTGGGAGAGCCCGATCTGATCGAGTCCGCGCACGCGATAGCCGTCGAGCATCGCCGCCGTGCCGACGACCTGGGCGACCGTCACGACCCCGGTGCCACCGATGCCCGTGATGCGCATGGCGAACTCCGCCTCCGGCACGATGCGCTCGGGCTCGGGCGGAGGCACGGGCGGCTCCGGGAAAGCCGGTCGCGGCGGGAGCTCGGAGGCGCGACCGGCGAAGGTCGGGGCGTCCGAGTCGGCCTTCCCGTCCTCGGGCAGGGTCACGGTCACGAACGAAGGACAATCCCCTTCGAGACAGGAGTAGTCGAGGTTGCAGGTCGTCTGATCGATCTGCGTCTTGCGACCGAAGGGCGTGTCGAAGGGCTGCACCGACAGACAGTTGCTGACCTGGCCGCAATCGCCGCAGCCCTCGCAGATGCGATGATTGATCACGACTCGCTGGCGCGGCGTCGGCAGCCGGCCGCGCTTGCGCGCGCGCCGCAGCTCGGCGGCGCAGGCCTGGTCGTGGATCAGGACCGTCGTCCCCGGAATCCGGGCGAGGAGCTCCTGCGCCTCGATCAGGCGATCGCGGGACCAGATCTCGACGCCCGGTGGCAGGCGCACGCCGTCGTAGCGTTTCGTGTCGTCGGTCGTCACGAGCACCCGCGCGACACCCTGACCGAGCAGATCCGCGGCCACCGCCGGCACCGACAGCTGGCCTTCGGGATGCTGGCCGCCGGTCATGGCGACGGTTCCGTTGTACAGGAGCTTGTAGGTGACGTTCACGTCCGCCGCGACCGAGGCCTGGATCGCGAGCTGACCCGAGTGGAAGTAGGTCCCGTCGCCGAGGTTTTGTATGAAATGGGCGCGGTCGACGAACTCCGCCATGCCGATCCACTGAACGCCCTCGTTGCCCATGCAGCCGAGACCGCCGATGCGACCGACGCGCTTCTCGTCCATCAGCAGCGCCATCGTATGGCAGCCGATGCCCGCGCCCACCAGCGAGCCCTCGGGCACCTGGGTGCTGCGATTGTGGGGGCAGCCGGAGCAGTAGAAGGGAGTGCGCACGACAGGCAGCGTCGGCAGCTCGACCGACTCTTCCACTGAAGGGGGCGCGAGCCGGTCGCGCAGCCGCGGCTCGAGCCGACGCCGCAGGATCGGAACCAGCACGTCCGCGTCGAGGGCGCCGTGTCCCTGGATCAGTCGCGCGCCGGACTCGTCCGCCTTCCCGACGATCCGCGGCCGCTCGCGGAGGTCGTAGAGCGCGTCCTTGATCAGCGATTCGAGATTCGGTCGTTTCTCCTCGACCACGAAGACCTGCTCGAGCCCGCGCGCGAAGTGCCGCACCGTCTCCGGCTCGAAGGGCATCGGCATGCCCATCTTGAGCAGCCGGATGCCGCAGTCCGCGATCTCTGCGTCCGTTCGCAGCCCGAGCCTCCCCAGCGCCTCGCGCACCTCGCGATGGGTGATGCCCGAGGAGACGATGCCGATCCAGGCCGAGGCGGGATCGACAGGGCAGTGATTCAGCCGGTTCAGGGCGGCATAACGTCGCGCCAGCTCGTAGCGAACCTCGTAGATCTCCCGCTCGACCTCGAGCGTGCGGGGCGTGAGGAGGTTGCCGTCGGCGTGATGACGATAGGGGCCGCCCTCGATCTCCGGCAGCAGCGGAACGATCCGTTCGGGGTGGAGATCGACGGTGGCCGTCGCATCCGCCACGTCCGCCACGATCTTGAGCCCCGACCAGAGTCCGGTCAGACGCGAGAGCGCAATCGCGTGGCGTCCGAGATCGAGGGCCTCGGCGGGATCGCCGGGATAGAAGAGCGGGACGTGCATGTCCGACAGCACACCCGCAGAGGAAGAAGGCACCGTCGAGCTCTTGGCGGCGGGATCGTCGCCTACGATCGCGACGGCCCCGCCGTGCATCGAGGTGCCGGCGAATACGGCGTGGCGCAGGGCATCCGCGGCCCGGTCGACGCCCGGCGCCTTGCCGTACCAGAGCCCGACGATGCCGTCGTAGCGGCAGTCGGGCTGGGCCGCGGCCAGCTGCGAGCCCATCACCGCGCTGGCCCCGTACTCCTCGTTCATCGCCGGCCGGCAGACGATCGCGAGCTCGGGCGCCAGCGCCGCCGCCGCCGCAACCGCACGGTCGTAGCCACCGAGCGGCGAGCCGGGATAGCCCGACACGAAGGCCGCCGTATGCAGCCCCGCCCGGCGATCGACCCGAAGCTGCTCGAGGGGCAGGCGGGCCAGCGCCTGGATGCCCGTCAGGAAGACGGTGCCCTCGTCCGCGAGATAGCGATCCTCGAGCGTGTAGGGCCTGGGCTCGGCTGCCACGGTCGTCCCCCCGATCCGGTCGGAGCTGCCTCCGTTCTCCCCGAGGATACGACCCGAGCCGACCCGCGCACGAGCCGGGCCGCAGGACGGATCTCACAGGACGCGGCCCTACGCGCGCGGCTTCAGGGCCTCGAGCATGCGAGCCATCTGCGCATGCACCTTCTGGATCGCCTTCAGCGGCCGGATCATGACCTTGAAGTCGACGATCTTGCCCTCGTCGTTCCAGCGGATCATGTCGACGCCGTTCACGACGATCCCCTCGATCTCCGTCCGGAACTCCAGCACGGCGTCCCGCGGTCCCGCCACCTCGCGCACGTACTCGAAGGTGCCTCCCGGCTTCTCCTTCGCCGCGTCACCTCCAGCACCCGACGCGTCCTTCCCGTCTGCATCCTTCAGGGAAGCGTCGCCCGGAAAAACGTTGAACGCGGCCATCAGGTAGAGCCGGGTGAGATCCCTGCCCTTCTGGGGCGTGTGAACGACGGGCGAGTGGAAGACGACGTCCTCCGCGAGGATCTCGTCGAGAGCTTCGGCGTTCATGTCGCGTACGACGCGATGCCAGGCCTCGAGACCGGTTTCGGTGGGCATTGCTCTTCTCCTGGCGGCCTTCGTGCCACCCGCTGGGCCGACTCCGCTCGGACCCGACCGAGCCTTTCGGACCATCGCGGTCGACTGGAACACGGGACTACATGAACTTCTGGGGCACGGCGCAGAGCGCGGCGTAGATCCCGAAAGCCAGTCCACCGAAGATCGCCACGCCGATCGGCGCCTGGGGGAAGAGGAAGGCAGCTCCGATCGGACCCGCCAGCACGAAGAGCAGAAGCACCACATAGCCGAAGGGGTGGGCGCGCAGCTCACGCGCGAGTGCCGTCTTCCAAACCCCACCCGCCGACGCTCGATGCCGAGCGTCCTGGTCGGGATCGGCGGAATCCGTCGAGCCGACGTCGACCTCTTTCTCCATCGCGTTCTCCATCATGGGCCGCATTCCTTGTACGCCGGATCCCTTCATGCCCATTTCTTCCCGCGCCGGCCTCGCCTCGGCGGGCCGCGCAGGGTCGGGCCGGCCTTCGAGCGAAGCATAGGCCAGTCGTCTCGATCGACGACTCCCGATCGGCCTTTCCCTGAACAACTACGCTCGCTCGCTCGAACGCCCTACTCGACCGGGGCTTGACTCGACGCCTCACTTGCCGCCTCACTGGACTCGGAGGCCCCACGGGCGAGCGCGGACCCCCGACTCTCGGCGATTGCCGCATCCTTCTCCGCCCAACGCTCCGCCAGCCAACGGCTCGCGGACTCCCGGGTTCTGGGAAGACACGCGCTATCGATCCGCTCCGCCCGGATCTCGATTTCGGGCAGGTTCCCGGCCAGGAAGGCCCAGAAAGACACGTCTTTCGGATAGATCAGGGTCAGATCGATCAGCCCCTCGGCCCCCTCCTCGACCGCCTCGATCAACGTCAGGAAGCCGCCGACGCGGGGACTCAGCAGATGACGGTAGGGGCTGCTTCGCTGCACCCGCTTGGCCTCGCTGAAGCGCGTCCCCTCGGCGAAGTTCATCAACGCCGCCGGAGCTCGCTGCACACGACGACCCGCCTGTCGCAACGCCTGGAGATCGCGTGCCCGGCGCTCTCGCTCGTCCGCGCCGCGGCGACTTCGGCGCCGCAGGATCGGAAAATCGAAGGCCCAGATGATCAGCCCAACGATCGGGACGTAGATCAGCTCGCGCTTCGCCAGGAACTTCAGCAGCGGCCCCTGGCGCACGATCACGCTCTGGATCAGCAGGATGTCGGCCCAGGAGATGTGGTTCGAGAGTACGAGGTAGCTTCGCGCGGGATCCAGGCCGAGCTCGGGCCGACTCCAGCGAAGGCCCATCACACGCCCGAGCCAGACGTCGTCGACGATCACCGCCACCCGATAGATCCAGGCCATCGCCCGCTCACTGCGGCCGCGAGCGGCCGGAACCGCGAGCTTCACCAGCGCGAGCGCGAGAAGTGGCGGAAGCCAGAAGCAGAGATTGGCGATGATCACGAAGAGGGAGGCGGCGCTGCGACAATGGGCCAGGAACGTCATGCGGGGACCATCGGCGGGTCATGAGCCAGCGCGGATCAGGCCGGGAAGCCGGCGGAAATCCGGATGATCGCCGGCGTGCCGCGGATGATGGGTCCAGAGCACCCTCTCGCCGCATACCGCGAAGACCCCCGGCATCCGCCAGATGTCGCCCGATCGCGGGCCGCTTTCGTAGCCCTTGCGCCGAGCACGTCTGCGAGCGGCCAACACCGAGGGGCCGAGCGCCTCGAAGAAGCTCGCCTGGGGAATCCCGAAGAGCGTGTAGAGCTGGAGCTCGGGATCCGCCACTGCCCTCGCCTCGGGCCAGTCCCGGCGCAGGAAGGCTCGTCCCTCGGTCGCGCTGCCCTGGAAGAAGAAGAGCACGCTCGGGTAGTCGGGGTCGGCAGCCACGGCGGCGCGCAGGTCGCCTACCGTCTCGCGACAGAACAAACAGCCGAAATGACGCAGGAAGACGAGCAGCGAGACGCCCTCCCCGAGCTGATCGCGGAGGGTGCCCGGCACCAGCCCCACACCATGCACCGGCGCATCGAGTGCCGCAGTCGGAAGCCTCTCCAATCCGGTCTCCTGTCCGTCGTCGCTCGTCGCTCGTCGCTCGTTTCTTGGCGATTGGCGATTGGCGGCCGGCGCCCGTCGCGCTTCACGGGCATGTCCACGTGCCGGCACGCACCAGGACCCGGAAGCCCACCAGGCCCGCGAGGCCATGCGCGCCACGCCCGATCATAGCGTCTCGCAGATCTTCCAGAGGGCCGTTCGTTCCTCGGTACTCTCTTTCGTGGACGGAATCCAGTGGGTGCGTACGGGCCTGCGATCGAAGAAGAAACGGCCCGTCTCGCCCTCCGCCGCGGGCGACGCGGCCAGCCACACGACGGTGTCGGCGCCCTCGGCCGGCGTCCGCAGCACCGCCTCCGTAAGGCGATGGAAGCGCGGCAACGAGTTCCGGACGGCGGGCGTATCCGCCCAGCCCGGATGCATCGAGTTCACGCAGACCCGCGTCGCCGCGAAGGCATCCGCCCACAGCTCCGCCAGCACGACCTGCGCCCGCTTGGTCTCGGCGTAGGCGATCACCCCGTCGTAGTCACGATTCCGCCAGCCGGGGTCGGCGACGTTCAGGCGCCGGGTCAACATCCCACCCGAGGAGACCCAGACGATCCGGGCCGCCTCCGCCGCCTCGAGCGCTGGACGCAGGCCGCGGGTGAGGCGATGGGGGCCCGCGACATGGGTGGCGAAGGTCAGCTCGAGCCCGTCCGCGGTCTCGATGCGCTGCGACGGAAGCACGCCAGCGTTATGCACCAACACGTCGACCGGCTCGTTGCGAAGCTCACTAGCCGCGGCGTCCACGGCGCCGAGATCGGAGATGTCGAGCTGGAACAGGTGGACGCGGCGATTGCCGGTGGCCTCCCGGATGCTCTGGACCGCCGTTTCTCCACGCCCCCGATCGCGACACAGGAGCACCACCTCGGCACCGAGATCAGCGAGGGCGAGGGCCGTCTCGTAGCCGATGCCCGAGTTCGCGCCGCTGACGAGGCAGCGACGTCCGTAGAGATCGACCGCGAGGTCCCTGGGATCGAAGGCCAGCGCGTGGCGACGGAATCCGATGCGATCGAAGGAGAAGAGCGGGGAGAGATCGAGCAGCGGCCGCAGCGCGTCGGCCAGGGGCGCCACCGGCGAAGGCGTCGGGACATCGTCGACCGCCGGCGCACCCTCGGCCAGGGCGGCCTCGATCGTTTCCGGAGCCACGTGGTCGCCGGCCTCGCGCGAGCGGGCGGCCAGCCGCGTCTCGCCGCCTGCCGCCAGAACGAAGACGCCTCCGAGCTGCCACGGATCGCCCTGCACGCCCTGCTGCCGCGCCCCGCTCCGCAGTGCGCGAAAGGCGTTCGTCCAGAGTCGCGGCGAGGCGGCCTCGAGCCGTCCCCGTCTCAGGCCGGCCGCGCGATAGGCGGCGAGCTCCGGGTCGACCAGCAACGGCCCCTCGATCCCGAGATCCTGTCGGAAGGCCTCGGCGAAGTCGGCGTTGCCGTTGCCGATGATCACGACTTCGACGCCCCGCTCGCGCCAGGCCTGGATCGGGTCGCGCAACTGCGCGACTTGCTCACGGCAGAACAGTCAGCCGAAGTGTCTCAGGAAGACCAGGATCGCCGGACGATCCCGCCAGTAGTCGGCAAGCCGGACGCGACGGCCCGAGGTGATCTCCAGCAGCTCGATCGGGGCGAGTCGGGTGGCGATCTGCACGGACACTCCTGGCGCGCGAGCTTGAAATCCTTGCCCGGCCGACGGTGTATCGGCCCGGTCTGGCGGGCGGTAATTCGGGCGGCCGCTTTTGCGGATCCGGCCTGCTCTGCACGCCTGCCCTGCTCTGCACGCCTGCGACGAGCCTAGCCGCGGCGCACGCGGCGTCCAAGCCCGAACGCCGCCGGGCCGCCCGACTACCCCTTCTACGTCTTCGACGCCTCTGCCGACGACGATGACGCCTCCGCCTCGAATCGGGATCCATATCCGGATCCGGTTCGGACGCCGAGCCGCGCGAGGGCGTGCGCGGCGTCCCGAAGCTCGTCGCGGTAGTCGGGATGGGCGATCTCGGCCAGCGCCTCGCCCCGCTCCTCGACCGTGAGGCCGGCGAGCTCGGCAGCGCCATGCTCGGTGACGATGACGTCGACCTGGTGTCGCGGGCTGGTGACGATGGACCCGGAGGCGAGCCGCGGGATCAGTCGGCTTCGTCGCTGGCCGTCGATCGTGATGCTGGAAGGCAGACAGAGCAGCGACCGACCGGATTTGCTGAGCCCCGTCCCGGCCAGGAAATCCTCGTGGCCCCCGATGCCCGAGTGTTGAGCGCCGTCGATCGAGTCCGCCACCACCTGACCGTAGAGATCGACCGAGAGCGCGCCGTTGATGGAGATCATCGAGCGATTGCGTGCGATCACCGAGGGGTCGTTCACGATGTCGACCGGCAGGAATCGGACGAGATCCTGCTCGTGAAGCCAGTCGTAGAGGGCGCGCGATCCCATCGCGAAGGTGGCGATGGAGATCCCGTCGAAGAGACCCTTGCGATTCGAGACCTTGCCCGCCCGATGCAGCCGCATCAGGCCGTCGGTGAACATCTCGCTGTGGATCCCGTAGTCGCCGCCCTCGCCCTCGGCGAGGATCCGGACCACGGCGTTCGGGATGTCGCCGATGCCCGTCTGCAGCGTGGCCCCGTCCGGGATGAAGGGCGTCACGTGTCTCGCAATCGCCATCTCGATCTCCCCGGGCGCCGCGTCGGGCAGCTCGACCGGCATCGCCCCACTCTCGATCCAGACGTCGACATCCTCGAGCGCGATCGAATGGGGATGTTCCGGCGGTAGGCCGAGGGTCCGCGGGTAATGGGGACTGGTCTCGACGATCAACAGGCGATCCGGGTCACGGGCGGCCTCGAAGACCTCGTCCAGCGTGGCGCCCGCGTGAAGCGAGAGCGAGATCCGGCCCTCGGAATCGGGCGCCGCACCGGCCGTCGCGAAGACCCGCGACTCGAAGCGACGGGAGATCTCGGAAAAACGACGAAAGTCGGCGGGAACGAAGGAGACCGCATGACCGGCCGCCCGCAGCGCGCGCTCCGCCGGCCCCAGGAAGCCGGATCGCAGGAAGACGCCGGGCTTCGCGAAGAGGGGGAAGAGCTCGACCAACAGCGCCCCGAAGACATCGAGCCGCTGCCAATCCTCTCGCCGACCGAGCGCCCACAGTAGCTCCAGGGGCTGGCCGGGACCCAACGGAACCGTGAGCCGATCGCGGACGCCCAGCAGGGCGGCGGCTTCGTCGGGCGTCGAAGGCAAAGGCGAAGAGCGGCGCGGCATCGTCACCCATGATGAACCAGCCCTGCGCGGATGGCCACGATCGGGGGCCGGGAAACCAACGAAGATCGATGCGCTTTCGGTGTAGTATGAGTGGATGAGGCAATCGTGGCTTCGGCAGCGTGTCTCGGGTCCCGGATGGCCAACCGACGACCCAGGCGCTCGGATCGTCTTCCTGGTCGACGCGGCGAGTCGGGTCGAGCGCGAGCTCATCGACCAATGGATCGAGACGACGCGCCCCGAGAGCAGCGCCACCGACGACTTCGAGGTCCTTCCGATTCCCTCCACCCGAAGACGGCGGCGGGAATTCCGCCTCGACCCGCGGCTTCAGGCGACCCTGGCGGCGACCGGCGACCCGCTGATGGCCCCGTTGCGGGTGATCTGGCGCGGTCCGCTCCGGAACGGTCATCGCCGGGTCCGTCTCTGGAGCCTGCTGACGGCGGGCGATCCGCGGGATCCGAGCTGGCTGCGGCAGCGATGGATCCTGCAGCGCGAGCCCGATCGATGCGTGATCGTGGCGGGCGAGCCGGCGACGGCATCCGACCTTCGCCAACGCTGGACCGAGGCCTGCGGCCTCGAGGCCGGCGAGACCGACGGCTTCGCGGAATTCGTCGCCCGCAAGGCGACCCTGGCGCTCGAGCGGGCGGAGCGGGCGGTCCGTGGCGCCCAATACAAGGTCCCCCGGCTCGTGCACGAGGAGGTCCTCGGTCGACCCGCCTTCCGGGGTGGGCTTCTCCGAACGGCCGAAGAGGCCGCGCGCGAAGGGGATCCGCGCGTCTCCCCTGCCCGCGCCGAGGCCGAGGCGGCCCGCAATCTCAAGGAGATCGCCGCCACCCACAGCCCCCTCGTGATCGATCTGCTCACCAACCTGATCCACTGGCTCTACACGCGCGGCTACGACGAAACCCTCGACTACGATCCGGCGGCCATGAAGGGCATCGCCAGCCTGGAGGAGCGCCATCCCGTCGTCTTCCTCCCCAGCCATAAATCCAATCTCGACCATCTCGTGCTCCAGTACGCGCTGCACGAGAACGGGCTCCCGCCCAACCATACGGCGGGCGGGATCAACATGAACTTCTTCCCGGTCGGGCCGATCGTCCGCCGCAGCGGCGTCTTCTTCATCCGCCGCAGCTTTCGCGATGCCCCGGTCTACCGCCACGTCCTCGCCAGCTACATCGACTACCTGATCGAGAAGCGCTTTCCGCTCGAGTGGTACATCGAGGGCGGGCGCTCGCGCTCGGGCAAGCTGCTGCCGCCGCGATTCGGACTGCTGGCGAACGTGGTCGACGCCTGGCGCCGGGGCAAGAGCGAGGACGTCTACCTGATTCCGGTCTCGATCGCCTACGACCAGATCCAGGATCTCGGCAGCTACGTCGCCGAGCAGCGCGGCGGCGCCAAGCAGAAGGAGAGCTTCTCCTGGTTCGTGCGCGTGATCCGGCAGATGAAGCGCCGCTACGGCCGGATCCACATCGCCTTCGGTGAGCCCCTCTCCCTGTGCCGACAGCTCGGCCACCCCGGAGAGGCGCGACAGACCGACGATCAGCGCAGCCTGGATCTGCAGAAGCTGGCCTTCGAGGTCTCGGTCCGGATCAACCGGGTCACCCCGATCACGCCGACCTCGCTCGTCACCCTCGCCCTGCTCGGTGCGACCGGTGAGGCGCTCACGATCCCCGAGACCCGCCGCAGCCTGACCAACCTGATCGCCGCCGTGCGGGCCCGAAGCCTGCCCACGACCGCCGACTTCCACCATCTCGAGAGCGACGAGGGCATCGAGCTCACCCTCGAGGCGCTCGCCGACAACGGCGTCGTCACCCGCTTCGACGATGGCCTCGAGACGGTCTACGGCATCGGCGAGGACCAGCAGCTGGCCGCGGCCTACTACCGCAACACGATCGTGCATTTCTTCATCGGCA
>CAYWGW010000010.1:44690-44796 GCA_964457385.1 uncultured Spirochaetaceae bacterium
ACTTCCACCATCTCGAGAGCGACGAGGGCATCGAGCTCACCCTCGAGGCGCTCGTCGACAACGGCGTCGTCACCCGCTTCGACGATGGCCTCGAGACGGTCTACGG
>CAYWGW010000011.1:0-28474 GCA_964457385.1 uncultured Spirochaetaceae bacterium
GTCGACCAGAGCGGTCGACGATGCGTCGCGAGTCCACCGTCTCGCCACTTTCTGGAATGCGTCTTCCCCGCTAGATCTCGGCTCCCGACGGGCCGCCCGAGCCGAAGAAGACCAGCAGCGAGAGATCCTCCTGGACGTCGACGAACTCGTGCTCCGTGTCGGCGGGCACGTAGAGGATGGACCCGGGACTGATCTCCCGTCGCTCGCCACCGACGACGACGGTCGCCTGGCCCTTCAACACGAAGTAGACCTCGTCCTCGTCGTGGGCCGTCTGCTGATCGACGGCGCCGGCCTTCAGGCGGTAGATTCCGCACGAGAGCGGGGGCACGCGCAGGAACTCGAAATAGGGCCTCCCCCGATTTTCTGTCTTCTCGACCAGGCTCGCGAGGTCGAATGCCTTCCAGGCCGACTCCTTCATGACTTGCCTCCGCTCCCGCGAGGCTAGCACGAGCCCGGCCCCGTGCGGCAGCCGCGGTCCGCCCAGAGCCCGGCGCCCTACCGCACTGCCGTTCCGCTGTGCTGCCGTTCCGCCGTTCCGCCGCGCTGCCGCGCCGCTGAGCCGCTGTCCCGACCCGCCGTTGCGTGCGCCCCCTGTCACCCACACCCGAGTCGAGGCATCCTCTCCGGGTGTCCACCGACCGCTCCTCCTCGACCACGAGCTCGACCACGAGCGTGCTCGTCGGCCTCGCCGCCGTCGTGGTGATCGTGGCCGGGCTGAAGGCGGCCAGCCCCCTCTTCGTGCCCTTCCTGCTCGCCGGCTTCATCAGCCTGCTCTGCGCGCCGGCGCTCTTCTGGCTCCGCGATCGCGGCCTGCCGACACCGCTCGCGCTGATCGTCGTGCTGGCGGGATTGCTGGGCATCGGCGCCGTCTTCGGTAGCCTGATGGGCAGCTCGATCAACGAGTTCACCCGCTCGCTACCCGCCTATCAGGCACGCTTCGGCATGGTCGTGCAATCCGTCAGCAATCGCCTCGTCGAATGGGGCATCGATCTGGGCGCCTCGACCAAGGAGGCGAATCCCTTCGATCCCCAGGCGGCCCTCGGACTGGTCGGCAATCTCGCCGGCAATCTCGGCTCGCTGCTCAACAACGCCTTCCTGCTCTTCCTGACGGTCTGCTTCATCCTGCTCGAGGCCTCGAGCTTTCCACGCAAGGTTCAGGAGGCCTTCGGCGCGTCCGCGGAGGTCGACGACCGCATGACCGAGATCGGCCAGTCGATCCGCCGCTACCTCGGCATCAAGACCCTCACGAGCATGGCGACGGGCTTCCTCGCCTACGCAATCCTGATCATGCTCGGCGTGAAGTTCGCGCCGCTCTGGGGCCTGATCGCGTTCCTGCTGAACTTCGTGCCCGCGATCGGATCGGTGCTGGCGGCGATTCCGGCGATCGCGCTGGCGCTCGTGGACAACAGCCCCGAGACCGCGGCCTTCGTCGGCATCGGCTATCTCGCGATCAACGTCTCGATCGGCAATTTCCTCGAGCCGCGCGTGATGGGCGAAGGGATGGGCCTGTCTCCGCTGGTCGTGCTGATCTCGCTGGTGTTCTGGGGCTGGGTGCTGGGCCCAGTCGGCATGGTGCTCGCGGTGCCGCTCACCGTGATCCTTCGGATCACCCTCGACGCCCAGCCCTCGACACAATGGCTGGCGATCCTGCTGGGCCCTGCCTTCCCGAAGGCGATGGCCCCACGCCCGGCGGAGGGGGAAGCAGAGCAGCAGGTCGAGGCGGCCTGAGCCCGCATCGCCCTCAGACGTGATTGCGGAGCATCAGCTCACGCGGATGGGGCTCCAGGTAGAGCTGACGTCCGACGTAGTCCGCGTCGTGGGCGGCGACGAGGAAGCGCAGCAGGGTCAGGGGCACCACCAGCGGGACCCGCCGCGCCCGGTAGTCCTCGATCGAAGCCGCGATCTCGCGCTTCTCCCGCCGCGAGAGCTTCGTCTTCAGATGCCCGAAGAGATGCTCGAGCACGTTGATGTGTCGGGCGACGGTCGCACGCGCCCGAAACGCGGCGGCAAAGCCGACACGGTAGGCCTCGAAGATCGTCTCGTCGGGCTCTCGGCCGAAACGCGCCACCAGGCGTCCGAGCTCGCGGGCGAGCGTCTCGTCGTGCGCGAGCAGCAGCATCTTATGCGCCTCGTGGAAGGCGACCAGGCTGCGGCGGTTGAGACCGCGCCGGACCAGGATCCGCCAGCGGTTTCGACTGAAGATCGCCTCGATGAAGGCCTCGCGGAGCGGCGGATCGTTGAGCCGTCCCTCCTCCTCGACCGGCAGGTCGGGCAGCGCATGCATCAGCCGGCGCGCGAAATGCCCGACCCCCGTGCGCTGGGCGGGCCCCTGTTTCTCCGGATAGACGCGCACGCGCTCCATGCCGCAGGAGGGCGAATCCTTCTTGAACACGAACCCGTCGAGACCGTGCGCCCCGAGCTCCGCGATCCGCGGCTCCGCATAGCGCCGCATCGACTCGCTCAGGTCCTCACCCGACTCGCGAAGGACGAGCGCATCACCCCCCTCGCCGCCGCGCAGCTGGAGCACCGGCCGCGGGATCCCGAGCCCCGCCTCGAGCTCGGGACAGACCGGCAGCCACTCGACGTTCTCCCCGAGCACGTCCGTCAGGTAGCGATCCCGTTTATGCCCCCCATCGAAGCGGACCTCGGCACCGAGCAGACAGGCGGAGATGCCGAGCCGCACCGGTTCGTCGTCGTCGTGCCAGGCCTTCCAGATCGGCTCCACGTCTGCGGAGGGGGGCACCGCGGTCGGCGCAGACATCGGATTCAGCGGGCCCGGGCGATCGTCGCGAAGGCCTCGCGCACCTCGGGCGGCGCCTGCACGAGCTCGAGCAGGACGCCCTCGGAGCCGATCGGCTTCTCGTCGTTGCCCTTGGGATGGACGAAGCATACGTCGTGGCCGGCAGCGCCCTGGCGGATGCCCCCCGGCGTGAAGCGAACCCCCTGCGCCTCCAGCCACTCGACCGCCTTCGGCAGGTCGTCGATCCAGAGCCCGATGTGGTTCAGCGCCGGATCGTGGACCTTAGGCCGCTTCTCCGGATCGATCGGCTGCATCAGGTCCACCTCGACCGTGAAGGCGCCCGCCCCGGTCTCGCAGATGTCCTCGTCGACGTTCTCCTTCTCGCTCCGATACGTATGCCCGAACCGAAGCCCGAGCAGATCGACCCAGAACGCGCGCAGCCGATCCTTGTCGAGCCCGCCGATGGCGACCTGCTGAACACCGAGCACCTGGAACGGACGGGACGAAGACGAAGAGCTGGATTCGGGCACGACGGCGGTCTCCTGTGGATGGGCCGGGCATCACCGCCGATTTGCGGCTGGGAAGCCGGACTCCCGGCTATCATGAGCACACTCCCGGGCGGCTGTGCGGCGCGCGCAAAGAGTGTAACGCCTACCGACTTCGACGCGAAGCGCGGGCGGTCACTTCTCCGCTCGCATCCGCAGGATCAGCAGCATCGGCCAGCCAACGTACTTCTCGGCACGAGGGTATCGGGCAGCGAAGCGAGCGTCTGGGGCGTACTCGCCGATCCCCTCCATACGGAGCCCGGCTCCCGCTGCCGCCATCACGAAGTCACCGTTCGCACCAGCACAGACGTTGCGCGAGCCCGGACGGGTCGCGGGAGTCGTCCGGCACGCGCTTGATGAAACGGTGGCGGAGCCGGCGCAGAAGAGTCGAGGGGAGCGAAGCGCTTCGCCGCATGAGAAGGTCGTTCCTACGGTGCTGAGTCACGCCGAATCGTTCTCGAGGACGTTCTTCAGAGCAGGAGATACCCCAAGGCGCGCGCTGCCTCGAAGATCGCGTCGAAGAGTGTCGGATCTGCGAGAGCGCGATGGGTCGTGGGATGCTCGGGCAGAGCGGAGGTGGCGCGGTCCCAGAGGACGACCGCTTCGCTCTGCGGGTCCATCGAGGAGCGGTAGACGAGGCCATCGAGCCGTGGGACCGCTTCGTAGATCACCCTCGACCAGCGCCGAGCCCGAGGGCGCGGTCCGCCATCGATCGCGGCGGAGGCGCCCGCGCGCGTCACCCAACGGCTGGTGAGGTCGAGCAGCGCAATGCCTCGGACGAGCTCGAACTCCACGAGCCACGGCTCGCCCCGATGAAGATCGATGGTCCGAGAGTCCTGAAAGACCTCCGCGAGACAAGTCGGCCCCTGCGTCGCGGCGTAGAGGATCCCGCGCTCCTGCACCCGAGCCGGTTCGACGTGATGGTCGAAGCGCGCCGAAGTCGGACCAAAGCGCCGGAGCTCGTTCCACGCCGTCGGATGTCTACCGGCGCGGAAGTAGACCCTCCAGAGGGAGCTTCCCGCTGGGAGTCGTCGGGCCTCGGACTCGGCGGGCTGCTTAAGAACGTCGGGCGCCGGCGGCTCCGGAAACTTCGGCATGGGAGGCTAGAGATCTTCAGCCAAAACGGAGACTTCGTCGGGATCGCCTCCCGCGCGAAGCCAGTCCAGGGGCGCGAGCGGTTCGTCGTCGCCGTCACGAAGCAGGTCGGGGTTCGGCATCGTGAACCAGCGCCAAACCGCCACAGGATGCAGCTTCGGGTCGAGGGCCGCGACCACGTCGCCGATCCCAGGCAGAAGCCCCTTACGCGCGAACTGGAATCGCGGCAGCCACCACTCGCCGTCGCGTTTGATCCCGTAGAGGGTCCGGCGCGGTCCCGCCAGGCGCTGGCGGATCCGGGCCGCATTCACACCCAGTCGCTTCGCGGCTTGCGCCACGGTCAGGGCGGACGCCATGAGAGCAGCGAATTCCGTCGCGCCGCGGACGACCGGGTCGTCCCGTTCCGCCTCGGCGCGTTCGAACCGGAAGCCACCCCGCTCGAGACGCTTGCGCTCCTTCGGCGGGAGCTCCGATGCCTCCGCCGTCTTCGCCGAGCCCACCACCCGCTCCAACGATTCGTGGACCAGAGCCAGAAAGTCGTCTTCTCGCAGCCGAATGCCGGCGCTTTTCAGGTACTCCGCAAGCAGCGAACCCATCGCTTTCGAATCCTATCGTCGCAAGCCCTCGATAACTTCGAGACTACCTCATCTCCCTGGACCCGGCCAAGCCAGCTCGGGCGGCTCCGCTCGCGCCCACTCGAGCTTCGCGACGACCGCGTGTTCCGCAGTGGCCATCCAGACCTCGAGGCCGCAGAGGTCGATACGCTCCCGGCGTGCGAGCTCGGCGCGGCTGAACGCGCGATCCCTGCACGAGCGCACACCGACCCGCCTCCCCCGAAAGCCCCTGATATCGTCCGGGGCATGGCGCGGCGCATCCTCAAGATCCTGCACGAGCTCGGCGCGATCGGTCTCACCGGCGCGCTGGCCACCTACATGATCCTGCTGATGACGGCCCCCACCGATTCCCTGGCGGAGTACGCCGCCGTCCGCCGTGGGATCGAGGCGATCTCGGGCTGGCTGCTCGTACCATCGCTGATGCTGACGCTGGTGACTGGACTGCTGGCGATCGCGGCCTACCCCCCGTTCCAGAACGCCTGGTGGGTCTGGATCAAGGCGGCGCTGGGCTTCCCGATGTTCGAGGGCACGCTCATCACGATCGACGCCACCGCACAGCACGCCGCGGCGCTGTCCGCACAGGCGGTCGCCGGCGAGGCCGACCCCCTCCTGATGGCGAATCTACTCGCCGCCGAGTGGCGCTCGCTCTGGCTGATCCTGGCCCTCTCGATCGCCCAGACCGTGATCGGCGTCTGGCGCCCGCGCATGCGCTGGGCATCGCCCTCACGCAGCCGCACGCGGTCGCCGTCGGCCGACTGACTCCCGACGGACGGCGGCTGCACAGGCATCGCCCTCTTCAAGCGACCCCGAGCGCCAGCGCCGCTCCGACGACGAGGAGCAGGCCGCCGACCAACCAGTGCAGCCCTTCGAGCGTCAGCTTCGGCAGTATGCGCTTTCCCAGATAGGCCCCCGCGAAGGCCGATGCCGTCGCGAATCCCACGAGCGCCCACGGAATCGGGTCGGCGGCGTCGCCGTCGCCGAGGCCGGCGCCCGACAGGGCCCAGCCGTAGACGACGAGCCGCGCGGCGTCGACGAGGAGCGCGAGCACGGCCTGGGTGGCGACGAACTGTGTCGGCGTGAGCCCGACAGACGTCAGGAACGCCGCGCGCAGCGCACCTTGATGGCCGGACAATCCCCCGAAGAATCCCGACAGCGCGCCGCCCCAGGGCAGCCAGCGCACGGGCGCCCGCAGCGCGCGCAGCACCGGCACCAGCTCGAAGGCCGAGAAGGCGAGGATCAAGAGCCCCATCACGAGCTTCACCGGCGTGATCTCGGCATCGCGACCGAGCAGGGACCAACGCACGAGCGTTGGCTGATCGGCGAGCCCGGCAAGCAGCAGCGCGCCCACGAACGAGGCCGCTACGGCCGGCACCCCGAAGCGGACGATGACGTCCAGGGAGGCGCCTCGGGCGAGGATTCCGACCTTGAAGAGGTTGTTTGCGGCGTGGACGACGGCCGTCGACGCGACGGCGACCTCGATCGGGAAGAAGAGCGCGAAGACCGGCATCAGCAGCGTGCCCAGACCGAAGCCCGAGAAGAGCGTCAGCAGCGAGACACCGAAGGCGGTCGCCGAGATCAGCAGGATCGTCGTCATCGCGACGGGACTCCTTCCGTAGCTCCGCGGCCCGCGGGATCAGGATCCGGACCGGGATCGGAATCGCGATCGGGATCATCGGGCTCGCCGCCGCGCGGGCCCCCGCCCTCCGGCGGACGGGGTCCCGCGCGCCCGAGCGCCGCCCGCAACGCCAGCACCAGGGAGAATGCCAGCAGCCACGACGCCAGCAGCTGGCTCGCCCAATGCCCGCCGAGCACGATGCGCGCGACGGCCCCCGAGACGAGCACGCCGACACTGGCGAGGATCACGAGCACGCGGATCCCTCGCTGCCTCGCCTCGATCGACGATGCGTGGACGACGAGTACGCCGCCGAACAGCGCGCCATGGACCAGCCCGAAGGTCGAGGGAAAACCCGACGCCGTACTGGCGCTCGCGACCGAAATGAGCTCCGGGCTCGGCTTCGGGGCGTGGACCAGCGCGCGCAACGACGCGTCCAGGATCCGGACGCCCACGAACCCGAGCACCGGCACGGCCGAGCCCCGCGCGCCTCCGCCGAGGAATCCGAGTCCGGCGGCCAGAAGCAGCGTCATCCAGACGATCGGCGCCTTGGCCGTCGACGTCACGAACTCGGCCCAGGCCGGCGAAGAACCGAAACCTCCCTGCAAAGCCCGCGTCAGCGCGATGTCCCCGGGCAGCGGGCCCTGGGAGATCAGGCAGGCCCCGCCCAGTGTGGCGCCTGCGAAGAGCAGGACCAATGCCCGGGTGACGCTGCGGCTCACGAGAGGATCGCCTCCGTTTTTCTGGCTCATCCCTCCTCCACCCGGAGTCCCGTCGCGATCAGGTAGCGCTCCGTGCTCCCCTTCCGCGTCGACGCGAGCTTCACCGTCTTCGCCTTCGTGAACAGCGTCCGGATCCGTCGATCCACCGCCTGCGCCTCCGGCCCCTCGAGAATCTTCAGCAGCATCGACCCGCCCGGCCGCAGCAGCGCCGGAATCAGCGCCTCGATCGCCTCGAGCAGCCGCTCCTCGTTCGCCCGATCCGCCTCCCGCACCCCCGTCAGCTTGGGTGCCGCGTCGGACAGCAGCACGTCCGCCCGCTCGTCGTCGAGCGCTTTGCGAACGCGTTCGACGATCGCCGGATCCTCGAGGTCTCCAACCAGGGCCGTCACCTGCGCGAGGGGGATCGGCGTTTCGAGCTCCGCCAGGTCGACGCCGACGACGCGGCCGCTCGGCCCGACGAGCGCGCCGGCCCGCTCGAGCCAGCCACCCGGCCAGCAGCCGAGGTCGACCACACGCTGGCCGCGGGCGAGCAGCCTCGCGCTCTTCTGGACCTCATCCAGCTTGTAGGCCGCGCGCGAGCGCAGGCCTTCCTTTTTGGCCCGTTGATGGAGATGGTCTTTGCGTTCGTAACGAGCCATGGGGGTCGAGCTTACCAGCTCGGAGGCAGGCCGTATGTCGCGACCTCGGCAGAAACCCCGATCCGCCCGCGCGCGAGGCCGTCGGCGGCGCGCGAACAGGAGACGCGCCCACGGAGCAGGCATGGCTTCGTCGAGATGGACTCGCCTGGCGACGTCGGTCGTGAACAACCGGTCTCGGGCTACGCGACAACTCCCCTCCCGCCGTATCGTTCGTCGCGACGCCCCATCGGAAGAGGCTACCTTCGGACAGGGTTAGGGGTACCCTGGCATCGCCAGGCTCATGGGTGAAAGGATCCGATGTACGACCGAGACAATCCGAGCCCCGAATACCGTGAGATGGTGCGGATGTACGAGACGCTGCACGTCGAGGGCGAGAAGACCGCGGGTAAATCCGCCGAGGAGACATTCCCCGGCAAGATGCTCCTCACGCATGCATCCTTCATCAAGCAAATGGTCGATCGGGCAGGAGCGAAGTCGGTGCTCGACTACGGAGCCGGCAAGGGTCTGGGCTACACGCTGCGAGACTTCGAGCTGCCCGGGAAGATCCGGGTGAAGAGCATCCAGGAGTACTGGGGCGTCGACGAGATTCGCTGCTGGGACCCGAGCCATGCGCCTTTCAGGGAGCTTCCGAGCGGCACCTTCGACGCCGTGATCTGCACCGACGTCCTCGAGCACATCACCGAGCCCGACGTGCCCTGGGTGGTCGACGAGATGTTCTCCTACGCCCGCAAGGTCGTCTACGCCAACGTCGCCTGCTTTCCGGCCGTCAAGTTCCTGCCCAACGGCCGGAACGTACATTGCACCGTGCATCCGCCCGATTGGTGGGCCGGGCTGGTCCATGCAATCGCCATGAGGCATCCAAACATCTCCTATCGCCTGGTCATGACCACGAAGACCGGTCGACGCAGGAAGCTCGGCTTCGCGCGCAACCGCGAATCGGTCCATCACACGGTCGAGCGGATCGTCTGAGGGATCGCTCTGTCGCGCTCGGGCAGCGCCCGCGTCCTCGTCTGGATCTGGTGATCGGTGCGGCTTCCACAGGCTAGGGGCAATGGGCTACTTCGACTGGGTCGGAAGCGGGGGCCATCTCTTGAAGAATGATTCCGACGACGGCCGGAAAGGCCAGCTGGTGGTGATGTTTCGCGGTCGGGGCGTCATTCCGGGCTGGCCGGAAAAGGTCGCGGCGGCCCAGCGTCGGACCACCGTGGAGATCGAGGGCCAGGTTCTGTCCCGCCTTCGCTACGGAGCCGAGGGCAGAGGCTGGGCGAGTGCCCGCGTCCCGTGTTCCGATTGCGCCGCGATCAAAGGAGAGTTCCACGTCCCGGGTTGCGACCTGGAACGCTGTCCGGCGTGCAAGGGCCAGGCGATCTCATGCGGTTGCATTTGGGACCGTCCGGCGTTTGCTGATCCGGATGCCTGCTGAGCGGCTACTCCGCGTCCACGACCCCGATCCAGCTGCGCAGCTGCGCCGGGTCCTGCTCCCAGAGCCAGTCGCCAGGCTCGACCCCGGCCGGGGCGTGTTCCTTCACGGCCCGCAACAGGCCGCCGAGGACACCGACCATCTGCTCCCCCGGCACCCGGGCGTAGAGCGTCCGGGCGATGCGATCGCCGCGCTTGCTGCCGCCGACCAGCACCACGTGGTCGTTCTTGCCGTAGCCGAAGATCCCGATCTCGGCCGAGGGCGGGCGGGCGCAGTTGTTCGGGCAGCCGGTCATCCGGATCTCGACCGGCACGTCGCCGAGGCCGGCGGCCTCCAGCTCGTCCATCCAGGTCGGCAGGATCGTCTCGGCTTCCGTCATCGCGAGGCCACAGGTCGGCTTGGCCGGGCAGGCCATCGAGAAGCTCCGCAGGGAGGACACGCTCTCCGGTCGCGGTACGCCGTGGGCATCGAGAATTCGAAGCAGCTCGTCCGGATCGCGGACGCCGCAGAGCAGCAGGTCCTGATGGCCCGTGAGTCGGATGCGCAGATCCAGGGCTTCGACCGCGGCGCGGATCCCCTTGCGCAACTCGGGCCGGATTCGGCCATTCTCGACCGAGAGGCCGTAGCTCTGGCTGCCGTCGAGGGCAGCGTTCCAGCCGAGGAAGAGTCGACCGGACGCCAGCGGCTGCGGCTCGGCCTCTTCCAGCGGGATCTCGAAGCGCTCCCGTAGCAGTCGCTTCACCTCTGCCGCGCCAACGCGGCGGATCGTGTACTTCCAGCGGGCCTGCCGGCGGTCGCGGCGTTCGCCCTTCTCTTTCTGCAGAATCGCGATCGCGCGTGTCGTGGCAATCACCTGATCGCGCGGAATCCGACCGAGATGAACGCCGAGCAGCGGCGCGGTCGCCGAATTGTTATGCGTCTGCCCGAGCCCGCCGCCGGACCAGAGATCCCACAACGATCCATCGGACCCGCCGTCCGCGTCCGTCACGACCGGCACGAGGCCCACGTCCTGGGTCCGCACGTCGATCGAGTTGTCGGCTACGTGGGCGATCCCGACCTTGAACTTGCGGGGCAGGTACTGCGGTCCGTAGATGGGTTCGTCCACGTGGATCGGAGCCACCGTGCGACCCTCGTCGTCCGTCGACCAGACCTGGAAGTAGGCACTGCTGCGCGGCGCCAGCTCCTGCGCGATCTCGAGCCCCAGCGCCCGCCCCCGGGCATCGCCGGGTCCCACCAGCCCGTCCGCCGGCGACGTCATGACGTTGCGGTTGACGTCGCCGCAGGCCGAGAGCGTCGAGTCCTCGCGGTAGTGGCGGTTCAGATGACGGACCAGCGGCGCGAGGCGGGGGCCGTAGACATGATGGTACTGGATCGATTGACGGGAGGTGAGCCGGATCGTGCCGTCGGCAAAGGCGTCCGCGGCGTCGTCGAGCGCGGCCCACTGCTGCGCCGTCAGCTCACCGCCAGCAGGGCATTTGATGCGCGTCATGAAGATGTGGTCGCCGTTCTTGCGACCGCGCACGTCACGCTCCTGCTGCTTGTAGATCCCGTAGAACTTCGAGAGCTCCTTGCTGACGTTGCCGATCGTCTCGCGCTCGCCGCGGGTGAGCTCGTCGACCTCCTCGGCGAAGGCATGGACCGACTTGCCGTCATTGCTGAAGAACAGGCCCTGGCTCTCGGCCTTGATCCGCTCGTTCTTCGACATCTCCTCGAGCGTGGCGCTCTCGAGGGTGACGGAGGGCTTATCCGGGGGTGTCCAGTCCCGAACGGGGTCGCTCATGGAGGAGTCCTCTAGCGTGTCCAGCGTGATAAGGCGGCCGTTGAAGGGCGGCCCTGAAGGGAGATGCAGGCGGCAACGAAGCAGCCGATGATCGCTCTCGGGCAGCCGCCATCCCTTCATCGTGGAGTATAGCCGAACCGCAAGTGGGGCTCCATCGCCCCTCGTCTGCTGCCACGCTCGCGTGTCATCCCTTTGTCCCGTAGCGCCAGAAGCCCCTTCCGAGCCTTCGAGGGGCGTCGGAGGCGGAGCGAACGCAGCGAGTCCTTCGGGAGGCGGGCTCGACACCCGCTCGCGGCTGACACCTGCGAGGGATCCCTTGGCGTCGTGACGGCCGGCTTCTCCATCCACCGCAGTCCCCCAGGCCGGGGGCGCTTGCCCGGTCGTCCCGAGCGGATCCCACTACTGCGGCCGGGCCGGGCGACCTCGCTCGACTCGAGCGTCCGCGGATGAAAGATGCCGCCCAACAGCCATGACGCAGGCGTCGAAGTGATCGACGTCGCGGCTGCGAGGCGTCGACCAGAAGTACGATCCAGTGGAATAGCGATGCGCGAGGGCAGGGCGACCCTCGTCGAAGAACAGCTCGTAATGCGTGGCCAGCTCGCGCAGTTCCGGAATTGTATCGAAACCGTCGAGCAGCGCACTGCTTTCCATGATCTCGGGGAAGCAGATCGCGCGGGCGCCGCGGTCTCGAGCCGCCCGGGCGATCCGCCATCCGGTGTCGCGCGCGCAAACGCCGACAAAGCGTTCCAATCGTCGCGTCACCGCGCGTAGGCGCGTAGATCGCGCGAGCCGCGCGCGCGTGCCGAGCCGATGGAGGCGGACGATGAGTCGGCCGACGAAATCAACGCCACGGCGCAACGGATGGGAGGAGAACGGCGTCCAATCCGGCTCGAGCGCGAGCAGGGCCGCAGTGTCGAAGAGCGCAAACGGGGGGCTCGGAAAATCGTGGTACTTGCCGAGCTTCCAGAACGGGTAGGGAGCTCCGATGGCGATCGCCTCTCGTTCGCGAAGGCGCGCGGGGAGACGCTCATCCCAATCGTCGATGAACAGGCAGACGTCCGGATCCACGATCAATGTGTATGGCGCGGCGAGTTCCCCCATGGCGACGTTCAGCCCCCAGGCATGACCGCGGGAGCCGACGAGTCCGCCGGGATCGGTACGCCGGAGTACCACATCGGGATGGGTCGAAAGCGCCTCCAGATCCCCGTCCTTGCCGTCGGTGTTGTCGATCAGAAGGAATCGAAGCGATTCGGGATGGCGGGCGCGAGCGCGCAGATTGTCGCGCAGCGCGCTGATCAGCGCAGCGGAGTGCCAGCTCACGACGACGACGGTGATCCGGGGCGGAGGCAGATCCCTCATGGAGCGACCTCGTAGCCGAGCTCGGCGAGAAGCGAGTGGTCCGGGAGTGCGGCGATGGCGTCACGGTACCCACGCCAGCGATCGCGGTCGTCGAGTCGATGAACATCGATCCGAGCCGCCGCGCGTTCCAACGCAACATCAGTGACCTCGAGCTCGAGATGCTCGAGCACGCGACGCAACGACTCGGTCGGCTCGCGGATCAGCGACTCGTAGCGGATCTCGAGGAAGCGGTCGGAGAGAGCGTTCCCGCACCGTTGCAGCGCTCGCTGATGATCCGCCCAGAGCTCGAAACAGCGACCGAACTCGAGCATCGCCGTGCTCACCTTGTACGCCGGGTGAAGCTTCTTCCACCAGGCCCGATGCGCGTGCGCGCGTCGGTGAAGACTGATCGCGACATCATAACCATGCCGCAACAGGCTGACCGTACGCGCGTCAGGGAAGACCGCATCCCAGATCGGTAGCGTGAGGGAGTTCCGGGGATCCTTGAAACCCCAGGGCTTACCGGGATCGTGACGTTCGCGACCCGCGGCGAAGAATCGTCCCAGCCGATCGCGCTCGAAGAGTTCGCGCCGCAGCTGCCCTGCTTCCTCGGCGATGAACTCCGGTCGCTTCATCGCCGCGAGCAGTGGCGCCACCTCGGCCCAACTCGCCCCGGCCGAGCGGAAGATTCGCTCGTTCAGGCGGCGAAAGAAGAGCGATTCGGCGTTGACCGACAGGTCGGCGCCCAGGAAGACCCCGAAATCACCGAGCAGCCGGGCCATCAGCGTGGTGCCGGAGCGATGCATACCGAGCACGATTCTCGGAGCCGACAGCTCAGTCATCGAAACGATAGCCCCGGAGGAATCTGAACTGTTCGATCATCGCTTCGACCGCGGCCCGCGCTTCGGCGGACCATTGGATGCGCTCTCGGCTGCGATGGGGAGAAGGTGAGACGAGGGCCGTCGTGCGATCGAGGAAGTCCTCGTCGGCGACTCGTCCGATGTGCTCGACGAGTCGCCGCAGCGTCTCGCGTGGCGATTTCAACAATGTTTCGTGTCGCAGCTCGAGATGATCCTCGGCGGGAATCCGGTCGGACAGATCGGCATTGATCTCACAGAGACGTCGATAGTGGGCCAGATTCGCATCGAGCGTCGGGCCGACCTGTTCGCGCCGCGTCAAGGTAGCGATGTTATCGAAGGGATTGCGCACGATGTGGAGAACCTTCACGGGCACTTCGAACGTGTCGCGCAGTCGATCGAGCAGCTCGGGCGCGGCGCCGAGGCGCAGCGTCGTGCTTCCGCCCATCTTGTCGCCGAGGACGCGCAGCGTTTCGTAGCTCCCCTGCGCGCTCCCCGGAACCGCGTAGGAGTAGCCGGTCCACTCGCGCCCGCGCGCGGTGAAGCGACGAGAGCTGTCCACCAGGAGGGCAGTGAGCGCCTCGCGGGAGAAGCGCGCCTCGACGTAGCGAAAGAGATCGAGCTCGTGGGCGAGGACGACTTCGGAATGCGCATCCAGCAACGATCCGATCAGACTGTGACCGCTGCGTGGGTAGCCGATGAAGACGACGACCTTCTCGAGCATCGCGAGGTCGACCGGCTCGCGACGGGCGTTTCGCTCGGCGATCCAGCGGTCGCGCCAGAGTCCGAGTCTTGGTCGCCAGGAGTTCGCGGTCCGGAGCGGGATCAATCCGAGTCCTCGTTCTCAGGGATGGGCCAATCGATTCCGAATCGGCATCGATACGTCCAGCGCGCCAGAGCACGTTCGATGAGCACTCGCCGCTCCTCGATACCACGAGAAGCTCCACGGCCGGGCATTCACGCTGCTCTCCTATTCGCGTCCCGGGCAGCCCGACGTGAGCGGACTTTCCCCTTTTCGGACCCTCGAATGAGGTAGTATCACCTCAGTCGAAAAATCCTCGACCGCATCCCGGAAAGCGACATCGAGCGCTCCGTTGGAGCAGCCGCTTGCCTGGACGATCTCGATCGTCGGGCTCGACGGTCGAGGCAGGATCGCCCTCAAGTGCTCGGGATTTGTTCCGAAACGGACAGTTGGAAACCACGGGTCCCCGCCCCCCTCGCCACGAGCCTGCCAGGTGACCGACGAATTCAAGCGCGATCGATCGACCGGCTCTGCCCGAGCCGGTCGGGGCTCGCCTCGCATCCCGATCGAGCCGCCGGCCGAGCCCCTTCGCAAGGGTATCCAGGTCGTCGTACCCGCGTACGACGAGGCGCGCTCGATCGCCCGCGTCGTACGTGAGCTCCGTGGAACGTATCCGAACGTCGTCGTGGTCGACGACGGCTCGAGCGACGAGACCGGCGAGCGGGCCCGTCGCGCGGGCGCGACGGTGCTGCGCCACGTGCTCAACCGCGGCCAGGGCGCGGCCCTTCAGTCCGGCATCGAGTACGCCCTCGCTCAGGGCGCCGAGATCGTCGTGACCTTCGACGCCGACGGACAGCACGACGTCCGCGACATCGCGCGGCTCGTGAGGCCCATCCTCGAGGGCGAGGTCGATGTCGTGCTGGGATCGCGCTTTCTCGAGGACGGCGCCGAGGTTCCCCGGCTCCGCCGACTGCTCCTCGCAGCGGGCATCGTCTTCACGCGGCTGACCACCGGAGCGCGGCTGAGCGACACGCACAACGGACTCCGGGCCTTCTCGCGGCGCGCCGCGGCGCGGCTTCAGATCCGTCTCGACGGCATGGCGCACGCCAGCGAGGTGATCGACTGCGTGCATCGCTCGGGGCTCCCGTACTGCGAGGCACCGGTCCGGATCCGCTACACGGAGTACTCGCAGGCCAAGGGACAGCGGGCGAGCGGCGCCTTCCGGATCGTCCTCGACTATCTGATGGATCGGTTCACTCGATGAGCATCTTCCAGATCCTGGGTCTGGCGGTCTTCGGCCTGTTGATCGCGGCGAATCTACACGGCTTCCTGCGCCACCCCTCGATGCGAGCCGCCGCGCTCGCCTGGATCGTCCTTGCCGCTCTCGGCGCCACGGCGATGATCGCGCCCGACGCGACCACCCGAATCGCACGCACGGTCGGCATCCAACGCGGCGCGGACCTCGTGCTCTACTCGGGCGTCCTCGCCGGGATCGCCGTGTCGTTCCTGTTCTACGCGCGGATGCGGCGGACAGACCGCGCGATCACGCTCCTCGTGCGGCGGCTCGCCCTCGAAGACGTCCGTCCGACGTCGACCGACCCGTCCGGCGACGACGGGGATCCGCATGGGTCGGAGCTCGGGAACGACGAGCTCGCGCCGGGAGAAGTCACGTGACCGATCGATCCGACGTGACACTCGTCATTCCGGGTTACAACGCGGAAAGAACCGTCGAGGCTTGTCTGAGCGCCGTCGTCCCGCTCCTGCGAGAGGGGCGTCTCGCCGGGATCGTCTTCGTCGACGACGGCTCCACGGACCGCACGCCCGCGCTGGTCGACGCGTTCGGGGTGCGGCGTCTGTCGGGCCCACGTCGCGGGCCGGGGGCGGCGCGCAACACCGGCTGGCAGGCGGCCTCGACGCCGCTCGTCTGGTTCATCGACTCGGATTGCGTCGCTGCGCCCGACGCCCTCGACCGGCTCCTCGCGCGTCTCGACGCCGACGGACTCGATGGAGTCGGCGGAAGCTACGGCAACATGCGCCCGGACTCGCGGCTTGCCACTCTGATCCACGAGGAGATCCGCGAGCGCCACCTCGCGATGCCGCGCGAGGTCGACTTCCTCGCCACGTTCAACGTGGTCTACCGACGCGCGATCCTCGAGAAGGTGGGCGGCTTCGACGCGCGCTTCCTCAAGGCCCAGGACGCCGAGCTCGCGTATCGCATCCGCCGAGCCGGGGGTCGCCTCGGCTTCGAAGCAGATTCGCTCGTGAGCCACTATCACGAGGATCGCCTGTCGAGCTATCTCCGAACCCAGCGCGACCAGGGATACTGGCGGGCGTCTCTGTACGTGACACATCCGGACCGCATGGCCGGCGACGGCTACAGCGGACCCGCCGACCATGCCCAGCCCGTGCTCGCAATGAGCTCGCTGGCCCTGGTGCCGTCTCTGGCCTGGGGACCGGGGGCGATCCTCGAAGCGATCGTACTCGGCGCACTGGTCGCGGTGCAGCTTCCCATGACCCGGCGCCTGATCACCCGAACGGGTCGACCCGCCCTCGCCATGTTCGCCGCGATGAGCTTCGTCCGCTCCTACGCGCGGGGCTTCGGACTCGCCTTGGGGACACTCCACGCGCTTGCCCACCGGCTCCGACGCCGGCGACGGAGCCGGCGGATCGCGGGATCACGCCCGTGAAGGCGCTGGAACGCTCTCTCGAACGGCACTTCCCGATCGCGATCGGGATCTGCTGCGCGCTCTACCTGGGACTCGAGACGCTCTACGTCCTGCGACTGCCGCTGGTGATGGACGAGTTCCAGGGCGCCCGTGCCGTGCATCGGCTGATGAGCGAGACGCCCTACGTCGACTTCCGGCCCTACAAGACAGTACTCGGGTACTACCTTCAGCTCCCGCCCATGTGGCTCGCGAAGGATCCCTGGCAGCAGCTCATGCTCGTGAAGCTCGCGATGGCGTTCGTCACCGCCGGTTCGATATTTGCCGCCGCGCGGATCCTGCGCCGCCACTACGCGACGACCGCCGTCGTCCTCGCAACTCTCGTCCTCGTATGCATGAGCACCTTTCTCGAGCGATCGGCGGCGCTTCGCGTCGACATGCTGACCGGGCTGTTCGGCCTCTTCGGTCTCCTCTTCCTGCTGGAGAGACGGCTGCTCCTCGCAGGCTCGCTCGCGGGACTCAGCTTCCTCGTCTCACAGAAGGGCGCCTACTACATCCTCTGCTCGGGATTCGCTCTCGGCATCTACTGGCTCCTTCACGCTCGAGACCGCAGGGCCTTCGTCGAGTGCCTCCGCTTCACCGGAGCGGCCCTCGTACCGATCTTCGTCTACTTCGCGTTCTGGACGATACTCGCATCCCTGGGCACGGTCTCCCACGAGGTCTTCGTCAAGAATCAGGACGTGGCCCTCACGAGGATGTATGAGATTCGCCACTTCTGGCTCCAGACGGTTCAGCGCAATCCCTACTTCTGGGGAATGACCGTGCTCGCACTCGGCCAGCTCTTCGTGGCGCGCGGACGCAGCGAGCAGCCCTTCCGGGACTGGATCCTGTTGGCCTACGGAGGCTCGCTGCTGGCGCTCGGAATCTGGCACAAGCAGCCCTGGCCCTACTTCTTCGTCCTGTTGATCCCGACCGCGTGGATCCTCGTCACGTCGCTGCTCGACGCGGAGTTCCGGCGGGCTTCCGGCATCACGAGGGTGTCGCTGGCCGCCCTCCTGATCCTGGGCGTCGCCTATCCCGTGAGCCGCGTCCCGAGCGTCCTCGCGCGAGACAATACTCGCCAGCGCCACGCCGTCGAGACGACCCACGCGATCCTCGAGAGGAACGACGGCTACCTCGCGGGGCTCTCCTTCGTCCACACCCGAAGCCATGTGCCCGCACGCCTGGGCTGGCTCGACGCCCGACGGCTCGACTCGCTCTCGACCGAGTCCCCCGAGACGATCATCTCATGGATCCGGGCGGACCCGCCCAAGGTACTCGTCTACAGCTACCGGATTCCCAGGCTACCACCCGCGGTGCTCCAGTACCTCCAGGCAACATACGCCCCCTACTCCGGAAACGTGTTCGTCTACGCACCGACGATCGAGCCCGAAAGCGAACCGAGCGAAATCTCCATCGCCGGGCAGTACCTCGTCTCGGGCCCGCCGGGCGCGACCCTCGACATCGACGGCCGGCGCGTGGACTCCGGCGACTCGATCCGCCTGGATGCGGGGCCCCATCGCATCGCGGCGGATCGTCCCTTTCGCCTCGTCCTGGAGCCCGACGGCGTGGAGCGCTCCCCCGATCCGCGCCTCGAACGCCACGGCACCCTCTTCGAAGAGCCCTACACGTACTGATCGATCTGGACACAGAGAGACCCGGCGGAGCCGGGGCGGGAGGTCGCGTGGAGGATCGAGACGAGCGCAACGAGGTCGAAGACGTGACGGAGTGCGCCAACCTCGACGAGAGCCTGGTCGTATCCGTCGTCGTCCCAACCTACGACCGCCGCGATCTCGTGATCCGATGCGTGGAGGCGCTGGCGGCGCAGCGGTTCGAGTCGTTCGAGGTGATCGTCGTCGATGACGGCTCGACCGACGACAGCGTCGCGCGGCTCGAGAAGCTGGCGTCGGAGCACCCGGGGCTTCGCCTGCAAGTTCTCGTGAACGACGTCAACCGCGGTGCGAACTACAGCCGCAACCGTGGGATCCGCGCCGCCCGCGGTGGCATCGTCGCCTTCCTGGACAGCGATTGCCTCGCGAGACCCGACTGGCTCCCGCGCCTCGTGGCGGGATTCGAGGACGAGCGGATCGCAGCAATCACGGGCCTCGTCGTGGATCCGGAGCCTCGCAATGTCTGGGAGCTCGCGTTCAAGGGCACGCATCGAATCGCCCGGGCGGGTCCGGCACGACGACTGATCGCGGGGAACATGGCGGTCCGGCGATCCCTCTTACGGGCGTACGCACTCGACGAGGACTATGGCTTCCGTCCGGACCGCCCGGACCTCGGGACTTCGGGGCGGTGCGACGAGGAGGGCCTCTTCCTCCGCCTCCGCGCGAACGGCCATCGTGTGATAGCCCGACCCGACGCCGTCGTCGACCACGAGCACCACTACGACCGCGCCTCTTTCTTCCGGCAGGCCTACCGCGGCGGTCGTTCCGCCGCGCGGTTGGTATACAAGTTCCATCTTCGTCCGCGCATCGACATGCTGCCCTTCATCGCGACCTATGCCCTGCTTCCCCTGGCTCTGCTCGACTCCCGACTGCTTGGGCTCTCCGGCGTGAGTCTGCTGAGCGCGCTGGCCGCGATCTCCTACAACGACCTTCATCTCAAGGGGAAGTCGATCGGAGAGACGCTGCGCTCGTTCCCAGCGCTCGTGGCGTACTATCACGTCCGGCTGATCGGATACATCCACCAGACGATCGCACTTCACCTCGGATCGACCGGGATCAGGAGGGAGCGGCTCGGCTGAGACCGCCATCGAACGAACGGGCCGGCCTTCGTCGAGGGTCAGGCCTGCCGCAGGACCCAGCCGCGTCGCACGACTCCGATGAGGCTCGGTGCGCTCGCGAAAGTGACGACGATCGCAAAAGTTGCGACGCTCGACCCGGTCCGCCAGAGCGAATCAGACTCCGGTGGAATCCACAGCCGGACGATCCCGACGGCCGCGACCCCGACGGCGGAGATCGTCGCGGGTTGCCACACGGCTGCTCCCACGTCGGAAAGACTCACGGGACTACCACGAAATGCGTACTGGAAATGCGGCCAGCGGGAGACGCAGAAGGTCAGACTGAACGCCCAGGCGACAGCCTTTGGGCCGAAGGGAAGCGCCGCGACGATCGCTCCAGCGATACCGATCGTGAGAAGGAGACTCGCGCGAAACTGCTCGCGCGTTCGCCCCGTGGACGCGAAGACCCACGCGGCGGCGATGTTGAGCACCCCGGCGACCGCAGCGGGACCGAGCGCCACGAAGATCGGCGCAACCTCGAGCCAGGACTCGCCGAGCACGAGTCGGATCAGATCTTCCGGGAAGAGAAGCATCGCGACCACCAGGGGCAATCCAAGGGTTGCGATCGCCTGGAGCGCATCGCGATATAGAAGGCGGTATCGCTCCGGGGAGGCGTTCAGCCGACTCAGGGCGGGCAACATCACGTATCCGATCGGCGTGTTGATCTGTTGGATGGGCGCGAGGATCATCCGATAGGCCATGTTGTAGATGCCCAGGACCTGTGCGCCCCATACGAGCCCGATCAGCACGTCGTCCAGATTGCGGCGCACGTAGGCGAGAAACTGCGACCCGCTCAGGAATCCGCCGTAGGCGAGCATCGCGGACACGTCTGCGAGCCTTCCGGGGCGCCCGGGGATCCATCCGGACAGGAGCCAGGCAAGCACCGTCTGAGCCGCGGTGGTCACGAGGGCGAGGCCGACGAGCGCCCAGTAGCCGTGGCCAGCGCGTGCCATCACGATCGACGTCGCGACGCCCAGGGCAAGCGCCAGCAGGTGCTGGACGGCGAGCGCGACGAACTCCATGCGGCGTTTCAGGAGCGCAGTGTGCTGCACGGCCAGCCCACTGAGCACGAAGGTGCCGGACAGCGCGATGGTGGGCGCGATCAACTCTGGCTCGCCGTAGAGCCACGCGATCACCGGCGAAGCGCCCGCCACGGTCATCGCGAGAAGAACGCCCACGGCGGCGTTCACCCAGAAGAGCGTGCTCACCCGAGCGTGGTCGATCTCCTCGCGCTGGACCGTCGCCATGCTGAGCCCTGCCTCGCCAAACATCGCGACGAGTCCGGTCAGCGCCCGGATCATCGCGATCATTCCGAAATCCGAGGGATCGAGGAGCCGAGCCAGCACCGCGATCGATCCGAGCTCGAGCGCCAGGGCCAGCCCCTGAGCCGAGACCGTGACGACCCCACCACGCGCCGCCCGTCGCTCGACATCCGATCCGAGGTCCTCCGTTCGGAAGTACCGTTCCGAGGTTCTGTTCGATTGTTTCGCTTCCGGCAGTCCGCCCACGGGCCGTGCGGCGGCCTCTGCACGCCGCACAGCTTCGGGGACGTCCCGCCGTCGGCTCGCGTCACCAGGCAATCGAGAATCCCTTCAGGAGGCCGGGCAGGCCTTCGAACTCGCTCGTTTCGGACCGCGAGCTGCGCTTCCGACTCATCGGTCGAATCGAGCTGCAGTTGAGCTGCCGGTCGCCCGCCGTGAAATGCGTCGGTCCTGCTCAAGCTCTGGAGCGAGCTGCCGAACCGGGAAGGGAGTTGCCGCCGCCCGGACGAGGGCCGACCGCGCACGCGGGGTCGAAGGGCCACTCTCGTCGGATCGCGACGACGCGATGGGGCCGTTGGGACCTCTCGGATCGACGTGGCGCAATGGAGTCGGGGGATCACCTTGCGGGACCTGTTCAGTCGTCGGCTCGTTGCGATGGGGCTCCTGCTGCTGGCCTCGCTCGGCGGGACGGGATGCAACCGCCTCGAGACCTCGCCCGAGCCTCCGAGGCAGGCGATCCTCATCCTCCTCGAAGCGGCGCGTTGGGACCGGTTCGGCTTCGCCGGCTACCCCCGAGAGACCACTCCGGCGATGGATGGCCTCGCGTCCGGCGGCCTCTTCGGCGTCCAGCATTACGCACAGGGCACGTCCACGCGCGATTCACTTCCGAGCATGATGTACTCGCGCTACTTCGCGACGCCGATCTTCCCGGCGAGCGACGCCGTTCCCTACGCTTCGCCCCGATCCCTGATGATTGGCTTCGACGGCGAGTCTATATCGTTGCCCCGCGCCCTCGAGCAGGACGGCTTCCGGACTGCCGCCATCTCGGCGCACAGCTGGATCCGGGCCGACACCATCCTCGGCCGAGAGTTCCAGCAGCTCCAGGATCTCTCCGCCGAGTTCGACCGGTACAGTCCGCCGGCCCGACTCGTCGTGGACCGGGCCCGGGCGTTCATCGATGCTCATCGAGACGAGGACTACTTCCTCTATCTGCACATCATGGACACCCACTTCCCCCACCCCTTCGGTGAGGACGCACGGCGTTTCTTCGGCGAGGGTCGGAGCTACGACGGACCGCTGGCCTCGGGCTCCGCGTCGGCGATGACGGCGGAGCTCGTGCCCGACGACGAGGACCGACGCTACCTCGACGCGCTCTACGACGGGAGCCTCCGGGAGAGCGATCGCCAGATCGGTCGACTGATCGCCCACCTCCGCTCGATGGGTCGCTTCGAGGATACGCTGATCGTGATCACGTCGGATCACGGCGAGCATCTGATGGAGGTACCGGGACGCCTGACCCATGGCGGCCCCTGGTACGATGCGGTCGCGCGGATCCCGCTGATCGTGTCGTATCCCGGGCGGGTCGAGCCGACGCGACTCGAGTCGTTCTCGGGGCTGGTGGACATCGCCCCGACGATCATGGCGCTGATGGATTCCGACTGGCCCATGGGCAAATCGCCCGACGGGATCGATCTGTCCTCGGTCGCTCGCGGCGAGCGGTCGGGTCGCGAGCATGCGACCGCGTCCAAGGGAATCCGGACCACTCACTACAAGCTTCTCCTCGAGAACGGGAAGGATCTCCTCGAGAACGCGGACGCGACGCCGAGGGGCCGGCTCCATCGGGTGGACACCGATCCCGAGGAGCGTGTCGATCTGTGGTCGGAACGTCCGGATGTAGTCGGGGATCTGCTCGCGCGCTACCGCAACGACCTCACTTCGCTCCATCACCGCTTCGTGTCGGCGAAGCGGCAAGAGCCGCTGGAGCTGCCCTTCGCGATCGCGATGCAACACGTCGAAGTCTCCGCGCCCCACGCCACCTTGCCGGCTTCGGCGAGCCTCGAGGACCTCTCGCGCACGATCCAGACCCACGATTGGGTCCGGATGAAGCAAGGAACCGAGAGCTGGCTCCTGGGAGGCGAGACGGCAGAAGGCACCGAGCTCTCCTTCCCCCTCCCGAACGGGCGCTACGAGGTCTCGCTGTTGATGCGTGGCACCGCGGAGATCGCCCTCGATGCCGAGGCGCCGAAGCTGGCGCGGGGACCCGCGTTCGAGAACCTCGCGGCAGGCGCGATGGGCTTCGTTCCGCTCGGTCCCGTCGAGGTCGAGGGCGAGCGTCTTCGCCTTCGCGTCCGGCCCGCCGAGGATTCGCGGCTGATGCTGGGGATGGTCGGCCTGCGTCCCGTTCCGCGCGGTGCCGAGCGCGCTCCCGAGGTCGATCCACGCCATGTCGAGCAGCTCCGGGCGCTCGGATACATTCGTTAGCGAAACGCGATCGAGTGGACGGACCGCGCGGTGCGGGGACGACGCCGGGAGACCGCCACAGCGCGAGCCCTGGAGCTCGGCATCGGATCCGAATGAGCTCGCCCACCTCGATCAGTTCGCGAACGGCTCCCCGAATCGTTCCCGGAAATCCGACAGCTCCAGCGTGAACTCCTCCGCGGCATGAAACTCCGCGTCGGTCATTCCGGGCTGTTCCTGCTCGCGGTACCACTCCGCGTACGTCGCGAGCTCGCTCGAGAGCGTCTGGTAGTGGGTCGAGTAGGTGCGCACGCGGATGCCTGGCTCGGCGCCCGCGAGGTCGAACTCGAGCAGCCGCAGCCAGCCGTCGCCGATCCCCACCGGACGGCCGCGGTAGGGCTCCCGGGGCTGGCCGGCGTCGAGACCCACCTGCCCGCGGTCTTGATAGTCGGCCAGGATCTGATGGACGGAGTGGCCCGCATCGTTCGGCTCGCTTCGCAAGGCCTGGCCATGATGATGGCCGCAAAGGACGAGGAAGATCTGGTCCTGGCGGGCGATCAGCTTCTGCCAGAGCTCCTCGGCGCTGTTGTGCTCGTCGGGGTCGACGCGATCGAGGTCGACGATGGGATTGGGTCCGCGCTCGCCGCGGGGGTTCAGGTAGTCGTGGGTGGTCAGGATCGTCGGCAACCCGGGATGTGCGACGAGCACGGACTCGACCCAGGCGAGGACGGCGTCGTCGGCCTGCATCTGGATCGCGATGTGCAGGAAACGATAGCCACCTGCCGTGAAGGTCTGGGCGCTGTTGGCGCCGCCGCGGAAGCTGTCGACGTACCAATCGCGGCCGGCGAAGAGATCGGAGCTGGCGCCGAAGACGGAGCGGAAGCCGTCGAGGCCACCGATGTGGAGCATCCCGACGTCCTCGGGCGTGAAACGGAGCTCGGAGCGCGGCTTCTGGAGGTTCGGCGGATAACCCTCGACGCTCCACATCGCGTCGTAGTCGTGATTGCCGGGCGCGACGCCGAAGGGCAGCCCCGCCTCGCTGATCAGCCGATAGCCTTCGACGGCTTTCGGGATCTCGACCTCCCGTACCTTCTCCGTCGGCGCGAAATGGTCGCCGAAGAAGGGGTTGTCGATACGGCCGAGGCCCCGCTTCGCATGGGCCGGGTCGACTTCCTTCGATTGATGCTGCCAGACGTCGCCGACCGCGGCGACGAAGGCGATGTCGCCTCCGCGCGAACGCGCGCGCTCAGCGATCCATCGCATCTGGGCGATGAAGAGCCCGCTGGCATCGAGGGCGAAGCCCTCGTCCTTCTGATGCGTGTAGTCGACGTAGTTCTGGGTGTCGGGAATCATCGCAATCGTGAAGGGTGCAATCGGATCGACCGTCGACGCGGGCTCCCCGGCGAGCGGCGCGCAGCCCGCGAGTGCGACCATTGCGGCGACGGATCCGACGACGACCCACGCCGAGTGCCTCGAGACGGCTCGATGGCAGTGGCGCAAAAGCAGCGGGTTGCGAAGGGAGCGGCCATCCGAATGCATCATGAGGTCTTGGGACTCCGTCTCTGGGGGTCTGCGAACCGTCCGCCGTGCGCGTGAGGCGCCGGCATTCTCAGTCAATTCAGAGGCAGTCGAGCCGGAGGCGCTGCATCCGCGCACCCACGAGGTCGCGCTGCGCCGGTGCGAGGATCGCCTCCTCGCGTTTCAGCCGCCGGACGAGATAGGCGAGCGGGCGTAGACGAGGTACCAGGTCCAATACTGGACGTACTCGACGGCCACGTTCGGACGGGCGAGAAGTGCACCGGTCCCGAGCGGCGTGGTGAGCACGAATCGGATCGCGTGGTAGAAGCGAGTGGATCCGCGCCAGCGTCTCGATGAACTGATCGCGAGCGGATTCGAAGGCCTCCGGGCTGTCCGCAGTGGCGAGATCGGGCCGCCCGGGCACCTTCTGCATGATGACGCCCTCGGGCTTCTCGCAGTAGCCGTAGATCTTCGGCACGGGAATCCCATGCTTCTCGAGCACGCGCAGGCAGTCGTACTCGTGCCGAATCGTATTCGCCTCGCCCTGCTCGGTTCGCGCCCCCCGAAAGCAGACGGGCACCAACTCGCCCCCCGGCCGCTCCACCCCGACCCAGAAGACCGGACGCCAGCGCGCCTGCCGCTCCACGGAGACGACGCGCCCCCCCACCGTCGCTGCGACCGCCTCGAAGGCCGGGCGCCATTCGGGGCCATGGGAATCGAGATCGAAAGCCATCGAGAAAGCTTGCGTCATCGTTTTCTGCACCGCCACGAGCAACCGATCGCGTGCCGAAGCCCGCCCGGGCGAGCGGAATCCTTCTCGTTCGACTTCGTTTTCTCCGAAAAGTGCGGGTCATCGACGTCAACTCGGCCGGATCAGGGTCCGAAGCATTCCCCATGGATCTCGACAGCCTCTGGGTCATGGTCGCTGCGTTTCTCGTCCTGTTGATGCAGGGCGGGTTCCTCTGCCTCGAGTCGGGCCTCGTGCGGGAGCGCCATGCGGAGATGGTGGCTCTCAAGAACCTGGTCGACTGGGTCCTCACGAACCTTCTCTTCTTTGCCGTCGGATTCGGTCTGATGTTCGGGGAGTCGGCGCGGGGTCTCTTCGGGACGAGCCTCTTCGGGCTCGCGGGGCTCAGCAGGATCGAAGGCCCGATCGGGAGCGTCGAGGTCTTCTTTCTCTTCCAGCTCGTTTTTGCCGGAACCGCCGCGACGATCGTGTCGGGGGCGATCGCCGGTCGCGCGAGCTTCGTCGCCTACCTGGGATCGACGGCGGTCATGGCCGTTCTCGTCTATCCGGTGTTCGGTCACTGGGTCTGGGGCGGACTCCTCGACCCATCGAACGGGCCGTGGCTCGCTTCCCTGGGTTTCATCGATTTCGCCGGGTCCACGGTCGTTCACTCGACCGGCGCCTGGTTCGCGCTCGTCGGGGCCCTCATGGTCGGTCCCCGCCAGGGTCGTTTCGACGTCGAGGGCAGAGCCCAGCCATTGACGACGAACAGCATCCAGATGGCGACACTCGGTGTGCTGTTGCTGTGGATCGGCTGGTGGGGCTTCAACGGGGGCAGCACGCTCGCGTTCGACGCGAGCGTCGGTTCGATCGTCCTCAACACCAACCTCGCCGGTGCGGCCGGCGCCGTCGTCGCGCTCGTGCATGGCCGGGCCCGACAGCAGGGTCGGGATCTCGGTGTGAAGCTGCTCGGTGGTTCGGTCGGGGGCCTCGTCGCGATCACCGCCTCATGCGACCTCGCCTCACCCCTTCAGGCGGTCGGCATCGGTGCGATCGCCGGGCTGGTCCACAATGTTGCCTTCGACTTCCTGCTGCATCGTGCTCGTGTCGACGATCCCGTCGGCGCCGTCGCCGTCCACGGATTCTGCGGCATCTGGGGCACGCTCGCGGTCGCGTGGGTCGCCCCCCTGGATCTCCTCGCTGGCGGACGCCTGGGCCAGCTGGCCGTGCAGGCGACGGGCGTCATCGCCTGCCTGGCGTGGTCTGGCGGTCTCGCCTTTCTGACGTTCTCCGTGATTCGGGCCACGGTCGGTCTTCGGCTGTCTCCAGATCAGGAGCGCCACGGAGTCGACCTGACGGGAAATCGCCGCCCGGTCGAGGCTGCACCGATGCCCGAGCAGGAGGATCTGGACCCGGAGATGTTGCGCGCCCTTCTCGGGGGCAATTGAACGTGCCGGAACTCGCGCTCCACAAGCTCTGTTTCGACGCGATCCTCGTGCGAAAGCTGGGGGACAGCTACAACCCGATGTCGATCGCGGAGTTCGTTGCGTTGTCCGTCGATGCACGAATCGCCCTGCTCATGCAGCGCAAGATCCGGTTCTTCGCCGGTGAAGAAGAGGTCTCCGTCTACGAAGCGGTCAAGAGCCTCGACGAAGCCCGGCGCTGAATCGGATCGCAGCCCGGAGACCGCTCTCGGGAGAATCCCCGAGCAGCATCGGGCATGGACCGGGTTTTCGCTTTTCTTCCTCGATTCCAGTGATCTGAACCTCGCTTCTTCCCATGTGCTGCCGATAGGCGAAGGACCATGATCAGTCTTCCGCACGTCGCGAAGCTCGCAGGAGGCGTCGAAGCAAGCTACTACACGGACGCCGACACGTTCGACGATCCGCAGCTGCGGCGTGCGCTGGAGGCGCTGGGGCAGGTGGACGGGGTCGCATCGCCGATCGTCGTGTTGCCCGACGTCTCGCGCAAGGCCGAGCGGATTTCGCCGACGGGCCTCGTCGTCGCGACGCGTGGCACGATCGTGCCGGCGGCCCTACCGGCGGCCAACGGCAGCGGCGTACGCGTCTCGAGAATCGACCTCCAGATCTCGGATTGCAGCCCGGAGCGGCTCGACGAGGTGCTGCGGGAGTTGGCGCTGCGCGTCCCGATCTACGGCGAGGACTCGCCCGCTCTCCTCCGCCGCCGACTCCGGGACGAGGATCTGCTTTCGATCCTGCGCGGTGGCGTGCCCTGGCTCGCCGAGCGGCTGGATCTGGCGGAACCGACCGGGCGGATCGAAGGCGGGGGACGCTTCGAAACGCAAACTGATTCGCCGGCTGGAGCCCGGCGCATCCTTCCCGACTACCTCTTCGAGCAGGGCCTCTACGACTTCGGCATTCTCGAGGCGGGCAACCACTTCATCGAGCTGCAGGTCGTCGACCGACTGCTCGACCGGGAATGCGCCGCTGCGGCCGGCGTCGAAGTCGGCCAGATCCTGCTCATGATCCACGACGGAAGCCCCGCCTCGCTGGCGGCCCAGTACTTCCAGCCGACGCCCTACGCCAAGGCCCGCGAAACCGACCGCTTCGAGTCGGATCGATGGGCCTATCATTGCCGCTTTCTCGATTCGAAGCGGGCCGCGCGCTTCTGCGCGCCGGGGGACGTCCATCTCGGCATCGAGCCGGACGACGAGGCCCACGGCCGATTCCTCTCGCTGATGGCGATGGTCTGCAACTATGGCCTGGCCAACCGCGCCTGGCTTCAACACGTCGTCATCGAGGCCCTTCGGAGCGTACTCGGACGGCCCGATCTGCAGGCGACGACGCTCACCGATACGCTCCACGACTGCCTCCGACCGATCACGGTCGACGGCGTGCCCCATTGGATTCATCGCCACGGTGCCAGCGAGGCACGGCCCGCCGAATGCTTCGCGACCGAC